>DAIOET010000473.1:0-3675 GCA_036746135.1 Cupriavidus sp.
GGCTTGCCCGTGGTGCCCGACGTGTAGAAGATCGTGGCATCGTCCTCGGGATCGAGCGGAACCTGTGGCAACGATTGCGAAGGCAAGGACGTCCACGCATCGGATTCGCCGATTACCGAAGCCAACGGCACGATGCGCGGGTCGTCGAATGTCGTGCCGGCCGGAGTGCGCGACACATAGATGCGCTCCAGCGCCGGGCACTCGGGCAGGTGTTCCAGGATGCGATCAAGCCGCTCGTGATCGACGATGGCGATGCGGCTTCCGGAATCGGTGAGTCCATATTCCAGTTCCGGCCCCGTCCACCACGCGTTCAACGGCGTGACGATGGCGCCGGTCAGCAGGCCGGCGTAGAGCGCCACCGGCCATTCAGGGAGGTTGCGCATGGCCACGGCCACGCGGTCACCCTTGCGCACGCCGTCGCGCACCAGCTGGTGGGCCAGTGCGGTGGCAGCCAATGCGAACGCGCGATAGCTGACGCGTTCGTCCTCGTAGACCACGAAGGTCTTCTCGCCCCAGGCCGCGGCAACCAGGAACAGGTCGCGCAGCGTGGGCGGCGCATTCTTCCAGACCGTGGTGGGAATGCCCCGGATCACGCGCGTCTCGGTTTCGAACGGCGCCCCTGGGGCGGTCAGCCGGGCGTGCGCCTCGGCAATCGACATGGCCGGCCACTGCGGGCCGGCCTGCAAAGGTTGCTGCGGATGCTGCGACATGCGTGGCCTCCCGCGCGGATTGGACAAATCAGATCGTCACGCCGCCGTCCACCACCATCGCCTGGCCCGTCATGAACGTGCTGGCGGCCGAAGCCAGGAAGCATGCCGCGCCGGCGATCTCGACCGGTTCGCCAATGCGGCGCAGCGGCGCGTTCTCGGTCGACTGCTTGTAGCGCACCGGATCTTCCCAGAGCGCCTTGGCGAAGTCGGTCTTGATCAGTCCCGGCGCGATGCAGTTCACGCGCACATTGTGCGGCCCGAACTCCACCGCCAGATTGCGCGCGAGCTGGAAATCGGCTGCCTTCGAAACGTTGTAGACACCGATCGTGGGCGATCCGCGCAGGCCGCCAATCGACGACACGATGATGATCGAGCCTTCGCGGCGCTCGATCATCTGCGGGGCCACCATCTGGATCAGCCAGTGGTTCGAGATCACGTTGTTGTCCAGAACCTTGCGGAACTGGTCGTCCGACACGCCGCTCATCGGCCCGTAATACGGGTTTGATGCGGCATTGCAGACCAGCACGTCGACCTTGCCGAAGGTGCGGTTGGTTTCGTCGACCAGGTGCTGCAACGCCTCTTTCGACGAAATATTCGCGGCAACGGCCAACGCGGTGCCGGCCCCGTGCTGCGCGTTGATGGCGTCGGCCACTTCCTGGCAGGCCTCGATCTTGCGCGACGAGATGACGACCTTGGCACCCTGCACGGCCATTTGCTCGGCAATGGCCCGGCCAATGCCGCGCGAGGATCCGGTGATGATGGCAACCTTGCCCGACAGATCGAACAATGACATGGTGTCTCCTGATATGGATGGGCCGCGGTACGTGCCGCGCCCTGAATCGTGAATTGGCCGGGACATTATGGGCAGCCGTACCCCCTCAGTCCACAGGCCGACCAGCGTGTCGGGGCCGATATCAGCAAACTTTCTGCGGGCAATTCATACGATGCATGAACCGTGCCGCAGCGCGGAATGCCCCGGGTCGCGGCCCGCGCATGGCGAGGTTCGGGCGGGGCGGGATGCGCCGGGCGCCCGCTAGCGTGCCACCAGTATCGCCGGCAACCGTGCCGCCAGCGCCGCCCGCAGATCGTCGTCGATCCGGATACCGAAGCGGCCAGCCAGCACGTCAATGACGTCATCGGGCGTGGCCAGCTCGGTTTTTTGCACGCTGCCGTCGGGTATGCGCTCGGTCAGGTTGCCGTTGCCGAGCGACAGCCGCGCACCGTCGGCACCGGTGCGCGCGGCAATCAGCATCTGCGTGAAGTGGCTGTCGGGATGCGTCGACACGTACCAGTTGCGCGCCACATAGTCGATTCGCGGCTGCGGTGTCAGGTCGAAGCGGTACAGCACTCGCCACGTATCTGCGTCGTCAGCGTTTGCATCCGGTGTCCCGGCGTCCGGCGCGTCGGGGTTGCGCACGGCCAGATCGAAGGAATGGAAGGCGGTACCGGCGGCTTCGGGCGCGGTCGTCAGCAGGCGGTAGGGCGAATCCGCGCCGGCCGGCAGCGAAAGTGCGAGTGCGCGGTCGGGCGTGGGGCCGCCAAAGCCGACGTCCGCCACATAGCTTTCGTGCGCCACTTCCACGCGCAGCAGCATGTGCGACAACCCCGTCGGCCGCTCATCAGGAACGTTCCAGCGCACGCGGGCGGCCAATGGCACGACCGCATAGCCAAGCGCCTTGAGCCCGGCGCAGAACAGCGTATTCAGTTCGAAACAGTAGCCACCGCGGCCCCAGTGCACGAGTTTTTCGAACACCGCGGGCAGGTCGATGTTCACGGGCCAGCCCACCAGCGGGGTCAGGTTTTCAAACGGAATATGCGCCAGGTGGCCGGCAATCAGCGCGTTCAGGGTATCCAGCGTTGGCTGCGGCACGGCGTCAATGCCGATGCGCCGCAGCCAGGCGTCGCGCTGGTCGGAAGTCAGGGCGGGTATTTCGTCGATGGCACGCATGGCGATGGGGGCGGCGGAATTAGTAGGGCGGCTCGAATGCCGGGGAAGTCCTCTTCCAGAGCACGCGGCGCATCACTAATATAAATCCACATCAAATCCGGGCCGGCAGTGTGGTTTGGCGTCATGACGCAAAAACCGCTGCCGGCCCCTCGAAAACAGGCCTCGAAGACAGGCCGCAAACAGGAGACTGCCCCGTGAAAACCCTGATCGATCATCTGTCGAACTATGCGGCGTACCACCGCGATGCGCGCAACGTGTTCACGCATTTCATCGGCATCCCGATGATCGTGCTGGCCGTGACCGCACTGCTGGGCCGGCCCCTCATGGCGCTTGGCGACGGCGGGTTGTTCGTGACGCCGGCCATCGTGGTCTACGTACTGTCCTGCCTGTTTTACCTGCGCCTGTCGTTCGGATTCGGCGTGGCGATGGCCGCGATCCTGGCCGTCTTCGTCTGGGCGGGCGCGTGGATTGCCGCGTTTTCCACCGCTGCGTGGCTGGCTTCGGGCATCGGCCTGTTCGTGGCGGGATGGGTGATCCAGTTCGTCGGCCACTACTTCGAAGGGCGTAAGCCGGCGTTCGTCGACGACCTCGTTGGCCTGCTGGTGGGTCCGCTTTTCCTGGTGGCGGAGACCGCTTTCGCGCTGGGACTGGCACACGAAACGCGCGATGCGATGGCTGGCCACGCGCACTGATTGCGGAAACTTTTGCGCGTTCGGCGCGTCTGTCATACGCGAAAGTGGGGGGACGTAAGGCTCCGCAGCGTGTTGGCTGACGCAAACCAGCGACAAAACCCGGGGTTTTCACTTGGTTTGACCTACAGCATGTTAGAAAACCCCTTTACTTCCGGCTGTTTCCGCTATGATTCAGTGCGTGCCGGCAAGCACGAATCGCAACGATGCAAAGCGCTAACGCAGCGGACATTGCGAATCGGCCGGGACCTCAATCTTCAACTCTCGTACATTGATATGGCGACCAAAGCGAAACCGACCGCGAAGACTGCAACCAAGCCTGCTGCCA
>DAIOET010000474.1:0-3674 GCA_036746135.1 Cupriavidus sp.
TGAACGGGCCCCAAGAGTCTCTCCTCGGTGCCCTGCTCGCAAGGCACGACTGAAGGATAGCCAGCGGCGCGGCGCGCCAGAAGTCGGACAAATCCGTAAGGGAAAGTCCCCGTCAACGCGCACCACGCCCAAGCGTTGCGTGCCGGGGACGTTGAACACGGACACTAGCCCGCATAGTTGTGCCTTGCTGGTCGCCCGTGGAACAATCCGGCATCGGAATTCTCCGAAAGCACAACGACAGCAGCACCGGGGTATCCAGCAGTCATAGAGCCGGAATCATCCGGCCACCGGCGGACGGCCAACACGCCGCCCGGGCTATTTCCTGAAGTACTTTTGACGGGTGTCATTCATGACCTATTCGGGCCTGCCGCGCTTTGCCTCGCTTCGAGGCATGGCGCCTGTCGTATTCTCCCTAGCCACCCTGCTTTGCGTGCCGGCCACACCGGCGGCACAGGCGGCCACGCCAAACTCGGTGGTCCTGCGCATTCAGCAGACCGGTGCCATCCGCATCGCGCACCGTGAAAGCTCGGTGCCGTTCTCGTTCGTGGCCGATGGCAAGCCAATGGGCTACGCCGTGGACCTCTGCCTGAAGGTGGCCGAGGCCGTGCGCACACAACTCAAGATGCCGCAGCTGCGCGTGGAATGGGTGCCGGTAACGCCGGCCTCGCGTATTCCGGCCATCGTCGACGGCAAGGCCGACCTGGAGTGTGGCTCGACCACCAACAACCGCGAGCGCCGCGATCAGGTGGCGTTCACGATCCCGCACTACATTGCCGGCAGCCGCATGCTGGTGAAGTCGGACTCGGGCATCCGCAAATGGGGCGACCTGCGTGGCAAGACCGTGGTGTCCACCACCAAGACCACGC
Organism: Cupriavidus sp.; assembly: GCA_036746135.1. GTDB lineage: Bacteria > Pseudomonadota > Gammaproteobacteria > Burkholderiales > Burkholderiaceae > Cupriavidus. The sequence continues at coordinate 867 of DAIOET010000474.1, forward strand.
CGCTGGAGATGATCCGCAAGATGGATGAAGCCGGCGCGATGGGCTGGAAAGTGGTGGAAGCCAAGGACCACGCCGAGGCTTTCTCGATGGTCGAATCGGGCAAGGCGGATGCCTTCGTGATGGACGACGTGCTGCTGTTCGGCCTGCGCGCCAATGCGAAGAATCCGGCGTCGCTGGCCGTGACCGGCGACCTGCTTACGATCGAGCCGTACGCCGTCATGCTGTCGAAGCACGACGTCGAGTTCAAGAAGATCGTCGACAAGGCAATGATCGCGTCGATCTACGACCAGGACACGCAGAAGCTTTACCGCAAGTGGTTCCAGCAGCCGATTCCGCCAAACGGCATCACGCTCGATATTCCGATGAGCTACCTGCTGCGTGACTCGTTCAAGTTCCCGAGCGACAAGGTGGCGGACTGACGGCTTGGGTTGACTTGCCGCACCCGTGCGCCCTCTCCCACGCTGTATGGAGAGGGATTGAGGACAGGGCATTGAAGTTCTGCCTGCCGGCCGCCTCGATTTGAAGCGTCCGGCCCGCTCCTCGGCTCCTCTCCCGCCTTGCGGAGGGGAGCGAAACCATCCCCCAGCCCGCCCTCCCGTGCGAAGATACCGGCCCCATCCGTCTTTCGCACGCAAAGCCATGTCTCCCGCCGACGCCCCGAAGCTTTCCGACCTGTCCGTTTCCACGATCGTGGCCGGGCTGATCGCCATGCTGACCGGCTACACCAGCTCCCTGGTGCTGATGATCCAGGCCGGACAGGCGGCACATCTGAACGACGCGCAGATTTCGTCCTGGATCTGGGCGTTGTCGATGGGCATGGGCGTCACCACGCTGGGATTGTCGCTGGCGATGCGCGTGCCCGTCGTGGTGGCATGGTCCACACCCGGTGCGGCGCTATTGATCGCCAGCCTGCCGGGCGTACCCTACTCCGAGGCGATCGGCGCCTTCCTGATGGCCGCACTGCTGATGACCGCGGCTGGCCTGACCGGCTGGTTCGACAAACTCATGAAGGCGCTGCCAGCCAGCATCGCCTCGGCATTGCTCGCTGGCATCCTGTTCCGGATCAGCGTCGACGTTTTCGTCCAGGCCCAGTACCAGACGCTGTTGTTGCTGGTGATGTTCGCCGCCTACCTGCTGGGCCGCCGCTGGTGGCCGCGCTACGCGGTGCCCGGTGTGCTGGTCATCGGCGTGGCACTGGCGGGCTGGCTTGGGCAGCTTCACTTCGAGCAGTTTCACTTTGCGGTCGCGATGCCGGTCTGGACCACGCCGTCGTTCTCGATGTCGGCGTTCGTCAGCATTGCCGTGCCATTGTTCATCGTGGCGCTGGCCTCGCAGAACATCCCCGGTCTGGCCGTGCTGCGTGCCGACGGCTACCGCGTGCCGGCCAGCCCGCTGATCACGGTGACAGGCGTGGCGTCGGCCATCCTGGCGCCGTTCGGCTCGCACGGCATCAACCTGGCCGCCATCACGGCAGCCATCTGCACCGGCCCGCAGGCCGACGCCGATCCGCGCCGCCGCTACATGGCCGCCGTGGTTTGCGGTATCGGATACCTGGTGATGGGTGTAATGGCCGCCAGCATCGCGGCACTGTTCGCCGCCTTCCCGAAGGCGCTGGTGGTGGCCGTGGCGGCGTTTGCGTTGCTGGGATCGATCGCCAGCGGACTGACCGTGGCCATGCAAACGCCCGCCGAACGGGAATCGGCCTTGCTGACGTTCATGATCACGGCGTCCGGCATGACGCTGGCCGGCGTAGGCTCGGCGTTCTGGGGCGTGGCCGGCGGCATGCTCGCGCTGCTGGTACTCCGGCCGCGCGAGCCAAAGGCTGCCTGAACCCGGCCCCGATCAGAGCAGCAGGAAAGCGATTTCCGCCGCGCTGATCTCGGTGACCGGCACACCCTTGCGCCGCTGGAACAGCACGTGTTCCAGCACGCGGTCGCGGTGCTCGGCAAACACCGCCGGCTCGAACCGAAGCGCCGCCATGCTGTAGTGCTCCGACAGCAGCTTGTAGACGCGATGCCGCACCAGCAGCATCTCGTTGTCAGCGTGCAGGCGCGTCATTTCCGCGGTGTGATCGTCTTCGAGCTGGCGCATGCTGACCACCACGCGCGCGTGCATGCCGCGGTAGCGGTCGATCTCGGTGTGCGCCCGGCGCAAATCCTCGCGCAAGGCTCGCACTTCCTGCATCAGCTTGAGATTCTGCTGGACGCCGCGCTGAATGCGCGACGCTTCTTCCAGCGCGTGGTCGGCGGCGGCGATGGTGTTCTGCCAGACGCCTTCGCCACATTCGGCGGCGGCTGGTGCGGCGTGCTGGCTTGACGCGCCGTCCAGGTCAGCCGACCGCGCGATGACGGGCCATGCAGTGGCCGAATCCACATCGGTCTTCATACAGCTCCCCTTATCCCGTCTACCCGCGTCCTGCCACCGGCGTATTTGTTATGCATACCGGCATGGTCAGGCCACTGGTTTAAGTCGCCGCGACTGTTATTGTTGGCCACCTCGATTTAAAACCCCGGGTGACTTTGGCGTACTGACTGCATTCAAGCCCGGTATCGCCTTAAGCACAACCACCGCAAGGGAGGGTAATCCAACTGCCTGAAACCCGCGTGGCGTCTGGATTCTCGGCATTCCAGTCAGCGTTTTGCAAAACCGCCCGGGAGACTGCTTGCATAATGGCGCCCCGGGGGCGCCTTAATCATCGCTTTTGCCCCATTTCCACCCTATTTTCCTGCCCGCCATGAACGGATACCTGCTTCTAGCCCTGGCCATCGTTGCCGAAGTCATCGCCACCAGCAGCCTCAAGGCCGCCGA
>DAIOET010000475.1:0-3663 GCA_036746135.1 Cupriavidus sp.
GGACCGGCAACGGCGGACAGCGAGGCAAGGAGGGAGGCTGCGCCACACAGGGCGAGCAGGGCGGACTTCATCGAAGACTCCGGTGGGTGGGGAATGACCGTTGTCCAGGATGATCCGACTTTTCTGGTATAGCGTCTAAGACCGGTTTGTTATGCGGGGAATAGGCTGGACCAATAGTGATGGCCAATGCCCGGCGCCGGCCTGCGGTCCGTGGTGTTGTCGTCTTCACCAGCGAGGGCGCATTGAAACCGATGAAGCGATGCGCCAAACCGGTCGTGGAATGCGGCTTCAAGATCGTGGCTGGCAGGCCATCCCACGCTGCGTTTCAGCGCTGGCAGCGCGGTACGGGCATGCATCGGTTCGAACAGCAGGCGCATCAGCCGCTGCGTCCGGCAAAGCTCGCCAAAGGCCGCGCCCCCCGCGAACAATGTGCGGCGAATCCGGTCGGGCGATTCCCCGAGCAGATCGGCCACGAAGGCTGCGTTCCAGGGTAGTTGCGGTTGCAGGAAGATCCGTTGCGACAGGTCCCGATGCAGCGCGATTGGATCGGTGGCCCCGCAGGCCGATGCCATTTCCACGCGGCATCCAGCCGGTTGCCAGGCGCTGCCCGCAATGTGCAGGTCGAACGCCTGGAACGGCTCGATGATGCAGGGCTGGCCGTGCACGAGTACGCGCTCGAAGCCGTCGCGCCGAATCACCGTGGTTCCGCGCTGCGCCGTGACGGTCATCGAAAACACCGGCATCAGCCGCGCCAGGCGGACAGGCGACGACGACAGGACGCAGAATCGCATGGCCCCGGCAGACCTCATCAGGCTACAGCACGCCCTTGGCGCGCAGGTCGGCAACCGCTTGCCGGTCAAGGCCGAGGCAATCGCGCAATACCTCGTCCGTGTGCTGGCCCAGCGCGGGCGGCGCGTGTCGCAGCGTCGGCGGCGTCTCGGATAAGCGCAGCGGGCTGGCCGTGGTGCAGATCCGGTTGACCGAGTCGGCCTCCGGCTGCTCCGATGCCGCGTAGCGGTACTGTTCGACGCGCAATCCGCGATGCTGGACATGCTCGTCCGCAAACGCCTGCCCGATATCGTTGATCGGACCGCACGGTACGGAGGCGGCTTCGAGCAGGGCGATCCATTCGCGCGTGGGCTTCTTGCGCGTGATCTCGCTCATCATCGGAATCAACGTGGCGCGATGCGTGACGCGGGCGCTGTTGGTGGCATAGCGGTCGTCGCGCGCCCAGTCGACATCGGCCACTTCGCAGAAGCGCGCGAACTGGCCGTCATTGCCGATGGCCAGCAGCATGTCGCCATCGTGCGTCGGAAAGTCCTGGTACGGCACCACGCTCGGGTGCGCATTGCCCTGCCGCGTCGGCACTACCCCAGCGTTCAAATATCCCGCGCCCTGATTGGCCAGCACCGCCATCGCCACGTCGAGCAGTGCGATGTCGATACGCTGGCCACGCCCGGTATGGTGCCGCGCTTCAATCGCTCCCATGATGGCCGTGGTGGCATACATACCCGTGAATACGTCGATCACCGCCACGCCCACGCGCAGCGGCCCCGCGCCGGGTTCGCCGTCGGGCTGGCCCGTGATGCTCATCAGCCCGCTCATGGCCTGGACCAGCAGGTCGTAGCCGGGGCGTGCCGCATAGGGGCCGGTCTGGCCAAAGCCGGTGATCGAGCAGTAGATCAGGCGCGGATTCAGCGCGCTCAGCGCTTCGTAGTCCAGGCCGTAGCGCTTGAGTCCGCCGGTCTTGTAGTTCTCGATGACCACGTCGCTTTGCGCTGCCAGCTCACGCACCAGCTTCTGGCCTTCGGGTGTGGCGATGTCGACCGTCACGGAGCGCTTGTTGCGATTGCAGGCCGCGAAGTAGCTGGCCTGGCGCGTCGGACCATCGTCGCCATCCAGGTACGGCGGCCCCCAGTGACGGGTGTCGTCGCCCGCACCGGGCTTCTCGATCTTGATCACATCGGCGCCCATGTCGGCCAGGTTCTGGGTACACCAGGGCCCGGCCAGCACGCGCGAGAGATCCAGCACACGAATGTGGCTCAGCGCGCCGGTTTGCGCGGACGGCGGCGGCAGGCCGTGGGTCGAAGCGGAGGAAGCTGTCATGTCGAAAAATTCAGGCGATTTCTGCCCAGCCGTGGCTGAGTACGACCTTGTCGCGCTCCTGTACTTTGGCGCGCAACTGGAAATGTCCGGAATGCAGCGGGTCTCGCCAGATCTCGGTCACCAGTGTCTCGCCGGGATAGACCGGCGCCGTAAAGCGGATATCGAACGCGCGCAGCCGTGACGGATCGCTGCCGGCGCATTGCCGCAGCAGTGCGTGGGCCACCAGGCCGTAACTGGCCAGACCATGCAGGATCGGCCGTTCGAATCCGGCCGCCGCCGCGACGGCGGGGTCGGCGTGCAACGGATTGAAGTCGCCCATCAGCCGGTACAGCAGCGCGGCTTCGGGCCGCGTGGCCTGTGTGTCGACGAAGTCGGGCGGCCGGTCTTCGGGCGTCGGGCGCAGTGCGGGAAGCGGCTCGTCGGTGGGCTGGCCGCCGTCGAGCTGGCTATAACCGCCGTCGCCACGCAGGAACGACACCTGCTGGATCGTGGCGAGCAATTCTCCGCGCGTCGTTTCCAGCCGCCGCTCGGTGACCATGATCGCGCCCTTGCCCGCGCCTTTGTCGGTCAGATGCGTGATGCGATTGTGGCCAACCACTTCGGCGCCCGCGGGCAGCGGGCGATGCAGGCGCAGGCGTTGTTCGCCGTGCAGCAGCTTGACCCAATCGATACCGGTGTCCGGCTCGCGCGCCCAGAAGCCGGGGTAGCCCAGCACCACGGCCTGCGATGGCAGCGCGCGCAGTCCGCCCGGCGTGCCTTCGTAGACGAACGGCAGGGCCGATGCGTTGAGCGGGTCATTGCCGAGGCCCAGGCTCAGGGCGTACAGCATGGTGTCCCGCTCGGTGTAGTGCTGGCGCACCGGCGGAAAGGGCCGGTTGCGCAGATGCTGATAGCTGATCGGCATGCGGTGTCTCGCTCAGGCCGGTACGACCGGGGCAAAGACAGGCACGGGCGCGCCGCCTTCGGTTTCTGCGAAACGCACTTTCACGCGCTGGCCGATGCGCACGCTGTCCAGATCCGTGTCGACGATATGGGTCAGCATGGTGATGCCTTCGTCGAGCTTCACATAGGCGATGCAGAACGGGTGCGGACCCGCCCGGCGCGTTATGCTGAACGAATAGATCTCGCCCAGGCCGCTGGCGGCCTTCCAGTCGGTATCGCCCATGCAGAACGGGCACAGCACGCGCGGATACCAGTGGGGTTTGCCGCACGATTTGCAGTGGCGCACCAGCAGCTTGCCGTCGCGCGCAGCCTGCCAGAACGCGATGTTGTCGGGCAGTTCGTCCGGTGCCTTGTAGACGGTGGGAACGTAGGGAGTAGTCATGGTGGGCATCCGTTTGCGTACTATTCGCGTTCGAGGATCAGGGTGGCGGAGCCGTGGCGAGAACCCATGTAGCCGCCGGTACCCTGCGCCAGTGCCAGTTGGCAGTTCTTCACCTGCACGGCCGGGTGAGCTTCGCCGCGCAGTTGGCGCACGGCCTCGATCACCTTGGTGATGCCGCCACGGTTGGCCGGATGGTTGTTGCACAGGCCGCCGCCATCGGTGTTGAACGGCAG
>DAIOET010000476.1:0-3654 GCA_036746135.1 Cupriavidus sp.
CTGCTGATGGTGTTCATCTACTTCAGCATCATGTTCCTCTACAACGTGAAGCTGACGCTGCTGCTGATCGCCTTTGTGATACCGATTGCGGCGCTGACCGTGGTCGTCACGCCCAAGGTCAAGACCTATGCGCGCGAAGTGTTTGCCGCGTCGACCGATGCCAAGGCGTACCTGATGGAAACGCTCGGCGGTGCCGAAACCGTCAAGGGCATGGGCATCGAGCGGCCGGTGCGGCTGCGCTGGGAGCGCAAGTACGCCAAGGCGCTGGACAAGCAGTACCAGGCGCAGTCGTTCCATATCCTCGTGGGGCTGGTCAGCCAGGTGCTGAATGCGGCCACGACGATCACCATCCTTTGGGTAGGGGCCACACTGGTGCTGGAGCGCGAACTGACGATCGGGCAGTTGATCGCATTCAACGCATTCATGGGTAGCGTGCTGGCGCCGCTGATGGGCCTGGTGGCGCTCTGGGGGCAGCTCAACGATGCCGGCGTGGCGATGGAGCGGCTGGGCGATGTGCTGGATCTGGAACCGGAGCAGAAACCGGAAGACGTGATGTCGCGCGTTTCGTTGCCCGATCTGCAGGGCGAGGTCCAGTTCGACGGCGTGTATTTTCGCTATGGCGGCGAGGACACGCCCTACGTGCTGGAGAACATCAGCTTCCATATGCGGCCGGGCGAGATGGTGGCCATCGTGGGCCGCAGCGGGTCTGGCAAGACCACGCTGGCCAAGTTGCTGGTGGGCTTCTACAAGCCGACGGATGGCGCGATGAAGGTGGACGGCTACGACATGAACGTGATCGACACCGAGTTCTTCCGCGCGCAGGTGGGCTACGTGATGCAGACCAATTTGCTGTTCTCGGGAACGGTGGCCGAGAACATCGCCTGCGGCGAGGATAGTCCCGACCGCCGGCGCATCGAGGAAGTGGCCAAGATGGCCGATGCCCACGCCTTCATTTCGAAGCTGCCGCTGGGCTATGAACAGGTGGTGGGCGAGCGGGGCATCGGGCTGTCCGGCGGGCAGATCCAGCGGCTGTGCATTGCCCGCGCGCTGTACCACGACCCGCGTCTGCTTGTGTTCGACGAGGCGACGTCGGCGCTGGACACCCAATCGGAAAGCAACATCCTGGCGAACATGCAGGAGATCCTGCGTGGCCGTACGGCCGTGATCATCGCGCACCGGCTCAGTACGATCATGCAGGCGGACAAGATCCTGGTGCTGTACGAAGGCGGCATCGTGGAGCAGGGGCGGCACGAGGAGTTGCTCGAACGCCGCGGCATGTACTACCAGTTGGTCCAGAAGCAGTTGAGCGCGGCATGAAGCTATACAACCCCACCCCTGCCACCTCCGCGGTGTCGTTCGCGGGCCTGATCGAACGGATCGAGATCCTGCGTTCCACACTGCGCTGGTCGTCGCGGCTGGAGCGGCCCGATATCGAGAAACTGCTCAAGCAGGCCACCACACTGCGCGACGACGTGATGGGACTGTCGCACAAGGAGCGCTTCGTGGCGGCGGCGACGGCCTCGGGCGAGCCGCTGGAAGAGGTTGTCGAACCCGTGGAGATGTCCGCGCGCGAACGGCGCCAGGCGCTGATGGAGCGCAGCTTTATCTTCGAGGGCACGTTTGGCGACAACCCCAAGCTGCTCGAAGCGCTGGAAATCGCCGAGAAGGCCGCGCCAACCGACCTGCCCGTACTGATCGACGGCGAAAGCGGCACCGGCAAGGAACTGATGGCCAAGGTGATTCACGCCAACGGTCTGCGCAACGACAAGCCGTTCATCTCGGTCAACTGCGGCGCGATACCGGACAGCCTGCTCGAATCGGAACTGTTCGGCCACAAGAAGGGATCGTTCACGGGCGCGGCCAACGACCGGCGCGGCAAGTTCGAGAGCGCGCACACGGGTACCATCTTTCTCGACGAAATCGGGGAGCTGCCGCTGACCGGCCAGGTAAAGTTGCTGCGCGTGCTGGAAGCCCATGAAATCCAGCGCGTCGGCTCCGACGAGGCAATCGCCGTGGACACGCGCATCGTCGCCGCCACCAACAAGGACCTGCGCAAGATGAGCCTGGAGGGCACGTTTCGCGAGGATCTGTTCTATCGGCTCAGCGTCATCCACGTCACGCTGCCCGCGCTGCGCGAACGGCGCGACGAGATACCGCTGCTGGTCGCCTACTTCGGCGATGAAGCCGCCGGGCAGCTCAAGCGGCGGCCGATCAAGCTGACGCCCCGGCTGCGCGACTTCCTGCTGCACTACGAATACCCCGGCAACATCCGTGAACTGCGCAACCTGATGTACCGGCTGTCATGCCTGGCTGGCGATACGGCCGATTTTGTTCACCTGCCGCAGGACATCCGGCCCAAGCCGACAGGCTTGCAATCGGTGGCCGCGACAAGCGGCGGCAAGGCGACGGTCACCGATCTGAGCACCGCCACGTCACTGAGCGAAGCCAAGCGCGCGGCCAGCGATGAAGCGGAGCGGGCATTCCTGGAGCGCGGGCTGCAGGAAGTGGGCGGCACGGTGGCGGAGCTGGCACGGCGCTTCGACATGAACCGGTCCCATATCCAGATGCTGCTCAAGAAGCACGGGATTCATTCGAAGGACTTCAGGAACAATCGGCAGGCGGAGGGGAAGTAGAGCCTGGCGCGCCGTCAAACCTCCGGATTCAGCAGCGTCATATCCGATCCACCGCCGATGTCCTCGGCGCGGATCACCACTACTGAAACGTTGTCGCGGCCGCCGTTATCGAGCGCCCGCTTGAGCAGGGCATCGGCGGCCGCGACGGGATCGCGCCCGTCGCCGATCAACGTCGCGATCTGGTCGTCCTCGACTTCGTTGCTCAGCCCATCGCTGCACAGCAGGAACAGGTCGCCATCGCCGATCTCCAGCGTCAGCCGTTCGAGTTCAAGCGTGGCCGCCGCGCCCACCGCGCGCGTGATCGTGTTGTGGGCGGGATGATGTCTGGCTTCGTCGGCCGTGATCAGGCCGCGTGCCTTGAGCCGTTCCACCTGGCTGTGATCGCGCGAGAGCTGCTTCAGATGGCCATCCCGAAAAAGATAAAGCCGGCTGTCGCCGGCCCACAGGCAACAGCACTGGCGTTCGCAGGCCAACAGCATGACCACGGTGCTGCCGATCACGCGCACTTTCATTCGCAGCGCTTCTTCGATCAGCAACTGGTTCACGGTCTGCATGGCAATGCGGGCGTTTTCCACGGCGGTGTCGAGGCTGTCCGATTCGGGCAGCGCCGACAGGGCCTGGATGATGGCCCGGCTGGCGAAGTCTCCGACGGCATGGCCGCCCATGCCATCGGCCACCGCCCAGATGCCCCGGTTGGGGATCGCCAGGCAGGCGTCCTCGTTGCGCTCACGCACCCGTCCGACGTCTGTGCAGGCGGCGGAGGTCCAGCGGAATTGCGATACGCAGGTCACGGCATGCTCCGGCGCGGACCGATGCCGCTCCGCGCGTTAGGCGCCCCCGGGGCACCGGATGTTGGAAGTCACCGCGAAAACCCTGCCGAAAGACGTGGCAGGACTCAGATCAGCCGCCCCTTGTTGCGGGCGTCCATGCTGGCGTCGACCGTGATGTTCGAATTTGGCGCCGTGTTCTGGACGTTCACGTTCTGGAACTGGTTGTTCATCTGATCAGCATAGAAGCTGTA
>DAIOET010000477.1:0-3652 GCA_036746135.1 Cupriavidus sp.
TCACCGGAGACAACGCATCATGCCCCAATGGCACCGCCGCGCGGCCCTGGCCGCCATCGCCTCGTTCGCAGCCTGCACGCTGCTTGCCACCCCCGCGCTTGCGCAAAAGGATTTTCCCAGCAAGCCCATCATGCTCGTGGTGACCTACCCGCCGGGCGGCCCGACCGATGCGATGGCCCGCACACTGGCCGCCGCGCTGAAGAACAGCCTGGGCCAGCCCGTGGTGGTGGAAAACCGCGCGGGCGCCGGCGGCAATATCGGCGCGGAAGTCGTGGCGCGCGCCGAACCCGATGGCTACACGCTGATGTTCGGCACGTCGGCGCCGCTGGCGATCAACGTGAGCCTGTATCGCAAGATCAACTATGACCCGATCAAGAGCTTCGCGCCCGTGATCCAGATCGGCCATCTGCCGAACGTACTGGTGGTCAACCCGAACGTGCCCGCCAAGAACGTGCAGGAGCTGATCGCCTATGGCAAGGCGCATCCGGGCAAGCTGACCTATGCGTCGTCGGGCAACGGCGCGTCGTCGCACCTGGCCGGCGTGCTGTTCAACAACCTGGCCGGCACGGACTTCCAGCACGTGCCTTACAAGGGCACCGGCCCCGCGCTCAACGATCTGCTGGGCGGGCAGGTCAGCATGACGTTCACCGATGTGCTGACCGCGCTGCCTTTCATCAAGAGCGGCAAGGTGCGTGCCCTGGGTGTGACCACCAAGGGCCGGTCGCAGGCCTTGCCCGATGTGCCTACCGTTGCCGAGCAGGGTGTCGCCGGCTTCGATGTTTCGGTATTCTTTGGCGTGGTAGCACCGGCAGGCACGCCGCCCGCTGTCATCGGCAAGCTGAACCATGCATTCGCCGATGCGTTGCAGCAGCCCGAAGTCCGCAAGACGCTGCTCGCGCAGGGGCTGGAGCTGGCGCCGTCGACATCGCCCGAGCAGTTGGGCAACTTCGTCAAGGCGGAGGTCGGCAAGTGGCGTGCCGTCGTGCAGAAGTCTGGCGCACAGCTGGACTGACGACCACTTAGAACAAGACATAGGAAGAGACAATGACGCCAACCAAAGCCGGCGTGACCGGTGCACTTGCCGGGATTCGCGTAGTGGATCTCTCGCGTATTCTCGGCGGCCCGTTCTGCGGCCAGATCCTGGGCGACCACGGCGCCGACGTGCTCAAGATCGAACCGCCGCAGGGCGATGACACGCGAACCTGGGGTCCGCCGTTCCGCGATGGCGTGGCGTCGTACTACTTCGGCCTGAACCGCAACAAGCGCGTGATGAAGCTGGACCTGACCGCCGACGCCGACCGCGCCGTGCTGTTGGCCCTGCTGGCCGATGCCGATGTGCTGGTCGAGAACTTCAAGACGGGCACGATGGAGAAATGGGGCCTGGGCTTCGACGCCCTGTCGCAGCAGTTTCCGCGTCTGGTTCATTGCCGTGTCTCGGGCTTCGGTGCCGATGGCCCGCTGGGCGGCCTGCCGGGCTACGACGCGGCAATCCAGGCGATGGCGGGCATCATGAGCATCAACGGCGAGCCCGACCGCGATCCGTTGCGCGTGGGACTGCCCGTGGTCGACATGGTCACCGGACTCAACGCCGCGCTGGGAGTGCTGCTGGCGCTGCAGGAGCGCGAACGCAGCGGGCGCGGCCAGTTCGTCGAGGCGGCGCTTTACGACTCCGGGTTGTCGCTGCTGCATCCGCACGCGGCCAACTGGTTCATGAGCGGCAAGACGCCGGGCCGCACCGGCAATGCGCATCCGAACATCTATCCGTACGACACCGTGGCCACGGCCACCGATCCGATCTTTCTGGCCGTGGGCAACGACCGGCAGTTCCGCATCTTCTGCGAACACATCGGCGTGGCGGAGCTGGCTGATGACGAGCGTTTTGCCACGGCCGGCGCGCGATCGGTCAACCGCGCGCAGCTCAAGGGCACGCTGGAGTCGAAGCTGGCAACGTGGGACGGCAAGGTGCTGGCCGATCAGCTTTCGGCCGCCGGTGTGCCGTGCGCACCGGTACTGTCGGTGCCGGACGCGCTGACGCATCCGCATACCGCGCACAGGGAAATGGTGGTGGAGATGGCCGGCGGCTACAAGGGACTGGGCGCCCCGGTCAAGCTGAGCCGGACCCCGGCGACTTACCGGTATGCACCGCTGACGGAAGGGAATGCGTTCCTGCCGAGAGACGCGGCGAACGACTGAGGCCGCGAGCGTTTGCGCCGCTCTCCCGCGCGGGAGAGCGGCGCAAATACCGAGCGCAAACATCGGGCGAAAACACTTACCCCGGAATCATCCCCGTCAACCAGTACGCCTGCACCATCGTGATCACGCCCACGATGAATGCGAACAGCAGGCTGTGCTTGAGCGTAAAGCGGAACAGCTCCGATTCCTTGCCTACCAGTCCCGTGGCCGCGCAGGCCACCGCGATCGATTGCGGCGAGATCATCTTGCCCGTGACACCGCCCGTGGTATTGGCGGCCACCAGCAGCGTGTCCGACACGCCGATCTGATGCGCGGTGGTGTGCTGCAGCGAGCAGAACAGCGCATTGGACGACGTATCCGAACCGGTCAGGAACACGCCGAGCCAGCCCAGCAGCGGCGAGAAGAACGGGAACGCGGCGCCGGTACCGGCAAGCAGCAATGCCAGCGTCGACGACATGCCCGAGTAGTTGGCCACGAACGCAAATGCCAGCACCAGACCGATCGACAACACGGGGCGGCGCAGTTCCATCAGCGTCTCGAAGAACGTTACGACGGCATCGCGCGGCTTCATGCGCAGCAGCACCACCGAGATGACCGCCGTCAGCAGGATTGCGGTACCCACGGCCGACAGCAGGTCCAGCTTCAGCACGGCTTCATAGGGCTTGGGCGATGCCACGATCGGCGCTGCCTTGATCACGAGCTGATCCAGCATCGGCACCTTGAACTTGAGCACCGTGCCGGCCAGCAGGCCGTTGGCGCCGAACAGCGCCTTGAACGACGGCAGGCTCCAGACCGTGACGATGGCCGTGAGGATGCCGAACGGCGCCCACGCGCGAACGGTCTGGCCGAAGGTATAGGGCGATGCCTTGCGGCTCGACGGCGCACCCATGCCGCCACCGAAACCGGCCATCGCCACGGTGCCGCCGGACACGGCGCCGCGTGCCGACTGCGATGCGGTGCGCGGCTGCCAGACCCGCAGGAACGCGGCCAGCGAGATCAGGCTTACCAGCGCCGACGTGATGTCCGGCAGCTCGGGGCCGATATGGTTCGACGTGAAGTACTGGGTCACCGCGAAGCTACCGCCGACGACAAAGGCTGCAGGCCACGTTTCTCGCACGCCCTTCCAGCCATCCATCATGAACACGAGCCAGAACGGCACCGCCATCGACAGCAGCGGCAGTTGACGGCCGGCCATCGCGCCGATGTGCATCGGGTCGATGCCAGTGACCTGCCCGGCCACGATGATCGGAATGCCCATCGCGCCGAACGCCACCGGCGCCGTATTGGCGATCAGGCAGAGCCCCGCCGCGTACAGCGGATTGAACCCCAGACCCACGAGCAGCGCGGCGGTAATGGCCACTGGTGCGCCAAAGCCGGCCGCGCCTTCCAGAAAGGCGCCGAACGCAAAGCCGATCAGCAGCATCTGCAGGCGCTGGTCGTCGGTGATCGACAGCACCGA
>DAIOET010000478.1:0-3599 GCA_036746135.1 Cupriavidus sp.
TGGCGGCCGCCGGCGGCCTGATCCTGATCGCGTTCGGCCTGTTCCCGAAGATGGCACACGTTGTGGCATCTGTCCCGCAATTCGTACTGGGCGGCGCCGGCATCGTGATGTTCGGCATGGTGGCAGCCACTGGCATCCGCATCCTGGGCAGCTGCGACTTCACCCGCAATCGCCACAACCTGTTCATCGTGGCGATCTCGATCGGCTTCGGCATGATCCCGACGCTGTCGCCCACGCTGTTCCAGTACCTGCCGAAGTGGACCGACCCGTTCACGCATAGCGGCATCGTTCTTGGCACGATCGTGGCCGTCACGTTGAACCTGTTCTTCAACGGCATCCAGTCGGCCGAAGAGGCAATGCGCAACGCTGCCGCCAACACCCACGGCACGGAGTAATGCCACCCAACCATTGACGTACAACAATCGAAATCGACAATCGGACGCGGACAATCCTGCATCAGCATCGCGCCCGGTTGTCAAGCCCGCAAGAGCCACTCTGGCACGCGCTTTGCGTAAGGGAGTGCGCTACAGGACCCGGCCCTTGCAGGCAGCAGTTTGAATTTCTCTCCTGAAGCAGACACAACGCGATGACACACGATAACTATCCACGCGATCTCATTGGCTATGGCGCCCAACCGCCGCACGCCCGCTGGCCGGGCGGCGCGCGCGTGGCGCTGCAGTTCGTGCTCAATTACGAAGAGGGCGGCGAGAACTGCGTGCTGCACGGCGACGCCGCATCCGAGCAGTTCCTGTCCGAGATCGTCGGTGCCGCGGCCTACCCCGCGCGGCACATGAGTATGGAAGGCATCTATGAGTACGGCTCGCGCGCCGGCGTCTGGCGCATTCTGCGCGAGTTCGAACAGCGCAAGCTGCCGCTCACGATCTTTGGCGTATCGATGGCGCTGCAGCGCCATCCGGAACTGACGCGCGCCTTCGTCGAACTGGGCCACGAAATCGCGTGCCACGGCTGGCGCTGGATTCACTACCAGAGCATCGACGAGGCCACCGAGCGCGAGCATATGCGCATCGGCATGCAGATCATCAAGGACCTGACCGGCGAAATGCCGCTGGGCTGGTACACGGGCCGCGATAGTCCCAACACGCGCAAGCTCGTGGTGGAACACGGCGGGCTGCTGTACGACTCGGACTACTACGGCGACGACCTGCCCTTCTGGACCGAAGTGGAAGTCACTGGCGGCGAAAAGAAGCCGCACCTGGTGGTGCCCTACACGCTCGACTCCAACGACATGCGCTTTGCCACGCCGCAGGGCTTCAACACGGGGGAGCAGTTCTTCCAGTATCTGAAGGATGCCTTCGACGTGCTCTACGCCGAAGGCGATCCGAGCGGCCTCGACCAGCCGAAGATGCTGTCGATCGGCATGCACTGCCGCCTGCTGGGCCGCCCGGGACGTTTCCGTGCGCTGCAGCGATTCCTGGACTACGTGCAGTCGCACGACAAGGTATGGATCTGCCGGCGCGTCGATATCGCGCGCCATTGGATCGAAACCCACCCGCACCGGAGCCAGGCATGAGCCAGAACACCTATACGATCGCCCAACTCAACGCGATGCCCGAGGCCGAATTCATCAAGGTGCTCGGCGGCATCTACGAACACTCGCCCTGGTTTGCGGAAGCCGCCGCGAAGAAACGCCCGTTTGCCAACACCGCGGACCTGGCCACGGCGCTGCGCGGCGCGGTGGACGCATCGGGACAGGAAGCGCAGCTCACGCTCGTACGCGCCCACCCGGAGCTTGCGGGCAAGGCGGCGGTACGTGGCGAGCTGACCGAGGAATCGACGCGCGAACAGGCTGGCGCTGGCCTGGACCAGTGCACGCCGGAAGAATTCCAGCGTCTGCAGAATCTGAATGCGGCCTACAACCGCAAGTTCGGCTTCCCGTTCATCCTGGCTGTACGCGGCTATGACCGGCACGGAATCATCGATGCGTTTGCAAGGCGCGTCGAAAACGAGCCGGCCGTCGAGTTGCAAACTTGCATCAACCAGATCCATCGCATTGCGCAATTCCGCTTGAACGACTTAGTATCCGCCTGAAAAAAAATCCACAGCAGTAAAGAGAGAGAAATTCAGGAACGTTCAGCGAAGCAACATCGCTGTCAAAAATAGTACCCGGCCGCGCCGGTCCCCACTTCACGGAAAGGCTTCCGTGCGCGGCCGAGGGACAAAGCAGAAGAAGACCTTTCAAGGTCCCGGCACACAAAGAAAACGTTCTGAGCAGCTTCACAACCACGGAGGTCTTACATGACAAAGCAGTACAAGCCGGCTCTCAAGCTGGCGGCAATCGCGGCCACTCTTTTTTCCGGCGCAGCCTTCGCCCAGTCCAGCGTCACGCTGTACGGTCAGGCTGATATGTTCGTCGGTGGCATCAAGAATCCTGGTAGTAGCGACCGTGCCTACGTCGCAAACTCGGGTGGCATGCAAACCTCGTACTGGGGTATCAAAGGTACCGAGGATCTGGGCATGGGCACGAAGGCCATCTTCGACCTGAACGGCTTCTTCCGTACCGACTCGGGCAGCTCGGGCCGCTTTAACGGCGATTCGATGTTCAGCCGCAATGCGTATGTCGGTCTGGAGAACCAACGCTACGGCACGCTGAAGCTCGGCCGCAACACCACGCCGTATTTTGTGTCGACGATCCTGTTCAACCCGCTGGTTGACTCGTACGTCTTCAGCCCGATGATCTTCCACACGTACTTCCCGACCAGCAGCGGCCGGGTTTACGACCCGGGCATCATCGGCGATTCCGGCTGGAACAACTCGCTGCTCTACTCGACGCCGAACTTCGGCGGCCTGACCGGTAACGTGATGTACTCGTTCGGTGAGTCGGCGGGCAACACCGGCAAGAACAAGTGGGGCGGCAACCTGACCTACTTCTCGGGCGACTTCGCTGCCACGGTGGCGTTCCAGCAGGTCAAGTTCGACAACACGCCGTTCGACCTGACCAACCAGACGTCCAACCCCAACCTGACCGGCTTCGACAAGCAGACCGCCGTCCAGGCTGGCCTGTCGTACGACTTCAAGATCCTGAAAGCCTTCGTGCAAGGCCAGTACATCAAGACCAACGTCAACACGAACTCGTTCGGCGACATCAAGCACATCGACGGCCAGGCCGGCGTGTCGGTGCCGGTGGGCGCGGGCAACGTGCTGGCGTCGTACGCATACGGCCGCGTGCTGAACGAAGTGTCCAGCATCAAGCGCAACACGTTTGCGCTGGCCTACGACTACAACCTGTCGAAGCGCACCGACGTGTACGCCGCGTATTACTACGACAAGGTCACCGGCATCGAGCACGGCGACAGCTTCGGCGTAGGCGTCCGCCACAAGTTCTGATCGTCGGTCATCTGACCCGCTGTCACAAAAGCCTGCCCATGCGGCAGGCTTTTTATTGCGCGCAACCTACCCCGATACGCCACAATGCTGCACCGCAATGCGTTCTTGCGCGACTGCAACAGGATCGGAAGCCATTGCTTCATAGCCCGATTCAATTGGCGACTGCCCCCTCTTCTACCTAGATTGATTTTCCGGACTCTGTGCCGGACCACGTAAACCAGGACGAGTGAGGTGACGCATGCGGCGCTATGTGA
>DAIOET010000479.1:0-3596 GCA_036746135.1 Cupriavidus sp.
GCTCCGCATGAACGCCGCGCCCTCCCCTGCCGCCCTTCGCATTACCGAAGATTCTGCTGACCTGTCGCGCATTGGGCTGGCGACCACATTGGCCGCGCTATTACAACAGCCATCGACTGTTCCAGGCGTTTGAAACGAAAAGGCCAGCGATTCCCCTGACTGGCCGGCCGAGCTCACCTCACGGCGGGGCGGCGGGCCTTTCCCTTGGCTGGAACGACCGCCTCGTCGCGCAGACGGTCTAGCACCCACTTCGTCCGGTCGGTGCAGTTCATCTCCGTGGGCCGGTTTTCGATGCTGCTGATGGCGGCAAGCAATTGTGCCCTGTTCTTTTTGAGGCGCATTTGCATGTCGTCGATCTCGGTGACCTTCCGCCTCAGGGCTTCCAGTAACTCGTCATGCTGCCAGTTCCCAGAGCCGACCGGGAGCAGATGGCGGATCTGTTCGAGTGAGAACCCTGCACTTTGCGCGCCGGTGATGATTTCCAGAATCCAGGCTGCCTCCGGCGGGTAATCACGGTAGCCATTCGCCTTGCGATCGACCGTCGAGATCAATCCGGCGCTCTCATAGAAGCGGATGCGCGAAGGCGCCAAACCGCTGAGCTTCGCCAGTTCTCCAATTCTCATACGTCACCAAAAATATTGACCTTAAAGTTAACTTCAATCCTACAGTAATTCGTGGCTGGCCGAGGCGGCTAACCGCCGCGGATGCCGAGGAGCATATTCTTCGGCACCCAGCCCTACGTGGAGAGGGATACAGCGATGCAGCCATCGCGCAAGTTGCTTCGGCAGCTTGCCCGCATTCCGCCGGCGCCACACAGGCAAGAGCGTTCCACTGCCAGACGACGTATGCCGCTCGGCATGGCAGCGATTGCCGGTGGCCCGTGGTCAGCCAACAATGGGGCTTGACATTAAAGCTGACTTTAATCTTAGAGTCGAAGCACGATCAATGAGGTGACCCCATGAACGTGTTCGACAAGTTCGCACTCCCCAATGGTTCGACGATTCCGAACCGCATCGCCAAGGCTGCTATGGAAGAGAACATGGCAGATGACGACCACGCGCCTTCCGAGGAACTGATACGTCTGTACAGAGCCTGGGCGGAGGGAGGTGCAGGCCTGCTGATTACAGGCAACGTGATGGTGGACAGCCGTGCGATGACGGGGCCAGGCGGCGTCGTGCTGGAAGACGCCCGTCACCTGGAGCGGTTCAGGCGCTGGGCGCAGGTCGGCCGAGCCAACCGGGCGCAGCTTTGGCTGCAGATCAACCATCCAGGCCGCCAGATGCAAGCCAATCTGGGACAGCCCACGTGGGCCCCCTCCGCGGTGCCATTGAAGCTGGGCAATATGTCCAGATACTTCAACGCGCCAAAGGCGATGACGCACGAAGCCATCGAGGACGTCATCCGTCGCTTTGCGCGTACCGCCCAACTGGGCGAGCAGGCCGGCTTCACGGGCGTCGAGATTCACGCGGCACACGGCTATCTGCTGAGTCAGTTCCTCTCGCCGTTGAGCAACCAGAGAACTGATGAGTGGGGTGGTTTGCTGGAGAACCGCGCGCGCCTGCTCATTGAAATCGTCAAGGCTGTACGCGCTGTGGTTTCGCCTGGATTCGCGGTTGCCGTCAAGTTGAACTCCGCCGACTTTCAGCGGGGCGGCTTCAGCGCGGACGACGCCCGCCAGGTTGTGAAGCTGCTCAACGAGCTGGCCGTTGATCTCGTCGAGCTGTCGGGAGGCAGCTATGAAGCCCCGGCCATGCAGGGCGACGCCCGCGACGGCAGCACGCTCGCCCGAGAGGCCTACTTTATCGAATTCGCCCGGGACATCCGCGCGATTGCGAAGATGCCAGTGATGGTCACGGGCGGTATCCGCCGTTGGCCGGTGGTGGAGGAAGTGATCAAGAGCGGCGTTGACATGGTTGGCATGGGCACCGCCCTGGCGATCGATCCCAATCTGCCACGCGATTGGCGTGCAGGCAAGGACAGCGCACCTGCGTTACTGCCGATCAAATGGAAGAACAAGCCGCTGGCCTCGGCGGCCAACATGGCGGCAGTCAAGTTTCAGCTGCGCAAGCTAAGCCGCGGCAAGGCGACTAATCCGAAGGTGTCGGCACTGCGCGCGCTGATCCTGCAGCAGGTGTCCGACGCACGTCGCGCCCGTCAGTATCGGCGCTGGATAGCCCAGCGCAGCTACGGCTGACAGACCGGACAACCGAACTAGACCTCCCTTAACTTAAGCACTTTAAGCACTTGAACTCGTCAACATGAAAATCGGCAAACCCGCGGCTGCAGCCGGCATACTCCTGAGTACTCAACTAAGCCCGGTTTGGGCCGATGGCACATCGGACATTCAGCAAGGCGAAAGCACAACAATCAGTATCGCCGGCCATGAGGTTCCTGTTGTCAAAGGCGGGCTGTATGACCGATATCGCTCCAACCCTCCTCTTTCCGTCATCGAATCCGAAGCTCCAGACGTCGACCTGAATTGGTTCAAGACACTCAAGAAGGACAAGGTAGATATTGGCTTTGAATCCTATTCGCCAAACTTCTACTACAAGAACAGCATGGTGACAGCCATCTTCACTGCTGACTTGAACAAGCTGCGGGAATTGATGCCTGCCGAGGTACTGGCGAAGGTTCAACCGCTTCAGATCTGGCCGGGCCGGGGCCTGATCGCGCTCACCGCCTACTCATATCGCTATTGCGACAACGACAGCTACAACGAGATTGGTCTTTCCGTCGTCACGAATCGGCCGGGTAGTTCCAATTTCGGACCGTTCAGCTTGATAGGTCAGGCGATATCGAACGACTTCTGGGGCTACGTACTGAAGCTTCCGGTCAATACGGAGCTCGCAAGGGTACGGGGTGTTGTTGGCTACAACCTGCCAAAATGGCTGACTGGCATTAACTACCGCGAAACCGAAAAGTCAGTCGTCGTCGAGATCCTCGATAGCGAGACGGGCAAGATCGATGTCACCATCGAAACCAGAAAGCTGGACGACCTTTCCGGCAAAATCTCGATGGTGACCAGCAGCTTTACAACCATCGACCAGCATGGGCAATTGACCACCGGATATGCAAATTCCCGTCAACTCAGTCATGCCTCCAGCACAAGTGCCGAGACAGTGAGCCTCGCCCTGACTGAAGGCGGTCTATCGACGTTCATCAAGTCCCTGAAGCTCGGCAAGATGCTCAAGTACGAGTACGTGCCCGAGTTTCAAAGCGCGCTGTACTCCCCAAGGCCACTTTGAGTAGTAGCCCCTGCTATCCCGGCTGCCGAAGGTGACGCTCCCACCAGGCGCTTGGATGCCAGCATTCCCGACGACGACATTGACATCAGCCGCGCTCGCGTCCCAAACGCTGCACGCGAGCCATGCATCCGATGCAGACAAAGCCCGCGCCTATCTGACTCTCGCAAAAAAAAAGCTGCTTCCTTATGGGCGAAGGAAGCAGCCTCACGTGCCGGAACGGAAAGTCATTGGCCGGATCACGCTACCGGCCAGACATTAATCGCGCATTAACTGTCGGGCTCGCCGGCTCGATTGATCAATCAATTTGCTTCCATTTGCAAATCGGCAACGCCGTACAAAGCCGATACTCCA
>DAIOET010000480.1:0-3577 GCA_036746135.1 Cupriavidus sp.
GCCCGTACGTGGGAACTCGGCCGCCGCAAGTCGGTGTCGCCGCACGACGGCGTGGGCGCCAACCTCGTGGTCCAGACCAAGAACCAGCGCGTGATGCGCGTGGTGCCGCTGGAAAACGAAGACGTCAACGAATGCTGGATCTCGGACAAGGACCGCTTCTCGTACGAGGGCGTGAATAGTGCCGACCGTCTGACCCGCCCGATGCTCAAGCAGGGCGGCCAGTGGATGGAAACGGACTGGCAGACCGCGCTGGAATACGTGGCCAATGGCCTGGCCAGCATCAAGCAGGAACATGGCGCCGACCAGATCGCCGCCATCGCCAGCCCGCACAGCACGCTGGAAGAACTGTTCCTGCTCGGCAACCTCGTGCGTGGCCTGGGTAGCGACAACGTCGACTTCCGCCTGCGTCAGAGCGATTTCTCGGCGGCACTGAAGGGTGCGCCGTGGCTGGGCATGCCGATTGCCGACGTCACCACGCTGCAACGCGCGCTGGTGATTGGCGCGTCGCTGCGCAAGGACCAGCCGCTGCTGGCTTCGCGTCTGCGCCAGGCAGTCAAGAAGGGTGCCCGCGTGGCCGTGATCGGCGCCGGCGGTGAAGACCTGCTGATGCCGCTGGCCGCACGTATCGACGTGGCCCCGTCGGGCTGGACCGCCGCACTGGCGGGCGTGGCCCGTGCCGTGGCCGCCGCCAAGGGCGTGGCAGCACCGGCCGGTACCGATGGATTCGACGGTGGCGATGCCGCCAAGACCGTGGCCGATGCGCTGCTGTCGGGCGAGCGCCGCGCCGTGTTCCTCGGCAACGAAGCCGTGCGTCACCCGCAATTCTCGGCGCTGCACGCGCTGGCCCAATGGATCGCCACGGAAACGGGCGCGACGCTGGGCTTCCTGACCGAGGCAGCCAACACGGTCGGCGGCTACATCGCCGGCGCGCTGCCCAAGCAGGGTGGCGCCAATGCGCAGGCGATGTTCGATGCGCCGCGCCGCGCCTACATCGTGCTGAACGCCGAAGCCGAATTCGATACCGCCGACGCACGCAAGGCCGTGGCCGCGCTGCAGCAAGCCGGTACCGTCGTGGTGCTGTCGCCGTTCCGCTCGGAAGCCGCCATGCAATACGCCGACGTGATCCTGCCGATCACGCCGTTCACCGAGACCGCCGGTACGTTCGTGAATGCCGAGGGCCGTGCCCAGAGCTTCAACGGCGTGGTTCGTGCGCTGGGCGAGTCGCGTCCGGGCTGGAAGGTGCTGCGTGTGCTGGGCAATCTGCTGGATGTGCCGGGCTTCGACTTCGACACCGCCGAAGCCGTACGCGATGCCGTGCTGGCCCGTCCGGTTGCCGAGCAGTTGAACAACGCCACCGATGCCGCGATTCGCGTGACGGCTGCCGCCGCCAACGGAATCGAGCGTATCGCCGATGTGCCTATCTACCACGCCGATGCCATCGTGCGCCGCGCCGATTCGCTGCAGCTGACCGCTGCCGCGCGCCGTGCGATGCAGGTTGCGCTGTCGTCGGATCTGTTTGGCAAGCTGGGCGTGCAGTCGGGCGATCCGGTGCGCGTGACGCAGGATGGCGCCAGCGTGGTGCTGCCCGCGGCGCTGGAAAAGACGCTGCCGGCCAACACCGTGCGCGTGCCGGCTGCCACCGTGGCCGCCGCAACGCTGGGCGCGCTGTTCGGCACCGTCACCGTTGAGAAAGCCATCGACCTGTCGGCCGGCCAGGGTGCCGCCGCGACGGCCACCGTATAAGAAGAGCGAGATAGCAACATGATCGATCTCATTACCTCGCAGGGCCAGGCCATCTTCGGCAGCGCTTGGACGCTGATCTGGATCCTGATCCGTGCCGTGGTCATTGTGGTGCCGGTGCTGCTGTGCGTGGCCTACCTGATTCTGTGGGAGCGCAAGCTGATTGGCTGGATGCACGTCCGTATCGGCCCGAACCGCGTGGGTCCGCTGGGCCTGCTGCAGCCGATCGCCGACGTGCTGAAGCTGCTGCTCAAGGAAGTCATGTTCCCGTCGCAGATCAACCGGGGCATGTACCTGGTTGCGCCGCTGATGGTGCTGATGCCGGCGGTTGCCGTGTGGGCCGTGATTCCGTTCCAGGCTGAAGTGGTGATGGCCAACGTGAACGCGGGCCTGCTGTATGTGATGGCCATCAGCTCGGTGGGCGTCTACGGCGTGATCCTGGCAGGCTGGGCATCGAACTCGAAGTATGCGTTCATCGGCGCAATGCGTGCCGCGGCGCAGATGGTGTCGTACGAAATCGCGATGGGCTTTGCGCTGGTCACCGTGCTGATGGTGGCGGGCAGCCTGAACCTGTCGGCAATCGTGAATGGCCAGAACGTCGGCTACTTCGCGGACATGGGTATCAACATCCTGTCGTGGAACTGGCTGCCGCTGCTGCCGATGTTCGCCGTGTACTTCATTTCGGGCGTGGCGGAAACGAACCGCCATCCGTTCGACGTGGTGGAAGGCGAATCGGAAATCGTGGCCGGCCACATGATCGAATACTCGGGCATGACGTTCGCGCTGTTCTTCCTGGCCGAATACATCAACATGATCATCATCTCGACGATGACCTCGTTGCTGTTCCTCGGCGGTTGGGCGCCTCCGTTCTCGAGCTTCATCACGAACGCGATCCCGGGCTTCTTCTGGCTGGTGATCAAGGTTTTCCTGCTGCTGTCGGTGTTCATCTGGATTCGTGCCTCGTTCCCGCGTTACCGCTATGACCAGATCATGCGTCTGGGCTGGAAGATCTTCATTCCGCTGACCGTGGCGTGGCTGATCATTGTGGCGATCTGGATCAAGTCGCCGTGGAACATCTGGCACTAAAAGGCCTGGCGACGGTGCGCCGCCCAAGAGGGCAGGGCGCACCGCGCGGAAATATTTAGGAAGCAATCGTCATGCTGCTCGCCATCAAGGACTTCTTCAACAGCCTGCTCCTGAAGGAACTCTTCAAGGGCATGGCACTGACCGGCCGCTATCTCTTCGCCCGGAAGGTGACTGTCCAGTTTCCTGAAGAGAAAACGCCGATGTCGCCGCGTTTCCGCGGCCTGCACGCGCTGCGTCGCTACCCGAACGGGGAAGAGCGCTGCATCGCTTGCAAGCTGTGCGAAGCGGTGTGCCCGGCTATGGCCATCACGATCGAATCGGACGTGCGTAACGACGGCACCCGCCGCACCACGCGCTACGATATCGATCTGACCAAGTGCATTTTCTGCGGCTTCTGCGAAGAGGCCTGCCCGGTCGACGCCGTCGTCGAAACGCACATTTTCGAGTACCACGGCGAAAAGCGCGGCGACCTGTACTTCACCAAGGACATGCTGCTGGCCGTGGGCGACCGCTACGAGCCGCAGATTGCCGCGGCCAAGGCAGCGGACGCGAAGTACCGCTAAGCGTATCTGGCAGGACGGAAGCGGAGCGTGTGACAGGCCGCTTCCGGCAACGAATTTGAAGTGGCCCCGCAAGGGGCGACAACCAAGAGAAGGATGCCGCGCAAGGCGCGGGCCACCCAGAGGGTAGCCTGTGCCGGCGCGGCCCAAAGAGGATCCGATAGGGACCATGGAACTCACGACAGCCATCT
>DAIOET010000481.1:0-3576 GCA_036746135.1 Cupriavidus sp.
ACCTTGCCGTGCTGGTTGGCCATCGTTCCGGACTTTGGCATCAGCGGCGCGATCTGCACCGCATCGCCCAGCACATGTATTTCCGGCGCCGCATTGGACGCCATCGTCAGGAAATCGACCTCGCACCAGCGCGCGTTGGCGGTGGCCAGCCCGGCCGCGACGGCGATGGCACCGGCACGCTGCGGCGGCAGCACGTTCACCACGTCCACCTTTTCGTCGTCCTGCACATCGAAGCGGATCGTGCGGGTGGCGGGGTCGACGCCCACGGTCTCATGCTGCGGCCGGTATTCGATCAGACCTTTGTAGCGCGATTCCCAGACCTGCCGGAACAGCGCACCCTTCGACGTAATGTCCGGATTCGCGTCGAATACCAGCACCTTGCTGCGCGGCTTGTGCTGCTTGAGGTAGTCCGCCACCAGGCAGGCGCGCTCGTAGGGTCCGGGCGGACAGCGGTAAGGCGCCAGCGGAATCGTGATGGCAAAGGTGCCGCCGTCGCGCATATCGGCCAGCTGGCGGCGCAGGACGTCGGTCTGCGGACCGGCCTTCCAGGCATGGACGATCTGGTCGCCACCGGGGCCAGCCAGGCCGGCAATCGCGCCGGTCTGCATTTCCACGCCAGGGGACAGCACGAGACGGTCATAGGGCAAGGTTGCGCCACCGGCCAGCCGCACCACGCGCTTTGCGGTGTCGATGGCGGAAGCCGTATCACGGACATGCTTCACGCCATGCCGCCTGACCAGGGTGTCATACGGCAACGTGATGTCGGCCATCTGCTGGTAGCCCGCCACCACAAGGTTCGACAATGGACATGAGACGAACGCGGCATCCGGCTCCACCAGTGTCACGTCCACGGTGCCGCGGCTCCACGTGCGCAGGTAGCGTGCGGCCGTGGCACCACCATAGCCACCCCCGATCACCACCACCCGCGCCGCGGCGGCGGCACGCGCCTGGCGCACGGAGAGGCCACCCAGGGCCGTGGCGGCAAGCGCCGCCTTCAGTACGGATCGTCGATGCATGCGATCTATTTCTGGTCCGCAAACCACGCGGCAATGGCGATGATCTCGGTATCGCTATAGCCCTTGGCGATCTGCGGCATCACGGTTCCCGGGCGTTTGCCGTTCTTGAAATTGAGCATCAGCTCGATCAGCTCGGCCTGCGGGCGCCCGGCCAGCGCTGGCACCGGGCTGCCCGCCGGCGGCCGGCCGTCGGGGCCGTGGCAGACCGCGCACGACGCCGCCTGGTTGCGCGCCTGCTCGGTACGCGACCGCTGGACCTCGATGGTCAACTTGCCGGTATCGGCCGGCCCGCCGGTCATCGGCGCTGAAGGCGTCGATGGTGCCGAAGCTGGCGGCTGCGCCATCAGCGGCGCGGCGCACAACCCCGCCGCGATGCCGGCCATCCAACGTCGGGAGAACGGTAATCGCAGCAGGGGGTTCACGGTGCTTTCCTTACGGCAGGTTACGGCCCGGCGGCAGCGCCACCGGGGACGATACCGGCGCGGTCACAGGGCTGGTGGTTGTGCCCGACGTACCCATCGATGCGGGCGCGTCGGACGTGACCGGCGCGTTCGGCTGGCTGCCCGGCACACTCTGCACCGGCGCCGGCGTACCCACGGCCTCGCTGCCCGGGTTGCCGTTCTGCGAGCTGGAAGCCTGATCCAGGCGCGCACGTTCGGCTTCGGTCACGTAGTCGAATACCTTGACCACCTTCTGCACGCCGCTGGCGTTGCGCGCCACGTCGGTCGCCTTGTCGCCCTCGGTCGTGGTCACGACGCCCATCAGGTACACCACGCCCTTTTCCGTGGTGACCTTGATCGAGTTGGCCGGCACGCCGTCCGCGGTGACCAGCAGCGTCTTGACCTTGCTGGTCAGGTACGTGTCGTTGCTGCGGGTCATGAAATCGGGCGACGCCTTCAGTTCCAGCTCGTTGATCACGTCGCGGGTGTTCTCCCGGCCGCGCGCGTACTGCTCGATCTGCTGCTTGATCTCGGCGTTCGACGCCTCGCCAGTCAGCAGCACCTTGCGGTTGTACACGGTCGTGCTGACCCGCGCCTGGCTGCTGCTATAGCGCTCGCTCAGCGTGCTGTCGATTTCCACCTGCAGGCCGCGGTCAATGGCCTGCGTGCCGGTTGGGCGGCGATCCGTGGCCATCACCACGCCGGTGCCCACCGCGCCCGCCAGCACGGGAAAGCAGCCGGCCAGCTGCGTGGCGGACACCAGCAGTGCGGCCACGGTAACGGCGGTACGGGCCATGCGGGCGGGAGAAGTCTTTTTTTGATTGGTCACGTTCGTCATGCGTTTGTTGGTGTCTGGGTGGAAATGATGCCTGCAACGGGTGACAGATCCAGGTTTCCGCCGTGCCTGTGGATAAGGCTGTGGAAGACACGGCGATTCCTGTGCATAGGTTGTGGGCAGCCTTGTGGATATCCGGGGATAACTCCGCTTTGCCACGCTGCCCGGTACTTCATGCTTCGCCCAGCAGCGCCTCGTCGATGCCGTCGCACAGGCAGTGCAGTGTCAGCAGATGCACTTCCTGGATGCGTGCGGTGCGATCGCTCGGCGCGCAAAGGTGGATATCGAATTCATCGAGCAGCGTGGCAACCCGTCCGCCGCCCTTGCCGGTCAGCGCGACCACGCCCATATCGCGCTGGTGAGCAGCCTGGATGGCCGCCACGACATTCGCGGAGTCGCCCGACGTCGACAGTGCCAGCAGGATGTCGCCCGGCTGGCCCAGCGCTTCCACCTGCTTGGAAAACACCACCGAAAAATCGTAGTCGTTGCCGATGGCCGTGAGGATCGAACTATCGGTGGTCAGGGCGATGGCCGCCAGGCCCGGCCGCTCGCGCTCGAAGCGGCCGATCAGTTCGGCGGCAAAGTGCTGGGCGTCGGCCGCGGACCCGCCGTTGCCGCACACCAGGATCTTGTTGCCGCTGGTCAGCGCCGTCACCATCCGCTCCACGGCGGCGTCGATATGCGGCGCCATCAGCGCGGCAGCCTGCCGCTTGGTTTCGGCGCTATCCAGGAAATGTTGTTCGATACTGTCAATACTCATGATCTGGTGACATCTGCACTATCCCGCGCATTATGACGCAGCGTCCGCGCCGCCGTTCCCATCCGCCGACGAGAGATCGAACGCGCCGGGCAGCCAGTCGATCCGGCCGCCGTCCAGGGCAACCACATCCACCCGGCATGGCGGCACGCTGTCCAGGGTGGCCAGGTAGTGCGCCGCCGCATGCAGGACGCGGCGCTGCTTGGCCGGCGTGATGCTCTGCGCGGCGCCTCCAAAGCCCCGGCCACGGCGTTGCCGGACCTCCACGAATACAAGCGTACCGTCTCCGGCGCGCATGATCAGGTCGATTTCGCCGCCTTTGCAGCGATAATTGCGCACAACCTGCGCCAGCCCCTGCCGGCGCAGATACGCCAGCGCATGGTCTTCGGCCAGCGCGCCGCTTTCCGTCGTCGTACGCGCGACGGCTGGCGTGGTGGATTTGAATGAGCGAATCAACGGAAGTTCTCAAGCATGAGTGACTGGACCCAGCTGGCCGTCGGCCAGACCTACCCCCCCGGTACGCTGTAC
>DAIOET010000482.1:0-2026 GCA_036746135.1 Cupriavidus sp.
GGAACCTGATCCGCTATGGCGGCATGCGCCCGGACCGCGACTGGCTGCAATTCGACTGCGCGCTGAGCTATGGCCTGGTCGAATACCTGCGCACGCTCGATATGCTCAAGCAGCACGGCTGGTCTGCCAGCCGCTGCATTCCGCACGGCGGCCACCAGATGTCCCTGAACATCGCCGCCGGCCTGGGCCTGGGCGGTAACGAAAGCTATCCCGACCTGTTCCAGCCGTTCGGCGGATTCCCCGATGGCGTCAAGGTCGAGAAGGGCTACCTCACGATGCCGGATCTGCCCGGTATCGGCTTCGAGGGCAAGTCGGACCTTTATAGCGTGATGCAGCAACTGTCCGCATAAAGCGCAGCACATCCCAAAAAACACAAACGGAGACAACCATGTGGATCAAGCAGGCGGCCGCCCGTGCCGCAACCCTATGCCTTGTCAGCGGCTTCTTCCTGTCACCGGGCCTTGCCCGCGCTGAATATCCGGAAAAGCCTGTCACGCTGGTTGTCCCGTTCGTTGCCGGCGGGCCAAGCGACAAGATTGCGCGCGACGTTGCCGAGTCGCTGCGCAAGACGCTTGGCACGACGGTGGTCGTGGAAAACACCGCCGGTGCCGGCGGCACCATCGGCACGGCACGTGTCGCGCGCGCCAACCCGGATGGCTACACGCTGCTGGTCCACCATATCGGCCTGGCCACGGCGCCCGCGCTGTACAGGAAGCTGGGCTACAAGACGTCCGATCTGGAATTCCTCGGGTTGATCAACGAGGCGCCGTCCACGCTGATCGGCAAACCGGACCTGCCGCCCAACAACCTCGCCGAACTGCGCAAGTTCATCGCATCGAGTGGCGGCAAGCTGAATCTGGCGAATGCAGGCGTTGGATCCGCGTCGCATCTCTGCAGCCTGCTGCTTCAAAGCACGCTGAAGAGCGATATGACCTTCGTGCCGTACAAGGGAACGGCGCCTGCGATGTCGGACATCATGGGCGGGCAGGTCGACCTGATGTGCGAGCAGGCGACCAACAGCACGCCGCAGATCGAGGCAAAGAAGGTGAAGGCCTACGGAGTGACGAGCGCCCAGCGCGCGACGGTGGCGGGGCTGGCAAGCGTGCCGACCCTCGATGAAGCTGGCATGCAGGGCTTCAACTTCACCGTCTGGCACGGGCTGTACGCACCGCACGGCACACCGCCCGCCGTGCTCGACAAGATCAACAAGGCCCTGCGCGCAGCGCTGAAAGACCCGGCACTGGTCAAGCGCGAAGAAGCGCTCGGCATCACCGTCGTGGCCGATGATCGTCTGTCGCCCGCCGGCCACAAGAAGTTCTTTGACGGCGAAATGAACCGGTGGGCCAAGGTCATCAAGGACGCCGGCATCCAGCCGGAATGACGCCGTAACGCTTGCAGCCGGATTGGAACGGGCCTACAGGCTGTCCGGCTGCGCGCGAGCGCTGCGTTCACGCTCCACGCGCTCGGTGGCATCGCGCGCTATCGCCACCGAGCCGATGGACTTGCCTTCGGCATCGAGCACCAACGCGAACGTCATCTCCACATAGAGCTTGCTGCCGTCCTTGTGGACGGCCTTCGTCAGCGTCGGCTTGCCGGACAGGCGTGTCTTGCCTGACGCGATGGCCGCGTCGTAGCCGCGCCAGTGCGCGGCGCGCAGGCGCTCGGGGATGATGATGTCAAGGCTTTGCCCCATCGTTTCGGCGGCAACGTAACCGAACAACTGCGATGCCGCCGCGTTCCAGCCTGCGATGCGGCCTTCGGCATCGGCGAAGATCATCGCGTCGGCAAGCTGCTCAAGGATCAGGGCACTGGGATCGATGGTTTCTGTGGGGAGTGCTGGCGTTGTCATGGCTGTGGTGGACTCGTGGTGCCGCGTGGGTTCGGGTGACTCAGTATGTTGCGCGGGTCTGGCTTGGGACCCTGTGATTATTCCCCAACCGGGCGCCGGCTGTCCTGTCCAGTCCCCATAAAACTCGCGCTGCGGTGCGGCATTTGCTAGATCCGCTAGCCCGCTTTAGCGTTCCCA
>DAIOET010000482.1:2126-3566 GCA_036746135.1 Cupriavidus sp.
TCCGGCTGGTACGGCCAATACGCCGCGAATATCTGATAGGTCCGGCGGCCGAGCACAAGTTCGCGGTCCTTGCCGTCGAAGCCTTTCATGTCCAGGCTCATGGCTTCGCTCCAGAAGGGGAACGTCCAGCCACCGAACGGAAATCCGCCGCTGGGATCTTCATCCGGGCCGCCCGGTGCCTGCATGACGCCGTCGAGCGAGACGAACGTTGATGCGATCAGCTTTCTCATGGGACCAACTCCGTGACAAAAGAGGAGAACACGAAGATGGTAGGTGCAGTCGCGCCCGAGTGCCTGATCCCATGCGCGATAGCGGCCGTGATGACGTCCAGCGGCGTGCCGGACGCGACTGCCGCAACTTGCGAAGCGCGGACGCTGGACTAAGCTCCACGCATGCCAGACAGCTTCTCGATACCGCTATCGCGCGTCAGGATAGTCGCCGCCATTGCGCTGCCTTTGGCGATTGCCTCCGCGCTTGCCGGCTGTGCAACGGTCGCCAGCCAGCCTTGCGCCGCCGGAGAGCGCGCCGCGATCAGCGAATGGCAGTACTTCGGCACGGCCAAGCCTGGTGGCGGGACTGTATCGGACGCCGAATGGGACACCTTCCTACGCGAAGCAGTTACCCCGCGTTTTACGCAGGGCTTTTCGCACTGGCCAGTCTCCGGCCAATGGCTTGGCGCGGATGGCCAGGTCGTGCGTGAAGCGTCCCACGTGCTTGCCGTCGTCTATCCCGCCGAACCGCAGGCGGAAGCGGCCGCCCAGGCGATTGCCAGCGAGTACAAGGCGCGTTTTCAGCAGGAGGCCGTGCTCAGGGTGCGTAGCCGCAGTTGCGTGTCACCCTGATAGCGTTCACGCATCGATTGCGGCTGCGTGTCAGCCAGGCGTATGGCAGACGGCTTCGATGTTGTGGCCGTCCGGGTCGAGCACAAAGGCACCGTAGTAGTCGGGGTGATAGTGCGGCCGCAGGCCAGGACCGCCATTGTCGCGGCCGCCGGCCGACATCGCGGCCTGGAAGAAAGCATCCACCGCGGCGCGGCTGTCCACACGGAACGCGATATGTACCGGCGGCACGTTAGGTGTGCCGCTGCTGATCCAGAATTCGGGCTTGCCCGGCGGCCCGAAACCCGCCACGTCGGCATGCCCGGTAACCGAGGCCGGTATCTCCATGATCTTGACGATACCGATCGGGGCAAGCGCCGCCGTATAGAAAGCCAGGCTCTTTGGGTAATCGCTGACGTTCACGCCGGTATGGTCGATCATCTGGGATACCTCTCGCAAAGTGGTGGAAGAATGATGCGCCGTCGGGCGGTATCGTACCCGCGACGCCGCATCACGACCAGCACCATGCGTGGATGGAAAACAGCGTCTATCCGGCCTGCGCCGCTTCCGGTGCGGACACCGCGCCGCTCGTCTCAAGCAACGTCTTCCGGAAAATCTCCAC
>DAIOET010000483.1:0-3555 GCA_036746135.1 Cupriavidus sp.
ATATCGCGGGCCAGCTCCCTGGAGGACTTGCGCGGATTCGCGATGATCAGTGTGAGCAGCGGCCCGAGCACGAGGTCGACGGCCACGATGATGGGCAACACTCTCACGACTCCCGTGAGGTACCAGCCCGGCCAGCGGTACCAGCCGAAATAGATCCCTCCCAGCACGAGCAGCAGCACGCAAGCACTGGCGGAAAAGTGCAAGCCGGACATCTTGAGCCGTGATTTCATGAAAGAGCCTTTCGCCGCCATCCACAACGGGCCGCGGAACGGATTATCTGACAGAAGGCTCTGTCCGGGCCAAGTCAGGGTCCCGGGTTGACGTAGCGTTCTGTGGAAGGCGTCACAAAGGTTTCGTAATATCGGGCGTCCCCGCTCCCTCACAAGAAGGCCCAACGTGCTCAAGCGTGTCGTGTCACTTTCCAGTTCCTGGCTGCCGGCGCTGTTCGCCGGCGGTGCTGTCCTCCTTGCCGCTACGCCCTCCTTTGCGCAGGGCGCCAAGTCCGCCGCCGCGGGCGAGACCGGTGCCAGCGGCAAGTGTCCCGCGGAATCGAGCGGTCTCAAGCTGCCGCCCGGCTTCTGTGCCACGGTGTTTGCCGACAAGATCGGGCACGCCAGGCACCTCGTCGTCGCGCCCAACGGTGTTGTGTATGTCAACACGTGGAGCGGTCGCTACTACGGCAATGACAAGCCGCACGATGGTGGTTTCCTCGTAGCGCTGCAGGATACGACCGGAAGCGGTCATGCTGACGTCAACAAACGGTTTGGCGATACGGTGCAGACCGGTAGCGCGGGTGGCACCGGGATCGCGCTATATAACGGCTATGTCTATGCCGAGATGAACGACAAGATAGTGCGCTATGCGCTGCCCTCAGGCGCGATCGTGCCGACCGGCAAGGCGGAAGTCATCGTCTCCGGCATGCCTCTCACGGGCGACCATCCGATGCATCCGTTCGCGATCGACCCAAAGGGTGCCCTGTACGTGGACGTCGCCAGTGCGACCAACTCCTGCCAGAAGGAGAATCGCCAGGCCAATGTCCCCGGTGACAAGCCGTGCACGGAGCTCGAGACGCGCGGCGGCATCTGGCGTTACGACGCCAACAAGACGGGACAGGTGTTTTCGGCAGCGGACCGTTATGCCACCGGCATTCGCAACGCGGACGGCATTACGCTCGACTCGGCCGGTACGCTCTATGCAACTCAGCATGGGCGCGATCAGTTGGGGACCAACTGGTCCAAGCTCTACACGCCACAGCAGGGCGCGGAGCTGCCCGCCGAGGAGTTGCTGAAGATCCAGCGGGGCGGCGACTACGGCTGGCCTGAATGTTACTTCGACAACAAGCAGGACAAGCTCGTGCTCGCGCCCGAGTACGGTGGTGATGGCGGCAAGACCGTCGGTGAGTGTGCGAGCAAATTGCCACCCGTCGCCGCGTTCCCGGCTCACTGGGCACCCAATGCCGTGACGATCTACGAGGGCAGTCAGTTTCCGAATGCCTATCACGGTGGCGCGTTCATCGCGTTCCACGGCTCCTGGAACCGGGCCCCCTTTCCGCAAGGGGGTTATAACCTCGTGTTCCAACCTCTCGCCAACGGCAAGGCCTCGGGCCAGTACGTCATTTTTGCCGATGGCTTCGCGGGCGCCACCAAGGAGCCTGGCAAGGCGGCTCACCGTCCGTCCGGCCTCGCGGTTGGACCCGATGGCGCTCTTTACGTGACGGACGATCAGAAGGGACGGGTCTGGCGGATCACCTACGTCGGTGGCGATAGGTCGGCGAAGCTCCACACGGTTTCTCCAACATCGCCCCCGGTCGGCTCCGCAGCGGCTGCTGCGGCCTTGCCGCCCGAAGGGATCAACAAAAATGCGGGCGCGACGTTGCCGGTCCCTCCAGGCTCGTCGGCGAAGGCCGTCGCGCTGGGACAGCAGATCTTCGCGGGCCAGGTGGGTGGCGCGCCGTGCTCGGGCTGTCACGGTTCCGATGCCAAGGGAACGCCGCTCGGCCCCGACCTCACCGCGGGCAAGTGGACCTGGAGTGACGGCAGCCTGGGCGGGATCCAGAAGACGATCACTGTCGGTGTGCCGAACCCGAAGAACTACCGTGGCCCGATGCCGCCCCTGGGCGGTGCCCAGCTCTCGCCGGAGCAGACCTCGGCGGTGGCGGCCTACGTCTGGGCGCTGGGGCATCCCAAGTAATCTCTGCCGGGGGCACATAGTTTCATTTGAAACTATGTGCCCCCCGGGTCTACCATGACTCCATGAGATTTTTCGGAGTCGTGTGATGAGCCGTGATTTATTGGACAACCCCCTGGGAACGGATGGCTTCGAGTTCGTCGAGTTCACTGGCCCGGACCCGCAAGCCATTGCGCGCCAGTTCGAGGCCATGGGCTTCACCGCCGTCGGGCGGCATCGCTCGAAGAACGTGCTGCACTATCGTCAGGGCGACATCAATTTCATTCTGAACATGGAGCCGAGCGGCCCCGCGGCACAGTTCCGTGAGGCGCATGGCCCGTCGGCGAACGCCATGGCGTTCCGGGTCAAGGACGCCGGCAAGGCGTTGCGCATGGCGCTCGAGCGCGGTGCCAGGGAAGTGAAGGGACCTGTGGGGCCGATGGAGCTCAATATCCCCGCGATCGAGGGAATCGGCGGCTCGTATCTGTACCTCGTCGATCGTTACGGCGCGCAGGGCATCTACGAGGTCGACTTCGTGCCCATCGAGGGCGCCGCGGCGCAGGAAAAAACCAACAGCGTCGGTCTCACCTATCTCGATCACCTCACCCACAACGTCGCGCGTGGCAACATGCGCACCTGGGCGGAGTTCTACGAGCGGGTATTCAACTTCCGCGAGATCCGCTACTTCGATATCGAAGGCAAGATGACGGGATTGTTTTCCAAGGCCATGACCAGTCCGTGCGGCAAGATCCGCATCCCGCTGAACGAGAGCCAGGACGACAAGTCACAGATCGAGGAGTTCCTGCACGCCTACCGTGGCGAGGGCATCCAACACCTCGCGCTCGGAACGAGCAACATCCATGACACGGTACAGCGCATGCGCGCGCGCGGGATGCGGTTCCAGGATACCCTGGACACCTACTTCGACGGGATCGACGCCCGTGTCCCCGGTCACGGCGAGGACGTCGAGCGGCTGCGCGCCAACCGCATTCTGATCGACGGCGCGCCCACGAAGGGGCAGGGGCTGTTGCTGCAGATCTTCACCGAGAACGCCATCGGGCCGATCTTCTTCGAGATCATTCAGCGCAAGGGCAACGAGGGATTCGGCGAGGGCAATTTCAAAGCGCTGTTCGAATCGCTGGAGTTGGATCAGATCCGGCGTGGCGTGCTGCAGCCCGACCGCCATGCCTGACATTGCAGACGCGTTACTCGGGGCCGGCGAGGGGGCGCAGCGTGATGCAACGGCGCCGGCGGTCGCGCGCGCCGGCGGTGCAAGACCCAGCGGGGCTGGCGGTGCCACGCCCCCGGAGCCGACGTCCGGCTCGTTACGGCTGGACAGCTATCTGCCGTACCGGCTGTCCGTTGCCTCCAACGCGGTGTCGCGCCTCA
>DAIOET010000484.1:0-3547 GCA_036746135.1 Cupriavidus sp.
AATACCGGCCTGTCACGCCGGGGGTCGCGGGTTCGAGCCCCGTCCGCTCCGCCAAACTTTAAAAAACCTGCGCAAGCAGGTTTTTTTTCGTCCATACGGCGCGGAGGGAGCTGTCTGCACAGCCCCTGCGCGGGCGCATATGAGGGGGCGAGTGACCTCTGTCCCCGTGCAATAAAAAGCCTGCGTGAGCAGGCTTTTTTCGTTCGCAGAGGCCAAGGATGCCGGCCCTTACAGCTTCTCCCGGCTGACCTTCATGAAGTACCGCACCAGCAGCGTCCCGGCGATCGCCAGGCTGATGCTGTTGGCCATCCAGAAGCCCGAAGCGCCGCGCGTGAATGCGGGCATCGTATCGATCAAGCCAAAGCCAAGCACGTAACCGCCGCCCAGCCCCACGCCCCACAGCGAACCCGCGTAGATCAACGTCGGAATCAACGCGATCTTGTACGCGCGGAGAATGAAGGCGCTCATGACCTGGATCGAGTCGAAAGCCTGATAGAACGCCACGAACAGCATCAGGGGCAGTGCCTTGGCCACGACCGCGGGATCGTGCGCGTAGGCGTGCAACAGTGGCTCGCGCAGCAGCCAGAGCAGTGTGCCTATGACCAGTGCCAGGCTTGCGCCGAAGCGAATACCTCGCCAGCCAATGCGGCGTGCGGCAGCCATATCGCGCGCGCCGATCGACTGGGCCACCAGCGTGGAGGTGGCGATCGACAACGACAACGGCACCATATAGGCCACCGCACTGAGGTTCGCGATGATCTGGTGGCCTGCAAGCGTCTCCGTGCCAAGCCGGGTAATGAATACCGACATCAGCGTGAAGGACGTGATCTCGATCAGATAGGTCAGGCCCATTGGGACGCCGAGCCGCAGCAGCGGCTGAATGCGGTCCCATCGGGGCCATTCCCAGCGGGTAAAGATGCCCAGCGGCTGGTAGGCGGCACCCCGGCGCAGGATGGTCAGCCCCGACAGGCACCAGACCCAGCTGATCAGGGTCGATGCCAGTGCGCAACCGGGTCCCCCCATTGCCGCGACCCCTAGGCCGCCGTGAATGAACCACGCGTTGAGCGGAATCTTGAGCGCCAGTCCGGCGATCTGCAGAACCGTCACCATGATCGGCCGCGACAGCGCATTGTTCAGCGCCATGTAGATGCGGAATGCCAGCGCCGCCGGCAGGCCAAGCGCGACGATATGGAGGTACCGCGTGGCCTTTTCCACCAGCTCGGGCGGCGCCTTTGCAAATGCGAGTACTGGGCCGGGAAAGAGCAGCAGCAACATGCCCGGGATGGCCAGCGCCACGCCGAGCCATGCGGCCTGTCGCACTTCGACGCCGATTTCCGCGGTGCGTCCGGCACCGTAGAGTTGCCCGGCAATGGGCGCCAGCGCCTGCAACACGCCCATCAGGCTGATGTAGACCGTCACATAGATCGATCCACCCAATCCGACGGCAGCCAGGTCCGCGGCAGAGGCGCGACCGGCCATGATGGTATCGATCACGCCAAAGGCGATCACGGCAAGTTGTCCCACCAGAACGGGGGCGGCAAGTTGAACGATGCGACGGATATCCTGCAGCGCGCTGCTCATCGTGATTGTCGGTTGGGGCGCCCCCGGCACGCTGGCCGGGGATGCAGGTCGGACGGAGGATTTCCGCCGCCTGCTGGAAGGGGGGGGCTTACTGGGGCGGCAGACGGCGCCGCGACGGCGGCTGTGCTGGCTTGAGCTGCGAAGTATCGACCAGCCGGTACATGCGGAACCGCTCGTCGCGGTCGGCCGGACGACGACCTTCCCAGATCAGGCGCCACTCGAAATGCGAGATGTTGCTCGGCGCGCCATAGTCCACCGCATCGTGCCGCAGCAGCACATCGCAGCCATCGCCGGGCCCGCCAAAGCGGATATGGCCGAAGTACGCGAACGATGCCAACTGTGCATCCCCCATGCGAATCGGCTGGACGCATTGATACGTAGGCGGCAATGCGAGGGCGGCCGCTTTGGCCACGTCGCGGTAGGTCTTGCCGTAGTTGATGGAAGGCAGCCACAGCGTCATGGCCATCACCCACATCAACGTGGTGCCGGCAGCCGAAATCACGACGGGGCGCCAGATCTGCTTGGGCGCGCGCGACAGCCTCCAGCGGACGACCAGCACCCAGGCAATGGTCGCGGCCAGCGCGATGACGACGGCGCTGATCGTGAACGTATGTTCGAAGCCGGGGATTTGCCGGAACACGTTGCTTGCCACCTTCGGCGGCCAGCCCGTGGTCTTGGCGATCCACATGAACCAGACGGTGCCGCCGAAAATGGTGAAGAAAAGCAGGGCGAACCAGTCCACCGCATTGATCGCCGCGCGAGGTAGCGTCGGCAACGCAAAGGCGGCCAGAATGGCCATCGGCGGCAGGAGCAGGATGAACTGCACGTCGCCGGGGTTGCGCTGTAGCACCAGCAGCAGGAACAGCATGGCCAGGATGGCCAGGGGCAGCGTCACATGCGGCGCGCGCCGCATGCCGCGCCACGACAGCCAGGCAAAGGCCGCGATCGGCCAGACCGGCCAGGCGAACAGCAGGAAGTTGCGGGCAATGAAGCCGGCCGTGGGCACTGTGGGCAGGCCGTAGGTGCGCCGGTCATAGCGCGCCCATTCGCGGATGTAAGTCACGCCATCTTCGCTTGCCGTCGCGCCCAGGTAGACCGCGGCCATCCATGCGATAACGATGGCCAGCGCAATCGGCACGCCGATCAGCAGCAGCCGTTTCAGCGGGACGGGATTCGATACGGCGCCGGCAATCAGCGCGGCGCCCAGCAATGCCGCCGCAAGGATAGGTCCGCTGGCCAGGCACAACGCAGCAAGGCCCACGCCGAACCAGAGACTGCCTTGCACGGGCTTGTCCAGGCTGCGCACCATCCCGTAGAGCATGAATGCGATGAAGCAGACCTGTCCGACCTGCGCCGTGGTTTCATGGCCGCGCATCGCCAGGCCCACGCAGGCCAGGAAGATCAGCAGCGCGCCATC
The DNA here is from genome assembly GCA_036746135.1 of Cupriavidus sp. Classification (GTDB taxonomy): domain Bacteria; phylum Pseudomonadota; class Gammaproteobacteria; order Burkholderiales; family Burkholderiaceae; genus Cupriavidus. The sequence continues at coordinate 2,999 of DAIOET010000484.1, forward strand.
GGCGAGCGCACGTCCGTACGACCGCGCGTCCGGCTGGCCGCCGAAGGCGAAAGCAAACGGCTGTACCTCGTCGCGGCGCCCAAGCAGATAGGTCGAGTACCAGATGAACGCGCAGGTCGCGAAATAGAAGAGGGCCGTGGCCAGACGCGACGCGTCGGGGGCGCCCAGCCAGCCGCCGAACAGGCGGATCATCAGGCCACCTACCCAATACACCAGCGGGCCGTCCTCGCTGAACGGGCGGCCTACGATGTTGGGCATCAGCCAGTCTTGCAGGCCGCCGCTGCCAAGCTGCCACATCACGCCGAAGCCAGCGGCATCCTCGTTCTTCCACGGATCGCGGCCGAACAGGCCGGTCAGTCCATAGATGATGCAGATCGCCAGCAGCAGGTAGCGCGGCAGGGCGCCCGTGGCGGCTGCAGTCAGGTGAACGGGAGAGGTTTTGGTGGCTTGGGACATCGGCAGTGAATCCGGGCGGCCTGGGACGGCGGGCAAGCCGCTATTGTGGGCCACAAATGCAAAGAGGCAGCCGATGCTGCCTCTTTGTCAGGT
>DAIOET010000485.1:0-3543 GCA_036746135.1 Cupriavidus sp.
CAGCGGCACGCCATCGGGCATCGCCACGTCAACGCCGGCATCCATTTCACCAGCGCGCCATTGCCACCCCATTTCCTCACGCGCGGCTTGCCAGGCCACGTACGACGGCAGCACTTCGCACCAACGGCGGTAGTAGCTGATCGCGTTGCCATCCTCGGCCATCTGTTTGCCGAACACGGTGTCCGAAATCTGCTGCAGCCGCGCAAGGCGCCGGGCATCGTCGCGCTCCCCCGCGTCATGAATTTCCTGGTGGTATTGCAGCAGGATGCGGTGCAGCAGGTTACCGATGTCGCGCTTTTCCAGGTCGTCGTTCAGCGCTTCAAGACCGGCCAGGCCGAGCATGCGCCCGGCGAAGAACTGGTACGGACAGCGGCGCAGCATGTTGTAGGCGGCCGCGCTCCAGCGGGCGGGCACGCGCTCGGAGGCCGATGGCGCCGGCATGTAGGCCGGCTGCGCAAAGGTATCCAGCATCTGGGGAGTAGCCCCCGCCTCGATCGACGCACCCGCCCTGGCGCAACAGGCCGACAGTCGCTCGATCCAGCCAGACACATGATGCGGCTCGCCCCGGCTGCCGTAGCGTTGCCAGGTCAGCACCACGTCGTCATTGTTCAGCAGGACTTCGGCAAGGTCGCGCGCCTGCTGCGCGAATCGCGCCTCGCGGTCTTCCAGGCCAAGCTCGCGGCGCATCTGGTTCGAGAAAAACATCAGCTCCGCCGCGCTCGATGGCAACTGCGCGTCGTCGCAGCCCACCACCACCACACCATCGAAGCGACGCATCCGCGCGCCATTGAGCGGCAGGATCGTGATACGCGATGGTCCGGATGCCGACGGTTCCTTGTAAGCCACTGTCTCAAGCAGCGCTGCCAGCATCGCGCGGAATTCCTGCTGGTTCAGCGTGGCATGGCTGCCGGTTTCGTCTTCGGATAATTCGCCCAGGCGTGCCAGCGCATCGAGCAGTTGCTGGCCCGCATCGTCCGCGGCCAGGGCGGCACGCATGCCGAGCGTATCGAGCGTGCTGTCGAGCCGGCCCAGCCAGACGGACAGCGGCTGCTGGGCATGGCCGCGCGGCCATTGGGCGGACTCGTCGGCCAGCGTGGCAACCAGCATGCGCGCGGCGGCACGGACCTGCAGCATCGTGTCATCGTCATCGATGGACTCGGCGTCCACCACTGTGCCGCCGGCACGCTCCGCGAACAGATGGCGCAGGCGCGCCCATCCGCCGGTGATCGCGTCGCGCCGGATCTGGCGTTCGAGCAGCGCGATGGCCGCGCCGCGGTGCCCGGCATCGGGCAGACAGAACGGAGACTTGAGCAGGTCCAGCAAGGCGGCGGTATCGCCATCGCGCACCAGCACATCGAACCAACGCATCAGCGCAGCGGCGGCACGTGTGGTGGACAGCTTCCAGCCGGTCTCGTCGCGCACCGGGGCACCCGCGCGCGTCAGCAATGCGCGCGTGCGGCGCGCCACCACGCGATCGTGCGCCACCAGCGCCACGTGCTTGCGGCCTTCGTTGAGCCATTGCACGAGCTGGCTTGCCGCGGCTGCCGCTTCGTCCTCGAATCGGGCGCTGCCGATCACGCGCACGCTCGGCCTTTGTGCCGGCAAAGCCTGTGGCAGAGCCGGAACCGGCGCAGCCTCGACGCCATCGCCACGGCGCGCTTCGGGCCACAGGGCCAGCAGCGTGGCATACCAGTCGGCGTCGTCCGGTGGCTGATCGCCGCCGGTCCAGTCGTAGCCCACCTCAAGCGTCGGCACCGCTTCGCCGGCCTGGAGCAGGAAGTTGGCTTCGATCGGTTCCGGCGGCGTGGGGCCGATCCAGATCACCGGGCCCGCCACCTGCTGCGCCAGCCGTTGCAGCGCACGACGGCGCGCGGGCAAGGGATCGTCGGGGCCTGAAAGCATCTGCCAGAAGGCGAGCACGATCTGCGCTTCCTGCCCGAGAAAACGCTCGGATAGATGGGCGTAAGTACGTTGCAGCGCGCCTTGGAGCAACGCGGCGCGGTCGTCGCCATCGACGTCGTCATCCTCGCGGACGGCCGCGTCCTCCAGCCAGCGCGCGCTCAGCTCATCGCTGATCGACAACAGCGTCTGCGCCAGGCCCCATGCGGCGCCTTCAGTCTGCGCACCGAAGGCACGGCGCAGCCAGTCCTGCGCGCGAATGGCCTGCTGCACGGCCAGCAGCCGCGCGGCATGGCTGCGCGCGGGCATCGGTTCGGCTTCGAGATCGGGCGGCAGGTCCAGCAGCCAGTGGCCGAGCGTCAGCACGCGGGGCAGCAGGCGCGGCTGACCCGCCGCGCGTGCGGCGGCATCGAGCGCCTGGCGCACGCCGGGTATCTGCGCAGCCGTCGGCACCACTACGTGCGCGGCCGATGCGGCAGGGCCGCAGTGATCAAGGAAATACCACGTCGCCGTGGCGGCCTGGTCGAGGAACGACGGGCCGGGAGGAAACGAAAGCCGGGTCATGAATGATTGGGACCAATACGTCCAATGCGTATCCGGGGGCTGCCCGGGGCGCCCCCGATGCGGGCGGCAGCGTCAGTTGCCGCCGCGCTCCAGGCGGGCGCGCAGTTCGCGTGCGGTTTCAAGCAACCCTTCGTATCCCGAGCGCGCGTGCTCGGGCAGATCGGGGTCGCCGATCAGGGTGCCGAGCGTTTCCATCACGCTGTAGATCAACCCCTTGGCAGCGCCGGTTGCAATGCTGTCGGACTCGACGGCGCTGCTCAGGTGCGCCAGCGCGTCGCTCAGCTGGTCGGCATCAGGCGCCTGCTGCGCGCCGGCGTCCGGGATATCGGGAGTATCGGTATCGGGCTTGCGAGGATCGGGCGTCATGATCGATGGCCTATGTCGGGAGATGCAGGGTTGGCGCATCCGGCCTGCCATTCTACGCGGTCACGGATGCGATCCGTCCAAGTGGATTCTAGATCATGCCGGGCACGAATTTCTACGGGAATTCCCGACCCCAGGCGCCGGCGCGCCCCGCAAATACCTCCAATGAGGGATGCCGATTGAGCCAACCTTTCGGGGCGATTGAAACTATCATCGGCAACAGAGGCCGGGGCGCGGCACAATGTGGCGGTGAGCGTCGATCAGCCTTGCGGCAGGCGGCGCGGCACGGGCAGCTGGGGGACTTGAAATCCGGCAAGCTGGTAACATATCGGCGTCAATGGCGGCGCGTGTCGCCACGCATTGCCGGCCGGCGGCCCTGCACGATCTCGTGTAAGGTAGCGGTTCAGCCCCACGGCAGTTGCCCGTCTTCAACATAAACTGAGCGAAACCAGAGGTTCCCCGCCATGAGCGATCAAATCAAGTATGTGAGCGACGCATCGTTCGACACCGACGTCCTCAAGTCCGACAAGCCCGTACTGCTCGACTTCTGGGCTGAGTGGTGCGGCCCCTGCAAGATGATTGCCCCGATCCTGGACGAAGTTGCAAAGGACTACGGTGACCGCGTGCAGATCGCCAAGATCAACGTGGACGAGAACCAGCAAGTCCCGGCCAAGTTCGGCATCCGCGGCATCCCGACGCTGATCCTGTTCAAGAACG
>DAIOET010000486.1:0-3537 GCA_036746135.1 Cupriavidus sp.
GAGATCTCGGAATCCGCAACCTGGCCACCGCGCAACAGCTGCTGCTGGCACCGTACGGCCTTGACGAGGCCACGCTCCAGCGCGTACTGGCCGACGTCTTCACGCACAAGGTTGACTATGCCGACCTGTATTTCCAGCACACGCGCAATGAGGCGTGGAGCCTGGAGGAAGGCATCGTCAAATCGGGCAGCTTCAGCATCGACCAGGGCGTTGGCGTGCGCGCCGTGTCGGGCGACAAGACCGCCTTTGCCTACTCCGATGACATCAGCCTGGCGGCGCTGAGCCAGGCCGCCGCGGCCACGCGCACGATCGGCAAGGCTGGCAGCGGACGTGTCAAGGTGGCCAGCGCGATGGCCTCGCAGGCTGGCCGCAGTCTCTACGCGCCCAATGACCCGCTCGATTCGATGACGGCCACTGAAAAGGTGGCGCTGCTCGAGAGGATCGAGAAAATGGCCCGCGCCAAGGACCCGCGCGTGGTGCAGGTCATGGCTGGCCTGGCCGGCGAGTACGACGTGGTGCTGGTGGCTCGCAGCGACGGCGTGATTGCCGCCGACGTGCGTCCGCTGGTGCGCGTGTCCGTGACGGTCATCGCCGAACAGAACGGCCGGCGCGAGGTAGGTTCGTCGGGCGGCGGCGGACGCTATGCGTACGGCTATTTCACCGATGACCTGCTGCGCAAGTACGTGGATGAAGCCGTCGCATCGGCACTGGTCAACCTGGAAGCACGCCCTGCCCCGGCCGGCGCGATGACCGTGGTACTTGGCCCCGGCTGGCCCGGCGTCCTGCTGCACGAGGCAGTGGGCCACGGCCTGGAAGGCGACTTCAACCGCAAGGGATCGTCGGCGTTCGCGGGCCGCATGGGCGAGCGCGTGGCTGCCAAGGGCGTGACCGTGGTCGACGATGGCACGCTCGAAAACCGCCGTGGATCGCTGAACCTGGATGACGAAGGCAACCCGACGCAGTGCACCACGCTGATCGAGGACGGCATCCTGACCGGCTATATCCAGGACACGCTGAACGCGCGCCTGATGAAGATGCCGGTCACCGGCAACGCACGCCGCGAAAGCTACGCCGCACTGCCGATGCCGCGCATGACCAACACCTACATGCTGAACGGCGACCGCGACCCGCAGGAAATCATCGCCAGCGTGAAGCGCGGCCTTTATGCGGTGAACTTCGGCGGCGGCCAGGTGGACATCACCAACGGCAAGTTCGTGTTCTCCGCCAGCGAGGCCTACATGATCGAGGACGGCAAGATCACGTACCCGGTCAAGGGCGCCACGCTGGTCGGCAACGGCCCGGAATCGCTGAAGGACGTGACGATGATCGGCAACGACATGCGCCTGGACTCGGGCGTGGGCGTCTGCGGCAAGGAAGGCCAGAGCGTTCCGGTGGGCGTGGGCCAGCCGACGCTGCGCATCGAAAACATGACCGTGGGCGGCACGGCCTGATTTTCGTTTTGTCTTGTCTTACGCCTCTCTGCCGCCTGGCGGTAGAGAGGCGAACACCCATCCCCTCCCTCTACGGCCTGACCTCGTACACGAGGTTGAACGGCGTCTGCGCCGCACGCCGGAAGCTGCCAAACCCGCCCTGCTCCGTCACGCCCCGCATGCGGGCTTCACCCGCCTGCGCGCCCAGGCACATCGCCCCTTCCTGCGAACGTGAGCCAGGCGTACAGATGAAAGTCGACGCCGAATAGAACACGCGCCCCACCGGATTGAGATTGTCCTGCAGCGCGTCGTTGGCGAACGGTTCGACGATCATCCAGCAGCCGTCCGGCTTCAGCGTTTCGCGGATATGGCGCGCCGCGCCCACCGGGTCGCCCATGTCGTGCAGGCAATCGAACACGGCGACCAGATCGTAGTCCTTGCCAGGGTAGTCCTTGGCCGATGCCACTTCGAAAGTCACGCGATCGCTCACGCCGGCCCGGCGCGCGGCCTCGGTGGCGTATCGAATCGACGGTTCGTGATAGTCGAAGCCCCGAAACGTGGCGTGCGGGAATGCCTGCGCCATGATGATCGTCGACGCGCCGTGGCCGCAACCTACGTCCGCGACGATGGCACCGGCCTTGAGCCGGGCTTCCATGCCTTCGAGCGCCGGAATCCATTCGCTGACCAGATGGGCGGCATAGCCGGGCCGGAAGAACCGCTCCGTGCCGTGGAACAGCGCGGGATCGTGCTCGTGCCAGCCGAGGCCACGCCCGTTGCGAAAGATATCGATCATCTTGGGAATGGCGCGGAACTGCGCCACGGCGATCTGGAACGCGCCGGGAATGAACGCGGGGCTGCCCTCCTGCGCCAGCGCGAAAGCCTGCTCCTCGGTCAGTGAGAACATGTCGGTCACGGGGTCGTACTCGACATAGCCGCTGGCCGCCTGCGCCGACAGCCACTCGCGCAGGTAGCGCGGGTCCGTCCGCGTTTTCTCCGCCAGCATTTCGGTGGTCATCGACTTTTCCGCCAACGCCTTGTACAGGCCCAGTTCATCGCCCACCACCACGGTCGCCGCGTGCATCACGGCCCCAATGTCGTGGACGAACTTCTCCATGAAGGCATTCAGCCTTGCTTCATCGACTGACATGATCGGCACCTCCGCCTGCTGATTCTTGCCCGCCGTCCTCGTGCCGGGACGTACCATTCCAATATAGGCAGGAGGGACACTCTGCATTGGCTTAAATCTGTTGCGCCTGCCGCTTGCCAGCGTCGTGGAAAAGCGCTATAAAGATGCTTCGTTGTTGCGCGAGCGGCAGCCGCTCTCCACAGTTTTGGGGAAAGCGGCGCAATTTAATGCCTCGCTATCCCGCGCCGCAGCATAAATTTCACGCATCAGCGTAAAACCGACACAAGCTCACTACAGCCGACCCGATTTCCGCCATGTCCGCCAAGTTTTACTTTTACTTCTTTTGGCATCTCACACCGCTGGCGGATAGAGAGGGACAGCTGTAAGCAACCCTGAATACAAAAAAACCGCCAGCGACCCTGGCGGTTTTTTTATGCCCGTCACGGTCGCCGACGCAGAACCCAACCAGACTCAAGACCTCACAAGACCCGGAGCCATCATGCTGAAGAACACCGACGACCTGCGTATTCGAGAACTCAAGGAGCTGCTGCCGCCCGCGCACCTGATCCGCGAGTTCGCCTGCTCCGAGGCGGCGTCCGACGTGATCTACGGCGCCCGCCAAGCCATGCACCGGATTCTGCATGGCATGGATGACCGCCTGATCGTCATCATCGGACCGTGCTCGATCCACGATACCCGTGCGGCGCTGGAATACGCCAAGCTGCTCAAGGCGCAGCGCGACCGCTTCGCGGGGGAGCTCGAGGTCGTCATGCGGGTCTATTTCGAGAAGCCGCGCACCACGGTGGGCTGGAAGGGCCTGATCAACGATCCGCACATGGATGGCAGCTTCAAGATCAACGACGGCCTGCGCACCGCGCGCGAGCTGCTGCTGAACATCAGCGAAATGGGCGTGCCGACCGGCACCGAATACCTGGACATGATCAGCCCGCAATACATCGCCGACCTGGTCAGCTGGGGCGC
>DAIOET010000487.1:0-3534 GCA_036746135.1 Cupriavidus sp.
TCCTCCGCCAGGCTCGGAGACGCCGCCGTCGCCAGGCTCAGGGCAAGGGCGACACAAAGAGAAGATATGCGCATAGGGGCTGATGTCGAAAGAACAGTGTGCTGGAACGCGGTGCGGCGCTTGCTCGGCTGAGGTCAGTCGTTGGACTGACCTGGTCAGGCTCTGGGTCAGGCGTTGGCTCGGGTCGTCGATCAGGACGGGCACGCGGTGCCATACGGCACCCGGACGGCAACCCCCTGATGCAGCGTGGTGCGGCTGCCGGTCACGGCGGTGTCGCTGACCGTCGCGGCCACGTCCCACTGCGTACCGTTGCAGAGCGAATTGCCGCTACCGCCGCTGCCGGCGGGGACGATGCCTGTGTTGTTGTTGCCGTTGCCCACGTAGCAGGACACATCGTCGGCATTGGTCTCGTCGAGTTCCACGTTCTTGACGGGCTTGCTGGTCTGGCAAACCGGCGCCGCCACCTGGGCCGTGTAGTCGGGCTTGCCGTCGCCGGTCACGTCGACGGACACGCTCTTGGTCACCGGCGCCGCCGTGAAGTCCTGGCTGATGACCTGCTCGATACCCTGCTGCGCGGCGTGGCGCGCCTCCACCGTGTACTGCTGGTTGGCCGCCACCTTGGTGGTGACTACGCTGGAACCCACCAGCGAGATTGTCATCATCAGGAATACAACCAGGAAAACCAGCGTGATCAGCAATGTCACGCCTTCCTGGCGGTGTCGGATCGGACTCATTGGGTCTCCCGCGAACCGGCCACGTTGGCAATGCGGGCCAGTTCCGCATAGACATGGCGCTTGTATCCATCACCGAACGGGCCACTTGCCTGTGCCCGGCCCAGATCGTAGGTACGCTGGTCGGTCCAGCCAGCGGTCACCGTGGCGGTACGGGCCAGCAGCCGAACCTGCACCGCAGTGACATTGCGCCAGTTCGTCAGGGCCACGGACCAGTCGTACCCCGGCACGCCGGTGCAATCCGCCGAATTGTTGGCGCCGGGGTCTGCGACATAGCAATCCGGCGCACCGTTGCCATCCAGGTCGACGCCATACGACAGGTGCATGTCCTCGATCCCGTTCGCCACGGCCTGGACGCGAAAGCCACCTTCGAACAGCTCCGCCATTTTTAGCGTTGGCTTGCCGTCGCCGGTGCCGCTGCACTGATCGCAACCGGCCAGGTAGAAGATGCGGACCACCGCCGCTCGCAACTCGGACGGCACGGCGCTATCACACGCTTTGGTACGCAGCTTGAATGCCGGCGCGCTGGCATCGAAGACCAACGGCACTGTGTCGTCGGCACAGTAAGAGGCCTGCAGGTATGGCGTGCCAATAGCCGCCGCCGACACCGGCGTGGTGCTGACGCGTCGCACGGCCAGTATCTCGGAGCCAGGCAGCAGGTTTGGCAGGCATGGCGCCACCGCGCCCGGCGCGAAACCTTGCACGGCCAGCGGCACTGTGGCGGGAGACCCCGAAAATCCCAGCGACGCCGCATCTGTCGCGCAAAGGTCAGGCGCCGATACCACCGCGCCGCCTGCCACGTTGGAAGGACCGAAGAAGCCAGCCAGCTCCAGTTCGCGGCTCATGATGTCGAGCCCGTACCGCCCGTTTTCGATCTGCTCGCCGCTATTCGCAAACGCATTACGCGCGCGGCTGGTATTGAAGTACAGCGTCGCCAGCGCCGTGAGCAGCAGCAGGCTCAGTGTCATCGACACCATCAGTTCCACCAGCGACAGGCCCCGCTGGCGGCGCATTGGCATGGCGCGGCGAACGAAGATCTTCGGCCTCATGACAGTACCCCGATGCGCACCTGTACGCTGACGGCGCGGCGATTCGCGTCATCGCCATACCGGTTCTGCCCGCAAGGCAAAGCAGGCGCCCCGGTTTTGGCCAGCCCCTGCCAGGCCACCGTGACCCGATACGTCTGCGTGACCGGATCGATGGTCTCGATGCAACCCAGCGCGCCGATCATCGCGCCCACCTTGGTACCACCGTCGCTCTCCGCGCTGCCCTGCAGCGCCGCGCCCCACGACGCCAGGTCGGCGGCGGCCACCGCGCGCTGCGCGTCGGTACCCGCCGTGCACGCGGCTGGCGGCACCGTTACGGTGCCTGCCACTGTGGCATTCGGTCCGTTCGCGTAGCAACCGATGACCTGCCGGTTGGCATTGAGCCGCGCCACCATGTCCTGAAGCAGCGTCAGCGCCTGGCCGCGCTGGTACGACTCCATTTCGGACTGGCCCGAACGCGCGACCATCCCGGCTGTACCGAGCAACGCCACCAGGACAATGACGACCGAAACCAGAACTTCGATCAGCGTCGCACCGCCCTGGGACGAACGCAGCCTACCGCCGCGACGGTGATGGCAGCGCGGACTGACAGGCGGGTTCATGAGCACGCTCCGTTGACGGTGGCCACACGGCCAGTGCCGTTGATCTGGATGCAAACGACGTTCGACGTGCCGGCGTTTGCCATCGAGACCTGGAACGTCTGGCTGCCGTTTCCGGGCCGTCCATCGTTGCCGACCCACAGTGAGTTGCCACCGCTGGTGCTGATGGTGATATCCGTATAGGGACCGTAGCCACGCACGCGCTCGGTGCCCGCCGTCACTACCCAGCCGGCCGACCACGTCCCAGCGGCTGACAGCGTCGTGATGCCGTTGCGCTTGACGGCCTCGCTGCGCATCAGCATGAACGCCGCCGCCAGATCGCTGGCCGCATTGCGCACGCGCTGGCCGGCGATGAATTGCGAGAACGAAGGCGCTGCCATGCTGGCAAGGATGGCCAGCACCAGTATCGTCACGAGCAGTTCTGGCAGCGTGAAACCCTTCGCCCGCATCGCGCGGTGCGTCAGGTTTTGTGACATTGTTTTTGCCGGCATACGCTTATTTCCAGCAGCCGGCCTGGCCGCCGGAACCCGTGGCGCTCTTGTCGCCGGCCTGGGTAAGGGCCAACGTGCCACAACTCGTATCGCGCGATGCCTGGGTTCCGACCGGCGTCGCCGTGATGGTGTAGGCAGGCGGCGTGGCGGTGCCGGTCACGGTGATCTGGTAGTTCGCGGAAACGCTGTCCGGCGTGGCCGGAGCGTTCAGCGCCACGAGGGTGGTGGCGTAGGCGCGGTTATCCACCATGAATCGCTCCTGCAGGCTGGCAAGTTCCAGCATGTAGGACTCGGCGGCGGCACGGTTACCGCGGACGATATAGTTTGTATATGAGGGGAAAGCAAACGCGGCGATGATGCCGATGATGGCGACGGTCACCATCAGTTCGATCAGCGTAAAGCCGGGAGAAAGCACCCGCGCGCTCGACCTGACGCCAATGCCCAACCCGATGATCCCGTTTGGCGCAGGCACGAACATGCGTCCGCAACCCGGCTGCCTTGTGGGGCTATGCTTGCCCATTTTTTTGCTCCCGTTCTGTCCGGCCGACCCTTAGCCGCGAGGAACTCTTGGCGGCGAGTGTAGAAGTAGTGCTCTAAAAGAGTCAACGCTTTTGGAGTATCGGCTTTGTACGGCGTTGCCGATTTGCAAATGGAAGCAAATTGATTG
>DAIOET010000488.1:0-3525 GCA_036746135.1 Cupriavidus sp.
ATCCATACGCCAGACCTGCAAGTCCTGTTGATCGAGCGTGCCGACCGGCCAGGCTATTGGCAATCGGTCACGGGCAGCCTCGATGCCGAAGACGAGCCGCTGGCGGCAACCGCGGCGCGCGAGGTGGCCGAGGAAACCGGCATCATCGCCGAACGCTATCTGCTGACCGACTGGCGGCACACGATCGACTACGAAATCTATCCACAATGGCGCCACCGCTATGCGCCCGGCATCACGCGCAACACCGAGCACTGGTTCGGCCTGTGCGTGCCGGAGCCATTGCCCGTGACGCTGGCGCCGCGTGAACACCTGCAGTTCGAATGGATGCCCTGGCAGGCCGCGGCGGAACGCTGCTTTTCGAGCAGCAATGCCGAGGCGGTGCGGCAATTGGCGTGGCGCACCGCCGTGCGGACCGATGCCGAAAGTGGAGTGACGCGATGAAGCTGCGCGTCGTGACCTACAACATCCACAAGGGCGTGAAAGGGTTCACCGGCAAGCCCCGCATCCAGAGCGTGCGCACCGGCCTGCAATCGATGGACGCCGATATCGTGTTCCTGCAGGAAGTGCAGGACCGCAACGACCGCCTGATCGCCGCCGAGCTGTTCGATCCCGACCACACCCAGCTCAATTACCTGGCCACGGACGCCTATCCGCATTCGGTCTACGGCCGCAACGCGGTGTACGAGCACGGGCATCATGGCAACGCGATCCTGTCGCGGCATCCAATCCTGATGTCGGAGAATCTCGATATTTCAGATCACCGCTTCGAGCAGCGCGGGCTGCTGCATGCGGTGGCGGATATCAATGGCGTGGAAGCGCATCTGATCTGCGTGCATTTCGGGCTTTTCGCGCGCAGCCGCGTGCGTCAGGCCAGCGCGCTGGTGGAGCGTGTGCGGTCGGTGGTGCCGGACGGTGCCCCGCTGGTGATCGCCGGTGATTTCAACGACTGGAACCACAAGCTCGACAGCAAGATCTGCAACACGCTCAACGCCGTGGAGTCGGCCCACGCCAAGAACGGCCGCATTCATACCTTTCCTAGTCACATGCCGTGGTGGCAGCTCGATCGCATCTATGTGCGCGGCTTCGATATCGAGCGCACGCAGGCGCTGACTGGGCGCGAGTGGGCCGAGCGTTCGGACCACGTGCCGCTGATGGCCGAACTGGCGCATCGCATGGCGATTCCAGAGGCGTAAAGCGCGGGACTTGCGTCAGTGTGATGCCAGGTAGTCGCGGATCCAGCCGTAGATGGCGTCAACGTCGGCCAGATCGATCACCGGCAGCGTAGTCTGCCCAACCACCTCGTCGATGGCATCGGTGGCCACAGCCACCACGCCTGGCACCTCGGCCCAGAGCGGTGACTTGCCGTTGGCGGGCCGGTAGATTTCCAGCTTCGGGAAATCGCTCCACTTGTAGCCCTCGACCATGACCAGATCGGTGTCGGGCGGCAGCACCGCCAGCGCTTCGCCAATTTCCGGCGAAGCCTTGTCCTCCGGAAAATGGCGCATCAGCGTCAAGTGGCGGGCGCCCACCAGCACCACGTTTTCGCAACCGCCCTGACGCATGCGCCACGAATCCTTGCCAGGTGTATCAGGATCGAAACCGTGGTGCGTGTGCTTGATGCCGGCCACCCGCAGGCCGTCGGCCACGAAGCGGGGAATCAACTGATCCAGCAGCGTTGTCTTGCCGCTGCCCGACGAGCCGGCGATACCGAATACCTTCACAATGCTTTCCCTGTAGGGCGTCCACAATGCCCTGACAATAGCAGAGTTGGACTGGGCCATGTGCAGGAGCCGCCCATTGGTCGATAATCGAGCCCATGTCACGGATCTACGATCGCAATACGCCCTCGGACACTGCGTCGCCCGCGCCCGCGCAAACGCCCGGCATACCGGCGTCCGTGCAGGAATTGCGCTCCGCCAGTGCGCAGGCCAAGGCCAGGCTGATGCACTGGGTGCGCCGCCGCGGCAGCCCCGTGCCGGGCAATCTGGTCGACCTGCTGCGTAACGGGCAGGAGTTCTTTCCGGCGCTGATTGCCGAGATCGATGCGGCGCGCGTTCATGTCGTGGTGGAAACGTATATCTATGCCGACGATGCAGTGGGCGCGCGCGTTAGTGCCGCGCTGATTGCGGCAGCGCAGCGTGGCGTCGATGTCCGGCTCGTGGTCGACGGCTTCGGGGCAAACGATATGCCCGCGACGCTTCAGGATCGCCTGCGGGCCGGTGGCGTCAATCTCGAAATCTACCGGCCGCTGCGCGGATTCAAGCTCGCGCGGCGCCATCTGCGGCGGCTGCATCGCAAGATTTCGGTGATCGACGGCAAGGTCGCGTTCGTGGGCGGCATCAATATCATCGACGACCACAACCACGGTCCGATCGATCTGCCCGAGGTGGGGCCGCGCTACGACTTTGCGGTGCGCGTGCGCGGGCCGCTGGTGGCGCAGATTGCACTGGCTTCGGCGCGCCTGTGGTTCCGCATTGCACAACGGCGCGGGCTGCGCGAAACCGCGAGCGCGTTTGCCGAAGTCGAAACGTTGACGCGCGGCGCGCGCCAGGCGCGCAACGATATCCAGCCGGGCGGGGTACCCGCCGCGCTACTGCTGCGCGACAACCTGCGCAACCGCCGCACGATCGAGCGCGAATACCTCTATGCATTGGGATCGGCGCGTCACGACGTGATTCTGGCCAATGCCTACTTTCTGCCCGGCCACAAGATGCGCCGGGCGTTGCTGGCCTGCCGCGAGCGCGGCGTGCGCGTACGGCTGTTGCTGCAGGGCATGGTCGAATACCGGCTCCAGCACTACGCCACGCACGCGCTCTATGCGCGGTTGCTGGAGGCCGGCGTCGAGATCTACGAATACGAGGAAAGCTTCCTGCACGCCAAGGTGGCGGTCATCGACGATACCTGGGCGACGGTCGGATCGAGCAACATGGATCCATTCAGCCTGCTGCTGGCGCGCGAGGCCAACGTGGCTGTCTACGACGCCGTGTTCGCCGACACGCTGCGCACGCGGCTGGAGCGCGCGATGGCGCAGCGCAGCGCGCGCGTGATGCCCGAAGTGCACGCGCGGCTGCCGCGTTTGCGCCGGTTTGCCAATTGGGCGGCCTACTACGTGTTGCGTCTCGGCGTCGTGATCGCGGGCGTGACAGGGCGCTACTAAGCCGTCACACGGTAACATGCTGCCGTGCCACAGGCCCCTCGGGCCCGCATCCCCGTATTGCGCGATTTCACGCGGTTTTTAAGCCGTTGCTGCAATGCGCCGCAAATGGAGTCCGTGTGGGCCCGCATTCCCCGTGTGTTTAGAAACACCGGTCTAATTAAATACTTGATGCCAGTCGGCCTCGCCAGAATAATCTGAACGACCGTTCTTTTTTGGCTTAGACTTCGAGCATTTACGATGGCGTTTTGGCTGTCGTTGTGCCTGGCGCACATAGTGTCAGGCCAGAAAACAGCATCCGGAAGGGTGCTGCAGAGAACGGAGAGAAAACCATGCGACACCAGTCAGTTCGTCTTGAATCCGCCGCCGCG
>DAIOET010000489.1:0-3512 GCA_036746135.1 Cupriavidus sp.
ACCCGGCCGCCGTGATCTTCGACGCCGTGAACGCCGCGCGCGCCCGCAAGATCGATATCGTGATGGCCGATACCGCTGGCCGCCTGCCCACGCAGCTGCACCTGATGGAAGAACTGAAGAAGGTCAAGCGCGTGATCGGCAAGGCGATGCCCACGGCGCCGCACGAGTGCCTGCTCGTGATCGACGCCAACACGGGCCAGAACGCACTGGCCCAAACACGCGCCTTCGACGACGCGCTGGGCCTGACCGGCCTGATCGTGACCAAGCTCGACGGCACGGCCAAGGGCGGCATCCTGGCCGCCATCGCACGTCAGCGCCCGGTGCCGGTCTACTTCATCGGCGTGGGCGAGAAGGTGGAAGACCTGCAGCCGTTCAAGGCCGAGGAATTTGCGGAGGCGTTGCTGGGGTAACACCAGGCAACGAACTGGCAAGGTTCTACTTTCAAACAAAAAACCCCGGCATCGCTGCCGGGGTTTTTTGTTCTGGCGATGGATCCGATTACTCGCTATCCGGCTGCACCCCCGGTGCCGCCTTCTGGAACGCTTCCTCCTCCATGCAGTTCGCATGGATCTTCGCGATCGTCGGGAACGGGGTCAGGTCCACGTTGAAGCGCTGCGAGTTGAACACCTGCGGCACCAGGCACAGGTCCACCAGCGTCGGCGTATCGCCGAACGAATAGCGGCCCACGCGGCCCAGTTGCGACAGGTTCTTTTCGAGCGATGCAAACCCCTGCTCGATCCAGTGGCGATACCACGCGTCCTTGGCTTCCTCCGGCACCTTGAGTTCGTGCTTCAGGTACTTGAGGACGCGCAGGTTGTTCAGCGGATGGATCTCACAGGCGATTTCCTGCGCCAGACCGCGCACCACCGCGCGGTCGAACGGATCGCTGGGCAGCAGCGCCGGCGCCGGATGGATCTCATCGAGGTATTCGATGATCGCCATCGACTGGATCAGCGGCTTGCCGTCCACCACCAGCGTCGGCACCACGCCATCGGCGTTCAGCGCGCGGTACTCGGGCTTCAGCTGCATGCCGCCTTCCTTGAGCAGGTGCACGCCCTTGTAGTCGTAGGGCAGACCCTTCAGGTTCAGGGCGATGCGCACGCGAAACGAGGCCGAGCTACGGAAGTAGCTGTAAAGCTCGAGCATGGCGTCACACCACCTTGATCGTCAGGTCGCCCACGCCGGCCACGTGGCACTGCATGACGTCGCCCTTGACCACCGGGCCCACGCCTTCGGGCGTGCCGCTGTAGATCAGGTCGCCCGGCTGCAGTTCGAACAGCTTCGACAGGTACGACACCATCTCCGGCACCGACCAGATCAGGTCGGACAGATCGCCGCGCTGCTTTTCCACGCCGTTCACTGCCAGCGTCACGGCGCCCTTTTCGGGATGGCCGATGGCGGACACCGGCACGATCGGACCAATCGGCGCCGACTTGTCGAACGCCTTGCCGGTTTCCCAGGGGCGGCCCGTCTTCTTCGATTCGTTCTGCAGGTCGCGGCGCGTCATGTCCAGGCCGATGGCATAGCCGTAGACGTGGCTGGCAGCCTGGTCGACCGGAATATCGCGGCCACCCTTGCCGATGGCCACCACCAGTTCCACTTCATAGTGGCAATTGCCGGTGCCCGGCGGATACGGGAACGTGCCCTCGGTGTTGTCGGCCACGTAGCTGACGGCGTCGGACGGCTTGCAGAAAAAGAACGGCGGTTCGCGGTCTGGATCCGAGCCCATTTCACGTGCGTGCGCGGCATAATTGCGACCCACGCAATAGACCCGGCGCACGGGGAAGCTTGCACTGCTGCCTCGCACCGGCACCCCGACGGGGGCCTGCGGGGCGAATACGAACTCGGTCATCCAACTCTCCTGCTTTCTCTTTTTGATGGAACGCCGCGCCGGTGCATTCGGCGTGCCTCGATATCGGAAATCGGGGGCGCGGCAGGGGCAAAGCATACACCCGGCGTACGGTGGCATACAGTGAAAGCACACCCGGCGCGAATCTTGCATATTGCACTGCAACCAAGCGACCGCCATGAACCGCCGCACCCAGCCCCCATCCGCCAGCGCACCTCCCGCCGCAGCCTCGCGCCCTTTGCGCATCCTGCTGGTCCGGGACCCGCACGACGCCGATCCGCTCAACGTGGAGACCATCCGCGCCGGATTGGCGCAGGCTGGCTTCGCCGAGGTGCAGACCGTCGACGCCGACCTGAAGCTGCCCGATGTGATCACGGCGGTGCAGCCCGACCTCGTCATCATCGCTTCCGAATCGGCGGCCCGCGACACCATCGAGCATGTCTGCGTCTCGACGCAGCACGCGCCGCGGCCCATCGTCCTGTTCACCGACAATGACGACTCCCAGCGCATCAAGGCGGCGCTGTCGGCCGGAATCACCGCCTATATCGTCGACGGGCTGCGCGCCGAGCGCGTGAAAACCGTCCTGGACGTGGCCTATGCGCGGTTCGAGCTGGACCAGCAACTGCGCGCCGAACTGGACGCCACCAAGCTCAAGCTGGCCGAGCGGAAGACCGTGGAGCGTGCCAAGGGCCTGCTGATGCAGGCGCGCGGCATCAGCGAGGACGAAGCCTACAAGCGCCTGCGGTCGATGGCGATGGAACGTGGCATCAAGCTCGTGGACGCCGCCGAGCGCGTCATCGACGTCATGAGCTGACCCCCGCCTCACGCCGGACTTGTGCATGCACAAGTCTGGCGCAGCACCACCTCCGGCTTCTCCCTTCCCCCGCGCACGCTTCGAACGCCAGGCCGGCCGCCGTGTGCGCCGCCATGCCTGCTTCATGCACCGTCCGCATGCGTCCGCGCATCCAGATGGGGAAAACGCGCGCGCGCCGGGAAATTTGTGCACCGCAACGAGCATGGCATGGGGCTTGCGTTATCCACGGCAAGGCCAACGACGGCCGGCATCACCCGGCATCAACCCACAACACGTGTGCACGCGAGCCAACGACGGCACGCGCGGCATCGGACAACGGCGTCCTGCACCGCACCTCCGGCTTCTGGTGAAGACGGGGCTGCGGTCAGGACGCCTTTTTTCTTCTCGGAGCCATCGCAATGCCCTCTCGCCTCAAGATTGCCAAGCCCAACGTCGCCGACAACGCCGCCGCCGACCACGCGCCCGCCAGCCACGGCCGCCGCCGCGCGCTGGCCACCATTGCCGGCGCCAGCGTGATGACGCTGGTGGACCCGCTGGTGCGCAGCGGTGCCTGGGCCGCCGGCTCCGACGCCCCCGAAAAGACCGAGGTCAAGATCGGCTTCATTCCGCTGACCGACTGCGCGTCGGTCGTCATGGCATCGACGCTGGGCCTGGACAAGAAGTACGGCATCAAGATCACGCCGAGCAAGGAAGCGTCGTGGGCCGCCGTGCGCGACAAGCTGGTCAACGGCGAACTCGATGCCGCGCACGTGCTCTATGGCCTGGTCTATGGCGTGCAGCTCGGCATCGGCGGGCCGAAGAAGGACATGGCCGTGCTGATGAACCTGAACCACAACGGCCAGGCCATCA
>DAIOET010000490.1:0-3502 GCA_036746135.1 Cupriavidus sp.
TCGATCAGGTCACGCAGACGATCCAGCAGGGCCAGTCGTCGACGACGGCGCTGAAGGGATCGACGGAAGAAGCGCAGTTCCACGGCGAGAAGGCGGCATAGCGCAGGGCCTTTTTACCTGCGGTATAGAAAAGCGCGACTCGAACGAGCCGCGCTTTTTTATTGGCGACGACGGCAACAGCGCTTTCCCGCTCGATTTGCCGCCGGTTCGTCGGTGGAAACCGCACTGCGCCGCTTCGAAGAGCGACCGCCCCTTAAACCGCGGATGTCCGCTTTTTGTCCGTATGTTGTCCTGTTCTTGTCCGGCAGGAAATTGGTAGGGCTGGGAATCTTGCAGAACCCTAACTCACCCCGCCATCGCCATGACGTCATTCCGAGGCCCTCCAGCGGACCGCATCAAGGCCTTTCCTCACGCTTTGGGATGGGCGCTCCTGCTCGGCGCGGCAAGCTGCGTCATTCCACTGCCGGCGCTCGCCTGCACGACGGACAACGAATGTCCCGCGACCGGCCACTGCCGCCGGTTGGGCGATTATCCACAGGTGAGCCCGATCAGCGCTCTGATGCCCGGTCAGTGTTATTCCGCCACGGACACCGGCATCGTCAACAACAGCGGCAGCCCTGCCTGCAACGACACCGGTGTCGGCACCCAAGCCGCGCCGTATTGCCAGATATCGGCCGCGCTTGCCGCCAACAAAAAGTACATTTTCGTCGGCGCGAGTCCCACTCCTTATGCCGGCTTCACCGTCTCGAGCGGCGCTGTCGCGGTGCTCGGCCCGACGCGCGACGCGAAGGTCACGCCGAATCCGCTCGCCCAAGTCGGTCAGGCTCAGCTGAATGGGGCTTCGCTCCTGCTCTACGGTCTTCAGGTCACCGCGACCACCGCGCTGCCCACCGTGACCTGCCGTGGCGCGAATGGCAGCTTGAACGTATGGAACTCCGCAATCAGCAGCGGCGATCGCGGCATTGATGCCATCGGATGCGCCAACCTCGACGTCGAGCAGACGCGCATCACTTCTAACAAGTCCGGAATCGTCATTATCGGACCGAGCGCCCCACTTCCGGCGACCACCTTCCGCATCGTCAATGTCGCCGCCGCCAACGGCGGCACCAGCAGCGATCCGTGGGGGGTCTACTTGGGCAACAACACCAGCGCGAACGGCTATTTCGCCTTCAACACTATCACCAACTACATCGGCGGCGTGAGCTGCAACGTGAGCCCCATGGTGATGGACAACTCCATCATCGCAGGCAACACCGTGCTCCAGGTCTTCGGGTGCAGCCCCACTTCCCGCGTGATCACCAGCGGCGTCACGTTCACACCCGGCCCCGAGCCGAAGATCGACGCGAGCCAGACGTGCTGTGTCAACAAGGCCATTCCCGACGCAAGTGCACCGAAAGTCGATTACTACGGAACCGCCCGCCCGCAGGGCGGGGGCTACGACATCGGATACGATGAGGTGCCGGTGCCCTACGTGGCGCTCAACCCGGCACGTCTGATGGATACACGCACCGGCGCGGGCAACATGACGGTCGATGGCGTCGCGCTAGGCACCGGGCCGATCGCTTCGCATAGCACGTTCACATTGCCGGTGGCCGGCCGCGGTGGGCTGCCTGCATCGGGGCTCGTGGCCGTTGCGCTCAACGTCACCGCAGTGACGCCGACACATGTCGGTTATCTCACCGTTTGGTCCGGCAGTGGAACTGCACCGAATGCTTCCAATCTCAATTTAAATCCAGGCTACACGATTCCCAATCTTGTCGTCTCGCAGGTCGACAGCAGCGGAAAGGTGGCCATCTACAATGGCGGTGTGGCCGGGCAAGAGGTCGTGGTCGATGTACAAGGCTATTTTCCCACCAATACCTCTTATGTGCCCATGCTACCTACGCGCTTCCTCGATACGCGTAGTGGCGGCATCACCGCCGATGGCCAATTTCAGACAAATGCTCCGTTGCCCAGCCACGGTACCCTCTCTCTCTTAATCGGCGGTCGTAGCTCCGTACCCAGCGGCGTCGGCGCGGCAATCTTCAACCTCGCCGCGGTGCAGCCGACCAGTGTCGGCTTCGTCACCGCCTGGCAGTTTGGTCAGCCACAGCCCAATGCCGCCAACCTCAATTTGAACGCCGGCCTGACCATTCCCAACCTGGTCATTTCTGGCCTCGGCTCGGATAAGGTCTCGCTCTACAACGGTGGCGTCGATCCGACTGAGTTGGTCGCGGACATGCAGGGCTGGTTTCCAACGAATTCAGGTTATACAACCCTGGCCCCAGCACGCCTACTCGATACACGCAGCGGCGGAGTCACGATTGATGGCCAGTATGCCGGCGGCGGCGCAGTCCTCCACGACCAAGCCCTGGATCTGCCGGTCCTTGGCCGCGGCGGTGTGCCGACCAGCGGCGTCGGCGCGGTGGTACTCAATGTCGCGGCGGTCCAGCCGGCCGGTGTCGGCTTCGTCACCGTCTATCCGACAGGCGCCACGCGTCCGTTAGCTGCCAACCTCAACCTCAATGCGGGAAAAACCATCCCCAATCTAGTTATTGCCAAGGTCGGAAGTGGTGGTAAGGTCTCGCTATATAACTACAGCGGTGCTTCGGCTGCCACCGATCTTGTTGTCGATGTGCAAGGTTGGTTTCCCCCCAGTCCGCCCTGAATTTCGCCCGACCCGACAGACCTATCCGACGGCTTTCTCCTTTACAACGCACATCTCCTATGTGCCTTTTTTTCGCAGAGCGGCCTTCGCGGAGCACAAACCGGCCCGCTTTGGTGCTAGTGACTTAAATTGCAGACCAAGCGAATTACGCGAGCCTCAACGGCAGCTTGCGCAAACGCTGTCCGGTCGCCGCGAACACCGCATTGGCCACCGCCGGCGCGATCGGCGGCGTGCCGGGCTCGCCGACGCCGCCCATCTTGTCGGTGCTCGGCACGATATGCACTTCCACCTTCGGCATCTCGTTCGAGCGCAGCACAGTGTAGTTGTGGAAGTTCGACTGCTCGACCTTACCGTCTTTGAATGTCAGTTCGCTGTGCAGCGCGGCGCTCAAGCCGAAGGCGATGCCAGACTGCATCTGCGCCTCGACCGTCAGCGGATTGACCACCGGCCCGCAGTCGATCGCGCAGACCACGCGATGCACGGTGATCTTCTTGTCGGTCACCGACACTTCGGCGATCTGCGCCACATAGCTGCCGAACGACTGATGCACGGCGATGCCGGCCGCATGACCCTTCGGCAGCGGCTTGCCCCAGCCGAACTTCTCCGCGGCGAGGTCGAGCGGGAGACGCTCGCGCGATTTCTCCGGAAGCAAGGCGCGGCGATAGTCGAGCGGATCCTTCTTCGCCGCGTGCGCAAGCTCGTCGACGAAACTCTCGACGACGAAACCCGTATTCGAATGTCCGACCGAGCGCCACCACAGCACCGAAATCGGGCTTGTCGGCGAATGCAGATCGACCTGGTACGCCGGCACGTGCTCGAGATAGGGCGCATCGGCCGCGCCTTCGACCGAGGTCG
>DAIOET010000491.1:0-3492 GCA_036746135.1 Cupriavidus sp.
CCAGGTTGGCCAGTTCGTTCATGAACGAGATACGCGTGGCCAGCATCGAGTTGGCCGCGTACTTCGTGAATTCGGCCGAGCGCACATCCATGTAGAAGGTACGCTCGTGGTTGCGGTTGAACGGCGAGTAAAGCTGGCGCATGATGGCCTGCGCGTGGCGGCCGGCCACATCGGGCGCGCAGCCCAGCACGATGCGGTCCGGGCGCATGAAGTCTTCCACGGCCGCGCCTTCCTTCAGGAACTCGGGATTGGACACCACCGAGAACTGCAGGTCCTCAAGCCCGCGCGCGGCCAGCTCTTCACGGATGACCGCGGCAACGCGGTCGCCGGTACCCACGGGCACCGTCGACTTGTCCACAACCACCTTGAAGCCGGTCATATGACGGCCGATGTTGCGCGCGGCGGCCAGCACGTACTTCAGGTCGGCCGAGCCATCCTCATCGGGCGGGGTGCCCACGGCGATGAACTGCACGTCGGCATGCTCGACGCTGGCGGCCACATCGGTGGAAAACGTCAGCCGACCCGCCGCGCGGTTGCGGTCGATCAGCTCCTTCAAACCCGGTTCGTAGATCGGCACGCCGCCGGCGTTCAGCAGCGCGATCTTCTTTTCGTCGACATCGAGGCAGAACACGGAATTGCCGAGTTCAGCCAGGCAGGCACCGGTCACCAGACCAACGTAACCACTGCCGATAATCGTAACTTTCATTGCGGAAGCTCCAGGGAATTCAGATTCGCTTGAGATGACTTAGCCAAGCGCTTCGGAGCGGCGCGGCGCATAGGTTTCCCAGCGGTTGCAGCCGGGGCACTGCCAATAAAACAGTCGGGCGCGGAAGCCGCATTCGCGGCACGTATAGCGCGCCAGATTACGCGTGCGAAGTTGCAGCAGATCGCGGATCGCCACAGTTTCCTTCGCTTGGTCGTCGGCACCGGCCTCTGCATCGGCAGCTGCCTCGCCATCGACGACAGCTGTCTGCAACGCCTGGCTTTCCGCCGCCTGTGCCTCGAAATACTTGGTCAGTGCCAGCAGCGTGGGTTGGCGGCGCAGTTGGTCACGCATCAACGATGCCGCGGCAACCGGGCCGTTGACTTCCAGCTCGGTCCGATACGCGGTGTCGAGCAGTTCGGGTGCCAGATTGCTCTTGAGCAGTTCGCGGAGCCATTGCATTGCCTTGCCTTGCTCGCCCAGCGTGGCATAGGCCTTCACGATGCGGTCGGCCACCAGCGGCAGGTAGGCCGCATCCTGGGATTCGATGCCAAGCCAGTGCTGCAGCGCGGCAGGCAGGTCGCCCGCAGCCGCCGCTACGTCGCCCAGCAGAATCGGGGCGCGTACATTGGCCGGATTCTCTTCGCGGGCGCGGCGCAGCCATTCGACGGCGTCTTCGGGGCGCTTTTTTTGCAACGCATCCTGTGCCAGCTCGCAGCAGAACTGCGCGATCTGCACGCGATAGTCCTTCTGGTCCAGCGACTGCAGCTCACGTGCAGCGTCGATGGCCTTCACCCACTCCTTCTCGACTTCGTACAGCTCCAGGAGCACGCGCTTGGCCGACGCGGCGTAAGGGCCGGACATCAGGCGGCGCAGCGACTCCTCCGCGCGGTCGAGCAACCCGGCACGCAGGAAGTCCTGCCCCAGCTCATAGAGTGCGTGCTCACGTTCAGGTTCAGGAAGGTCCGGACGATTCGCCAGATTCTGGTGGACGCGGATTGCGCGTTCGGTCTCGCCACGACGGCGGAACAGTGCGCCGAGTGCGAAGTGCAACTCGGTGGTCTCGGGGTCGAGCCGTGCAACTTCGACGAAGGCATCGATCGCCTTGTCTGGCTGCTCGTTCAGCAGGAAATTCAGGCCCTTGAAATACGAGCGGGGCAATGCGCCCTGCTCGCTCATCAGCTGGCGCAAATCGAAGCGCGCAGCCATCCAGCCAAGGCCAAAGACAAGTGGCAGCGCAAGCAGCCACCAGGTTTCAAACATCATGGGTCAGACTTTCGGACCGACTACGTTATAAGGTACGCCCGGCTTGGCCTCGGGCGGCACGGCATTCACAGGCGCCGACGCGGCCCTTACCTCGCTCAAGGCGCGGCGCAAGCGCGACGCCTCCATGCGCTGCCGCATCAACCCAGGTGCCACCGCGGCCAGGGCGGCCACGATGCCCAGCCCAAATGCGGCCAGCAGGATCAGGATCAGCGGGGCATGCCAGACGGCGCCGAAGAACAGCTGCAAATCCGCGTCGGCGGTATTACGCAGCGCCAGCACGAACAGCAGCACGAACAGGACAATACGGAAGATCCAGGTGATGAGTTTCATGCGGTAAATGCCATCGGAAGGTGAGTGCTTACCCAATCACGCAGACGCGTTGGACGACACCCGGCCAAGATTCCCGGCATTGTAGCGGAATCACTTCTCATAAACGGTAACCATTGGTCGCATCAGCGGCCGCCGGCCCGCGCACATCGCAGGAACACAAACAAAAAAGCGCTCCCAGGGGAGCGCTTTTCTTCAGACTTGCCAGTATGGCGAGCACGCATCAGGAACGGACCAGATTGAGCTGGTTGTCCTCGTGCAAGCCGGCCGAGGCCGATTGCGACGGGGCCAGCGACTGCCCGGCCTTGCCGTGGGACGCCTGACCATTGACGGTCACGACGCCACCTTGTGGCGATGCCGGGCGATCCACCCGTTCCCGCAACTCCTTGCCCGCCTTGAAGTGCGGCACCCGTTTTTCAGGTACCAGCACCCGTTCGCCGGACTTGGGGTTGCGGCCCACGCGAGGCGGCCGCCGGTTCAGACCAAAACTTCCGAAGCCGCGGATCTCGATGCGATGGCCATCGGCCAGGGCTTCGGACATCGCGTCGAGAATCGTTTTCACCGAGATGTCCGCATCCCGCAGCAGCAACTGCGGAAAGCGGGCAGCCAGTTTTTCGACGAGCTCGGACTTGGTCATGGGCGGTCTCGCTTCAGCGCGGCGCTCTATATTACTGGTTGTCCTGGCCCAGCTTGGCCTTCAGCAGTGCGCCGAGGTTGGTCGTGCCAGCCGTGCCGGTGTCAGCCTGGAACTTTTGCATCGCTTCTTGCTGCTCTGCGCTGTCCTTGGCCTTGATCGACAGGTTGATGTTGCGCGACTTGCGGTCGACGTTCACCACCAGGGCGGTGATCTGCTCGCCTTCCTTCAGCACGTTGCGGGCATCTTCCACGCGGTCTGCGGAGATTTCCGAAGCGCGCAGGTAGCCTTCCACGTCGTCAGCCAGTTGCACAACGGCGCCCTTGGCATCAACAGCCTTGATCGTGCCGTTGACGAGCGAACCCTTGTCGTTGGCCGAGATGAAGTTGTTGAACGGATCGCCCGACAGCTGCTTGATACCCAGCGAGATGCGTTCCTTGTCGACGTCGATGCCCAGAACGACAGCTTCCACTTCGTCGCCCTTCTTGTACTTGCGCACGGCTTCTTCGCCCGACTCTTGCCACGACAGGTCCGACAGGTGCACCAGGCCGTCGATGCCGCC
>DAIOET010000492.1:0-3487 GCA_036746135.1 Cupriavidus sp.
TGCGAATTCCCGAGCAAGAACCTGGCGGGCGTGGGCGTGATGTTCTACGTGCTGCTGGCGCTGCGCGCGGAACTGCGCCGGCGCGACGTCTATACGAAGGAAACGCAGCCGCCGCTGCAAACGCTGCTGGACCTGGTGGCGCTGGGCACCGTGGCCGACGTGGTCAAGCTCGACTCGAACAACCGGATTCTGGTGGCACAGGGCCTCAAGCGCATGCGCGCGGGCCGCATGCATCCGGGCGTGGCCGCGCTGTTTCGAGCGGCCGGACGCGAAGCCACGCGTGCCAATACGTTCGACCTCGGATTCGGGCTGGGTCCGCGCCTCAACGCTGCCGGCCGCCTGGCCGACATGTCGCTCGGCATCGAATGCCTGTTGACCGACGATGCCAATCGCGCCTGGGAAATTGCGCAGGAGCTGGATGGCATGAACCGCGAGCGGCGCGATATCGAAGCCGGCATGCAGCAGGAAGCGCTGCAGATCCTGGAGCAACCGCTCGCGGGGCTGGACGTGGCATCGCGCTACACGGTGAGCGTGTTCCACGAGACCTGGCATCAGGGCGTGATCGGTATCGTCGCCTCGCGGCTGAAGGAGAAATTCCACCGCCCGACCATCACGTTCGCGCCGGGCGACGACGAGCATATCAAGGGCTCGGGCCGCTCGATCCCCGGCTTTCACCTGCGCGACGCACTGGACCTGGTTTCGAAGCGCCACCCCGGCCTGCTGGTGAAGTTCGGCGGCCACGCGATGGCTGCCGGTCTGACCGTACGCGCCAAGGATTTCGACACTTTTGTCAGCGCCTTCGAAGCGGTGGGCCGTGAATGGCTCAACGAGGAACAGCTGGCGCGCGTGATCGAGACCGATGGCGATATCGAGGATGCCTGCTTCAGCCCCGAATTCGTCACTCTGCTCGAAGGCCATGTGTGGGGCCAGGGCTTTCCGCCGCCCACGTTCTCGGGCGAGTTCGAGGTGCTACGCCAGACGGTGCTCAAGGGCAAGCATCTGAAGCTGCAGCTCGGGCGGGGCAGCCAGCGCTTTGATGCGATCTGGTTCAACCATGCCGACGCGCTCGACGGCGCGAGCGCGCTGGTGGCCTACCGGCTCGACAACAACACATTCAACGGCGTGACGCGCGTGCAACTGGTGGTGGAGCACGCGCAGTAGCGCCGGCGGGCTTATCAGCGCGACGGCAGGTAACTTGCCGGATTCACCGGCTTGCCGTTGCCGCGCACCTCGAAATGCAGCTCGCTGGCGCGGCTCATGACGCCGATGTCCTGGCCCGCCGACACGCGGTCGTTTTCCTTGACCAGCAGCCGATCGAGGTTGCCGTACACGGTCAGCCAGTCATCGTTGTGCTTGATGATCACCAGTTGACCGTAGCCGCGCAGCGTGCCGACGTGGATCGCCCAGCCCGCGGCAGCCGCGCGCACCTTGCCACCCGCTGGCACTTCGATGCGCAGGCCCTTTTCCGCTGGCGGAGAAAAGCTGCCGGTGACGCGCCCGTCGGCGGGCCACTGCAGCCGGATGGCGCTGGCGGGAGGCTTCGATGACGGCGTTTCGGGGCTGGCGCTGCGCGCGGGGCCGGCCGATGGCGCCGGCTTGTCGTTGGCCTTGGCGGCCGAAATACCGGCGCCGGCTGGCGGCTTGACACGGATCAGCTGGCCAACTTCGATCTGGCTCGAATCGGAAATGTTGCTCCAGCGCGCCAGTTCGGACACCGAGCGGTTATGGCGCCGCGCGATCGAATACAGCGTATCGCCGCGCTCCACGCGGTAATAGCCTTCGGGCGCCGGCTCGCTCGGGGTGGTGCCGCAGGCGGCCAGCATGGCGGCCACGGAGATGGCGGCCAGACGGCCCAGCGTGCGGCGGCGCGCGCCCTGCTGGCGCAAATCGTCGGGATGGACTGCGTGGATTCCTGTCATGCGTACGGGGAAACTCCTGATCGTGGGCGCTATTGTCGCCGAAGTCACAAGAAAAATCGGCAACCACTCCTAACGAATGTCACGCAATAGACCGTTCGCATGCCGAACAGTTCAGCGAAACCTGCCGGGAATGGGCCAACCGAGGGCGGATTCGGGGCGCCAATCCGCTATAATTCCATGTTTTGCAAGCGCAGAATCTCTGGGAATATCAATGGAAGCAGAACGCCTCAACGCCATCTCCGGTGCCATCTCCGATCTCCGTTCGCGAACGGAAGATCTACGGGGGTATCTTTGACTACGATGTCAAAGAAAACCGCCTAGACGAAGTCAACGGACTCCTGGAAGACCCGGACGTCTGGAACAACCCCAAGCGCGCCCAGGACCTGGGCAAGGAAAAGAAGGCGCTGGAAGCCGTCGTGCAGACGCTCGGCAAGCTCACCGACGACCTTGCCGGCGCGGACGAGCTGTTCGAACTCGCCCGCGAGGAAGGTGACGACGAAACGATGCTGTCGATCGAAACCGACGTGCAGGGTTTCGAGGCCATCGTCGCCGACATGGAATTCCGCCGCATGTTCTCCGGCGAGATGGACCAGGCCAACGCGTTCATCGACATTCAGGCCGGCGCCGGCGGTACCGAGGCGTGCGACTGGGCATCGATGCTGCTGCGCCAGTACCTGAAGTACTGCGAGCGCAAGGGCTTCAAGGCCGAGGTGCTGGAAGAGTCCGAAGGCGACGTGGCCGGCATCAAGAGCGCGACGATCAAGATCGAAGGCGAATACGCTTTCGGTTACCTGCGCACGGAAACCGGCGTGCACCGCCTGGTGCGCAAGTCGCCGTTCGATTCGTCGGGCGGCCGCCATACGTCGTTCTCGTCCGTGTTCGTGTACCCCGAGGTGGACGACTCGTTCGAGGTCGAAGTCAACCCGGCCGACCTGCGCGTGGACACGTACCGTGCGTCGGGTGCCGGCGGCCAGCACATCAACAAGACCGACTCGGCCGTGCGGATCACGCACATCCCGACCGGTATTGTCGTGCAGTGCCAGAACGACCGTTCGCAGCACCGCAACCGCGCCGAAGCCATGTCGATGCTGAAGTCGCGCCTGTACGAGCATGAAATGCGCAAGCGCCAGGCCGAGGCCGACAAGCTCGAAGCCGGCAAGACCGATGTGGGCTGGGGCCACCAGATCCGCTCGTACGTGCTGGACCAGAGCCGCATCAAGGACCTGCGCACCAACGTGGAAATGTCCAACACGCAGAAGGTGCTCGACGGCGACCTCGACCCGTTCATCGAGGCCAGCCTGAAACAGGGCCTGTAATACCTGCAAGACCCATGAGCACCGCCATGCCGGCCCTAGCGCCAGCGTGGCGGTGCGACGAAAACCAAGAGTCTCAATCCCCGAAGCCGCCGTCTTACCGAACAGGGTCCTCGCCATGTCCACCGGATCGCCCCGCTCCACTCACCTCTACATCGTCACCGGCGCCTCGCGCGGCCTGGGCGCTGCGCTCGTGCGCACGCTGCTCAAGCCGGGCAACCGCATCATCGGCGTGGCGCGCAGCCGCAACACCGA
>DAIOET010000493.1:0-3481 GCA_036746135.1 Cupriavidus sp.
TAGTCGCGCACGGCGCGGATGATCGCGTCGCAAAGCCTGGCGTCGCGCACGGCCATGTTGTAGAGCGCGCCGTGCGGCTTCACGTGAGCCAGCTGGCCACCCTGCGCGCGCACCATCGCGTCGAGCGCGCCGATCTGGTACAGCACATCGGCATAGACCGCTTCGGGGTCGCGCTGCATTTCCGTACGGCCGAAGTTCTCGCGGTCCGGAAAGCTCGGGTGCGCGCCGATGGCCACGTTGTTGTCCAGCGCCCACTTCACGGTCTGCAGCATCGTTGCCGCGTCGCCCGCGTGCCAGCCACAGGCCACGTTGGCGGAACTGATCAGCTTGAGCAGGGCTTCGTCGTTGCCGCAGCCTTCGCCAAGGTCGGCGTTGAGGTCGATTTGCATGGGACGTTCTCCGGATGTGTGGGGACGATTCAATCGGGGTCTAGGCAACAAAGCGCGTGGTGGTGCGGCGGCGCGCGGCAATCTGCATGCCGCCGTGCTGCCAGCGCAGCGCCTGATCGATCTGGCGCAGATAGCGGTCCACCTCGGCCTGTGCCAAGGCAGCCTCCTCGATCGTTACTTGCTGAAAGCGCACGCTGGCACCAAGCGACACCTGCGCCAGGCGCCACAGGTCCGCGCCGATCACGGTGCCGATCTTCGGATAGCCGCCCGTGGTCTGTGCATCGCTCATCAGCGCGATCGGCTGGCCGTTCGGCGGCACCTGCATCACGCCCGGCATCACGCCGTGGGACAGCAGGTCGCCCGAGCGGTCGGCGCGGCGCGCCAGGGCCGGGCCTTGCAGGCGCAGGCCCATGCGGTTGCTCTGCGGCGTGATCGCCCATTCGGACGACCACAGCGCGGCCTGCGACTCAGGCTCGAAATCGGGATACTCGGGGCCGGCCAGCATGCGGATCACGAGGGCGTTGCCTTCGCGCCTGACCGGCAATGCCCAGCCCGGTGCCGCCACGCCCAGCCAGTCCTGTTCGGATTCGATGCCGGGACGTCCCACGGGCAGGCGGTCGCCTTCCTTCAGGGCGCGGCCTTCGAAACCGCCGTAGTTCGACTTGAGATCGGTGCTGCGGGAATTCATCACCACGGGCACGTCGATACCACCGGCCACGCAGAGATAGGTGCGGGTGCCGCCGCGCGGCGCGGGCAGCGTCAGCGTCTCGCCACGGCGCACGTCGAACGCATGCCACGACCAGACCGGCACGCCGTCGACATTCGCACTGCACTCGGCACCGGTCAGTGCCACGCGCATGTCGGCATCGAAGCGCAGCGCCGCGCGGCCCAGCGTGAATTCGATTGCGGCGGCATTCGGCTCGTTACCGAGCAGGCGATTGCCGACCTGCAGCGCCAGGCCATCGGCCGCGCCGGAACGGCCCACGCCAAAGCGGCGAAAACCGACCCGGCCCAGGTCCTGCACCGACGCCTGCGCGCCGGGACGAATGATCTCGATCACAGCAGGACCTCCTCGGCAACGAACTTGACGGTATCGCCGGGCGCGAACAGCGACGGCGGATCGCGGTCGGCAACGAACAGCTGCGCATCGGTATGTCCGATCAGCTGCCAGCCACCGGGCAGCACGGCCGGATAGATACCGGTCTGCTCACCGCCGATGCCCACGGCTCCGGCCGGCACGGCCAGGCGCGGCTCGCGGCGGCGCGGCGTGGCCAGTTCGGGCGCCAGGCCACCCATGTACGCGAAGCCGGGCTGAAAGCCCAGGAAGTACACGACGTATTCGCCGGCGGCGTGGCGGCGCACCACTTCCTGCGGTGTCAGGCCGGTATGCGCGGCCACATCGGCAATATCGGGGCCATATTCGCCGCCGTAGCGGACGGGGATCTCCACGAGCTTGCCCGTGGCATTGCGCGTCTCACCCGACGCCCACGCGAGCTTCAGGTTGCGTTCCAGCGCGATCACGTCAGCGGTGTCGTCGAAGGTCAGCGTCAGATTGTTCATGCCTGGCACCACGTCCACCACGCCACGCCAGTCGGTGGCACGCTCGGCCATCGCCCAGATACGTCGCTGGACGTCCAGCGACGCAGGCGGCGCAACGCTGTAGAGCAACGCCTGTTCGGCCAGGCGGTGAACGGTGCAGTTAGGCATGGGCGGGCTCGCTGATTTTGGGGGCGGAGGCTTTGATCCATGCAGTGTAGGCGCCACAAGGACCGCGATCTGAACTCGCCAAAGAACCCGATGTGACTTAATCGAATTTCATCAACGATTTATCGATAAATTCATAATATCGAAACATGGCAACGCACGGCACTCGGGGTTGACCCTATGTAGTTGTGCACCGTTTGGCGCAAGATGGCGCCACAAGAGGGATAAAGTTAATAACACAGCACTTACGAAGAAAGGCGTTTGTAAGGTGCCGTGCAGACATCCAGGGACAAAAAAAACCGGCCAGGGAGTCCTGGCCGGTTTTTGGTGAAGCGGGAAGCGTGGCAGCGATCAGGCAAATCCGGCCTGATGCGCCTGCTGGTCGGCGTGGTACGAGCTGCGAACCATCGCGCCCACGGCGGCGTGGGTGAAGCCCATCTTGTAGGCCTCTTCCTCGAACATCTTGAACGTGTCCGGATGGACGTAGCGCATCACCGGCAGGTGGTGATTCGACGGCGCCAGGTACTGGCCGATCGTCAGCATGTCGATATCGTGCGCGCGCATGTCGCGCATGACTTCGAGGATTTCCTCGTCGGTTTCGCCCAGGCCGACCATCAGGCCCGACTTGGTCGGCACGTCCGGGTTGCGGCGCTTGAACTCCTGCAGCAGCTTCAGCGAGTGCGCATAGTCGGCGCCGGGGCGAGCCTGCTTGTACAGGCGCGGCACCGTTTCCATGTTGTGGTTCATCACGTCCGGCGGCGATACCTGGAGGATGTCCAGCGCCTTGTCCAGGCGGCCGCGGAAGTCAGGCACCAGCACCTCGATGCGCGTGTTCGGCGACAGCTCGCGCGTCTGCGAGATGCAGTCCACGTAGTGCTGGGCGCCGCCGTCGCGCAGGTCGTCACGGTCCACGCTGGTGATCACGACGTAGTTCAGCTTGAGCTGCGCAATCGTGCGCGCCAGGTTGCCCGGCTCGTTCACATCGAGCGGGTCCGGACGGCCGTGGCCCACGTCGCAGAACGGGCAGCGGCGCGTGCACTTGTCGCCCATGATCATGAACGTGGCCGTGCCCTTGCCAAAGCATTCGCCGATGTTCGGGCAGCTCGCCTCCTCGCACACCGTGACGAGGTTGTTGGCACGCAGGATGTCCTTGATCTCGTAGAAGCGCGAGTTGCCGGTGGCCGCCTTGACGCGGATCCAGTCCGGCTTCTTGAGCTTTTCGGCCGGCACGATCTTGATGGGGATACGTGCGGTCTTCTCGGCCGACTTCTGCTTCTTGGTAGCGTCGTATTCGGCGGGGCTTTGCGGGGCTTCGCTGGACGTGGCGATCAGTGCGTCGCTCATACTGTTCTCCGCACGCGCAGCCGCGTGCATGTTTGGCGTTGATT
>DAIOET010000494.1:0-3464 GCA_036746135.1 Cupriavidus sp.
CGGCCGCCCGGCTTGCCGCCGAAGTTCGAACGCGGCTTCGGCGTGCGGCGCGGCTCCAGGCCTTCGATCACCGATGCGTCGATACGGTTGTTCGTAAAGCGCTCGATGCGGCGCCATTGGAACATGTCACCGTGGTTCACCAGGTTGATGGCGATGCCCGAGCGGCCGGCACGACCAGTACGGCCGATACGGTGCACGTAGTCTTCCGCCTGCTTGGGCAGGTCGAAGTTCACCACGTGGGTGATATCGGGCACGTCGATACCGCGCGCGGCCACGTCGGTGGCCACCAGCACGCGCAGGTTGCCACGGCGCAGGGCCGTCAGCGTGCGGTTACGCGCGCCTTGCGTCATGTCGCCATGCAGGGCGCCAGCGGCAAAGCCCGTGTCCGACAGGCGCTCGGCCAGCGAATCGGCATCGCGCTTGGTAGCCGTGAACACGATCGCTTGCTTCAGCGACGAATCGCGCAGCAGGTGGTCGAGCAGGCGTTCCTTGTGCGACATGTCGTCGGTAAAGTGCAGGCGCTGTTCGATGTTGCTGTGATCGGCGCGCGCGGCGGCGATCTCGATGCGTTGCGGGTCGCGCAGCTGGCGCGAGGCCAGTTGGCCAATGCGTGCGTCCAGCGTGGCCGAGAACATCAGCGTCTGGCGCGATGCCGGCGTGGCGGCGACGATGGCGTCGATGTCATCGGCAAAGCCCATGTCGAGCATGCGGTCGGCTTCGTCGAACACCAGCATGTCCAGCGCGGACAGGTCGATGCGGCCGGCTTCGATATGGTCCAGCAGACGGCCCGGCGTTGCCACCAGGATGTCCGGCATGCGCGACAGCATGGCCAGCTGCTTCGGATAGGGCATGCCGCCCAGGATGCTGGCGCACACGATGCGGCGCAGATGGCGGCCGTACTTGGCGGCGGCCTCGGTCACCTGCAGGGCCAGTTCGCGCGTCGGCGTCAGCACCAGCAGCGACGGCTGGGCAGCAGCCGGACGAGGGCGCTTGCCCTTCAT
Organism: Cupriavidus sp.; assembly: GCA_036746135.1. GTDB lineage: Bacteria > Pseudomonadota > Gammaproteobacteria > Burkholderiales > Burkholderiaceae > Cupriavidus. Next base: position 1,002 of record DAIOET010000494.1, read on the forward strand.
GCGCTTGGCCGGCTCGGTCGGACGATTCGGCGCCGGCTTTTCGCTGATGCGCTGGATTGCCGGCAGCATGAACGCGGCGGTCTTGCCCGAACCGGTCTGGCTCGAGACCAGCAGGTCGCGGCCAGCCAGGAAGGCGGGGATGGCCTGGGCCTGAACCGGGGTGGGGTTGTTGTAGTTGGCTTCGGCCAGGGCGCGCAGGATGGCGGCGTCCAGGCCGAGGTTTGCGAAACCACTTTCCGGAGCGTCCGACGCTTGCGCGGCCGGCGCTGCATCGGCGTTGAGCATGGCGTCGAGCTTGTCGAGCGGGCTCACGGCAGCGGCGGGCGTGGCAGTGGTGTCAGCGGCGGAAGCAAAAGGCTGCTCCGCACGGAAGTCTTCGTGCTGGGTCATGTCGTACGTATTAAAAATGCATGGCACCCCAGGGCAGTGTGCGCAAAGGGGTGGGCGCAAGTGCAAAGTCTTAAAAAAGGCTTCGGCGCCAATCGGTAGGCCGTTCGACAGACTCAGCTGGCAAGACGGCGGCAGGCAGGGGCGGCAGGCGATTCAAACAAACCGGCCGATTATCCCTGGCAGGCAAACAGCAATTCGGGCTGTTATCAGGATCGGAGACGAGGCAGCGTCAGGTGAGCGGTGCGTTCTGGCCAGGCACCTGTCTGATACTTCGTGTGATGACAGAGGCAGGGAGCAGATCTTGGGAGGTAGCGGATACGCCACGGCGTTGTGCCTCAGGCGCGATGCGGAACTCACAGTGCGAAACTCACGGCGCGGAGTATAGCAGAACGTCGATATTTTTGTTGCACTGCGCAAGCGAATATCGCAGGAAAACGTAATCAAAAGTAAATGGATGCGCCGGGGGCGTCGCTTGCATGTGCAGGCGCGGTGCCTATACTCCAGTGCGCGGGCATAGCTGCCCGTATGGGGCGGACAAAACAGTCCCGCTGATTCTGCCTTTGGCAAGGTTCACTTGCCGCTCGGCGCCGGCATTGCGGTCATTGATGCCACTGCCAGGTTTCCTCCGACTGTCCGGGTGGTCCGGATGGGCGTCCGCTTCATGGGCGGAATCCAAGGGAAACATGCTTGGTGAAGGAATGACCGGAAGCAGCCGGTGACGCAGACCCAGGAGGTCCGGGCCCGTCCGCAACCAAAGCCCGCCAATTACTTGGCGGGCTTTTTCTTTGTTATGCGACCAGCAGCGTCGCGCGCAATGAGGGTTGCCTCACTTGCGCGCGCGCGTGGTCTCCCGTTCCTGCCCTGCAACCTGCGATGTTCCGGGAAATCCTTCCGGGTACTGGATCAGTCGTGTAAGCGAGGGGCGTCGGTGCGACTGCCAGCGATAGCTTCCTGCCAGCCTTGCGCCGCCGATGATGGCGGTCATGGCCTCGCGGTCGAGGTCCATGTTTTCCGACAAATCCTTGATGACGATGACTGCCATGACGTTCTCCAGCGAGCGGGCCTTGCCGCGGCCGGCCGGAATGGCGCCGGTCGGGCAGCGCCGGGGCAGGCGCGGGCCCGATTCAGTATAGGCGAGTGGTCCTGCCGCGTGCGTCGCGCACGTGACAGGACCACTCCCGGGCGCGTGGCGCTCAAGCCACCGCCAGGTTGCCGCCCCATTGCGTCGGCTTGACGTTGAGCGCAAGGTTGCCCAGGTCGACGCCGACGATCTTGTTGTTGTTGAAGGCGGCAACGTTCACCTGCTGCAGCTGCTGCACGCTCTGGTTGATATTGATGTTGACCAGCGGGCCGGCTGCGGCAATCTTGCCGAACCAGTCTGCGCCGCCACGAATGGCGCACAGCGATTGTTGGTCGAGGTCCTTGCTGACGGCAAGGTCGCGGACGATGATCGATGACATGGTGGACTCCTGATGCGTATCTGGTGGATTCAGCGTGTTCGGTGCGGGGCGGGCGCCGAGGGCGGCGCCCGCCGGTGGCCACGACTCAGGCGTTGTTCTGCGCGTACTGGTTCGTCGTGACGTTGTTCGTCATGTGATCCTGGAACGCGGAGCCGTTGCCGAAGTAGTTGGCGACCTGCTGCATCTGCTGGTTCTGCTGGTCGATCTTGACGTGCGAGTCGAACGACAGCTTCACCGGGGCGTAGACGCTGGTCCACGGGGCGATCAGGCCCAGGCCGCCGCGTACGGACTTCATGCGGGTGGCTTCGAGGGTGGTGGTGCTGGACAGGTCGAGGATGGTCAGGGTGCTCATGGCAGTCTCCTAATGGGGCGTGATGGTGTGTGCGAAGCGGATTGCGTGCGATGCTCAGGCGGGGTGGTACACGTTGTTTTGCGCGTACTGGTTCGTCGTCACGTTGTTGTGCATGTTTTCCTGGAAGGCCGAGCCGTTGCCGAAGTAGTTGGCTACCTGTTGCATCTGCTGGTTCGACTGGTTGACCGTGAACACCTTGTCGACCGACAGCTTGAACGGGCTGTAGACGGTGGTGATCGGCATGATGGCGATGCCGCCGCG
>DAIOET010000495.1:0-3434 GCA_036746135.1 Cupriavidus sp.
GGCCGCAAGTTCGATTCGAGCAAGGATCGCAACGACCCGTTCGTCTTCCCGCTGGGTGCTGGCCACGTGATCCGCGGCTGGGACGAAGGCGTGCAAGGCATGAAGGTCGGCGGCACGCGCCGCCTGGTGATCCCGGCGGACCTGGGCTACGGCGCCCGTGGTGCCGGCGGCGTCATTCCGCCGAACGCCACGCTGCTGTTCGAAGTGGAACTGCTGTCGGTCTGAAATGGCCCCCGCCGGCCTGAAACCGGCTCGGTGAAGTAAAAAACGGACGCCCAGGCGTCCGTTTTTCGTTGCTGCGGGAGCAGGCGCGCTCAGAATCCGATCGCCGCATTACCCACGTCGATGCGAACCTTGTCCCGGTCCAACAGCTTGCCCGCATGCCGGGCGAAGTCCTGTGCCCATCCGGCACTCTCGGCAAAGCGGCCCTCGCCGGAAAATTTGGCAACGTTAAGGATCTTGTCGATCACAAGCACCTTCCCGACCGGGCTCGACGCCTGGCAGTCCAGCTCGGCGTATTCGCGGTCGAACCATCGCCATGCGGCATCCTCGGTCACCTCCGCCAGCTCACTGTCTGCCAGCGTGAATTCAAATTCCTTGCCGCTGCCAAACACCACGGTCAGGGTATGCGCCATGTCCGAATCTCCGAAGGTCGCCAGTTGTGCGCCAGTTGAAAGGCGTTAGGGTCCCTATTGTAGTGACTTGGCGCGCGATCCGGCCAACCCGGGCGCATCGGCACAGCGTTCCGACCGTTGCCTGTTGCACACACCTTTCTCCGGATCTGTGGTTTGCTTGCGACGCATCAATGCGCTTTGGATTATTCTTTCAGGCATGGCCATTACAAGACAGGACCTCGAAGCAAACCGGCTGCGCACCACGCTGTGCAGTACGCCGGTCGCGTCTTCGCTGCTGCCTGAGGCCGATGTGGAGCGGTCGCTGTGCCAAACCCTGGCCGGCCGCCCCGACAATTCCGGCCTGAATGGCGATGTGTGGGTCTTCGGCTACGGATCGCTGATCTGGAATCCGATGATCGTCCATACCGAAAGCCGCCTGGCGACGGTGCATGGCTACCATCGCGGGTTCTATCTCTACTCGAAAATCAATCGCGGCACCTGGGACAACCCCGGTCTGGTCCTCGGGCTTGACCGGGGCGGTAGCTGCACGGGCATGGTCTTCCGCGTTCCGAGCCACGTGGTCGAGCAGGAATTCCGCGTGCTATGGCGCCGTGAAATGATGACCGGCGCCTATCACCCCCGCTGGCTGCGCGTAAAAATGGACGACGCTCCCGGTGCGCCGGAACAGCGTGCGCTCGCTTTCACCATGAATCGCGCGCACGCTGGTTACGCCGGCCGGTTGCCCGACTCTCGCGTGGTGGACTGCCTGCGTCACGCCTGCGGCCTTTACGGCCCGGCACGGGAATATCTGCACCAGACGCTGCTGGGGCTCGCCACGCATGGCGTCGACGATCCGTACCTGGGCCGCCTCTGGCGCCAGCTCCAGGAAAGCGATGCCGTCGAGGCCGCCAACGCGGCCTGCGCCATCGCCTCACCGTTGGCTACCTCGGCTTCGGCGGCAACCTGCCCCGACGATGCCGTCGCCGCCACCATCCATCCTCACGAAACCGTCTGACGAAGCTTCCGCCCATCATCATGACGCGCTCCCAGACCCGCCCCCGCCGCCAGGCACTTGCCGAAATGCTCGGGCTGATGGGATTGCTGATGGCCGGTGGGCTGCTGGCCGGCCAGGGCGGCCAGACGCTGGCGCGTTCGATCGGCGGCATGCGCGATGCATCGGCGCCCGCCCCCACGCCACGTGGGTCGCAGGCCAGCCCGCCGCCGCATAGCGAGGGGATATCCGCGCTCGATCGCAACCTGATCACTGCCGCCAGCATTGGCGACCTCGAACTGGTGAACCGCCTGCTGGGCGCGGGTGCATCCGCGAGGGCGGTGGACGAGCGCGGCCGGTCGGCCCTGCTGGCGGCGGTGTACAACCGGCGTGGCGACGTGGCGCGCGCCCTGATCATGGCCGGCGCCGACGTCAATCAGAAGGACGGCGAATCGAACAGCGCTTTCCTGCTGGCGTCGGCCACCAACCAGATCGATGTGGTGCGGCTATCGCTGTCGCATGGCGCCGACTTGCGCAGTACCGACCGCTACGACGGCACCGCGCTGATCGCGGCCAGCCAGCATGGCAATGTGGAAGTGGTGAAGCTGCTGCTGAAGGCCGGCGTGCCGGTCGATCGCGTCAATCAGCTCGGCTGGACGGCGCTGCTGGAGGCAATCATCCTCGGCGACGGCAGCTCCCGTTATGAAGAAATCGTGCAGTTGCTGCTCGATGCGGGCGCGGACGCCAACCTGGCCGACCGCGAAGGCGTCACACCTTCGCGCCATGCGCGCGAGCGCGGCTACAAGACGATGGTAAAAGCGCTGATGCGGGCGCGGGGGCACTAGGCCCCCCGGGATCAGGCGGCCATCAGGACGCCGCGGCCGGCTGCTTGGCGTTCTCCGTTTCCTGAAGGTGGCGCCACATCACCTTGCCGGTTCCCGACTTCGGCAATGCATCGACGAACTCGACGACACGCGGGTACTTGTAGGCCGCCATATTCTCCTTGGCCCACTCGATGATGTCCTCGGGCGAGGTCTTGCCCTTGGCGTCGGCGCGCAGCACCACCACAGCCTTCACGGTCTCGCCGCGATACTTGTCGCGCGTGCCGATAATGCAGGCTTCCTGCACGGCGGGATGCTTGTACAGCAGATTCTCCACTTCCGCCGGCCACACCTTGAAGCCCGACGCATTGATCATGCGCTTGAGGCGGTCCGTGATGAAGTAGTAACCCTCTTCGTCCATCCGGCCCAGGTCGCCGGTGCGGAAATACGTGCGCCCCTCAAACTCGATGAACGCTTCGCGCGTGGCATCGGGCTTGCCCCAGTACCCCTTGAACACCTGCGGTCCGCGCACGATGATCTCGCCCACTTCATTCGGCGGCAGTTCCTGCAGCGTGACCGGGTCCACCACGCGCGCATCCGTGTTGAACGTCGGCACGCCCAGGCATTGCAGCTTGGCACGCTCCGACGGATTGCTGTGCGTCGGCGCCATCGTCTCGGACAAGCCATAGCCTTCCAGATAGCTCAGACCGAACTGCGTCTTCAGGCGCTCGGCCACGGCCTGCGGCATCGCCGCGCCGCCGCCGCCGATATAGCGCAGGCTGCTGACATCGAAGCTCGCCAGGTTCGGGCTGCCCAGGAAATCGATCACCATCGTCGGGATGTTGGTCCAGTGCGTGACCTGGTAGCGCGAGATCAGGCGCCCGGCCACTTCGCGGTCCCAGCGCGGCAGCATCACGACGGTGGCGCCGGTGTAGATCGGGCCGTTCATGCCGTACTGCATGCCGGTCACGTGGAACAGCGGCAGCACCGACAGGATCACCGATTCCG
>DAIOET010000496.1:0-3424 GCA_036746135.1 Cupriavidus sp.
CGTGAGCGGCTGCGGGGAGCCGCTCAGGTGCCGGCGCGGCAGAGGGCGTAGTCAGAGCTTGTAACTCGACAACAGGATGCTGGTTTCGGTGGCCGAGATGCCATCGACCAGCCGGATCCGCTCCAGTGTCCGATCGAATTGCTCCAGGGTATCGGCGCGCAGTTCCGCAATGATGTCCCAGCGGCCGTTGGTCGTATGCAGCGTCTGCACGTTGGGATCTCCGCGTAGCGCCTGCAGCACCTGGCGAGCCTTGTTGCCTTCCACGGCCACCGTCATCCACGCACGAATGCGGTGTGGCTCGGCTTCCGGCTTGAGCCGCACCGTATAGCCGACGATCTGCCCTTCCTTTTCCAGTTTTTCGATACGGTTCTGCACCGTCGCCCGCGACACGCGCAGCGCCTTGGCCAGCGCCGTCACCGGCGTGCGCGCGTTATCGCGTAGCAGGCCGAGCAGTTGACGATCGGTCGCATCCATCGCGCTCTCCCAGGTGAAGTTGACGAATTGCCAGCATCGTCTGGCGGATTGTTAAACGCTCATAGCAATTTGTCCAGTTTGCTAACTATTCGCTGGCACTGACGGGCACGAGAATGCACTCATCGCGTCCCTATAACATGACCAAGGAGAGCACTGTGATCATTCGCCCGACCATCCTGTTGGTTGCCCCGACCTTCTACGACGTGTCCTACAGCATCAATCCGTGGATGGACCCGATGGCGTGGGCGCGAGATCCGGGCGGCATGCATCGCCGCGCGCTGGCGTCGTTCGAAGCCTTGCGCGATGCGCTGGACCGGGCGGGGTTTGACGTCGAGGTTGCCGAAGGCGCACCCGGCCAGCCCGACATGGTGTTCCCGGCCAACGCGGCCGTCGTGCTCGATGGCAAGGCGGTACTGGCGCGCTTTCGCTATCCGCAGCGGCGTGGGGAAGAAGCACCATTCGCCGCAATCTTCGACACACTGCGCGCGCGCGGCCTGATCGATACGGTCGAGCTGTTGCCCGAGGGGTGCTTCCAGGAAGGCGCGGGCGATTGCATCTGGGATGCGCGACGCGGTCATTTCTGGGCCGGCTTCGGCCCGCGCTCGTCCCGCGAGGCGGCCGAAGCCGTGGCGCGCCAGTTCGGCCAGGAGGTGGTTGCGCTGGAGCTGGCCACCGAGCAGAGCTATCACCTGGACGTCTGCTTCTGCCCGCTGTCGGGCGGCGAGGTGCTGTACTACCCGCCAGCCTTCACGGAAGCCGCGCTGAGAACGCTGCGCGCACGTGTGCCGATGGCGCAGCGCATCGAGGCTACCGAGGACGATCTACGGCACTTCAGCGTGAATGCGGTCAACCTCGACGAACACGTGGTGATGACGCGCACGACCTCGCACCTGCGCGACGAACTTGGCCGGCGCGGCTACCGCCTGCATGAGGTGGACCTGTCGCCATACATGATGTCGGGCGGCGGTGCGTATTGCATGACGCTGCGGCTCGATCGTACGAGCACGCCCGAGCGTCGCGCCGCCGCGGCTTGATGGGAGATGCGTCATGACTCCGACCACAAAGACGATGGGGCAGGCCGGGCACAGCGCGAGAACCCGCTTTCTCGATGCGGGCGATGTTGCCACGCTGGTACGCGGTATCGGCGTCCGGCAGGCCATCGTGCAACTGGCCGACTGCGTGCGGCAGGATTTTCTGCGGTGGCAGGACTTTGAGAAATCGGCACGGCTGGCCAGTCATTCGCCGGTCGGCGTGATCGAGCTGATGCCCGTCACCGACGGCGTGCACTACGCATTCAAGTACGTGAACGGACATCCGCGCAACGCGCAGCATGCGCTGCCCACGGTCATGGCCTGCGGCATGCTGGCCGAAGTGGCGACGGGCTTTCCGCTGCTGCTGGCTGACCTGACCCTGGCCACGGCGCTGCGTACCGCGGCCACGTCGGCCCTGGCCGCGCAGGCGATGGCCAGGCCCGGTGCGCGCACGATGGCGCTGATCGGCAATGGTGCCCAGGCGGAATTTCAGTCGCTGGCGTTTCATGCGATGGCAGGCATCAGAGTGGTGCGCGCCTTCGACATCGACCCGGCGGCAACCGCGCGGCTGGCGCGCAATCTTGCGGGGGTGCCCGGCCTGACCATCGTGCCGGTGCGCTCGGCGCAAGAAGCGCTGGCCGGGGCCGACATCGTGACCACGGTCACGGCCGACAAAACGCGCGCCACGATCCTGACGCCGGACATGGTGCAACCGGGCATGCATCTGAATGCCGTGGGCGGAGACTGCCCCGGTAAAACCGAGTTGCACGTCGACATTCTGCACAACGCGCGCATCGTGGTGGAGTACGCACCCCAGTCACGCATCGAAGGCGAGATCCAGCAATGGCCGGAGGCGCCCGTCAGCGAGCTGTGGGAAGTGATGTCGGGCAGGGCGCCGGGCCGTGCCAGCGCCGACGACGTGACGATCTTCGACTCCGTCGGCTTCGCGCTCGAAGACTATTCGGCGTTGCGCTGGCTCCATGCGGCCGCCGTGGCACGCGATGCGGGCCGCCATGTCGAACTGGTGGCCATGCCACCCGACCCACGGGATCTGTACGGATGGATGATGCAGGCGCAGCCGGGTGCCGCGGAAGCTGCGTTGGCAAGCAATCAGGAGAGGGGGTGGGGGAAAGGTCGGGCCACTGAGGATGTGACGGTGGAAATCTGAAGACGCCGGAAGTTATCGGCGCAAAAAAAAACAGCCCGGAGAATATCCGGGCTGTTTTTCAATTCTGGCACTGACGATACGTTAAGCGCCCCCGCGCCCCATCATCAGTTGTGCGCGCAGGAAGCCCTTGATTTCCTCGAGCGATGGCGTCTTCAGGAACACCATGATGCCCCATTGCTGCAGCGCGTCGGCCACGCCGTCATAGGCCTGGCGATTGGTGATGACCGCGAAGATCACGCGCTGGCGCGCAAAGAAATTCTGCAGCTTCTCGATCGTCGCCGATTCGGCATCGTTGAGTTCTTCCACGTAGTAGAGCACCACGCGCGGACGGGAATCGACCGATGTGATGACGGTATCGACCACGTCTTCCAGCACCTGGGTCTTCAGCGGTAGCGACCATTTGCCAAGCTGGGCGCTGATGCGCAGTGCCTCAGTGTGGTTCGGATGGAAGACCACGAGGTCGAGGTTGTGTTCGACGCTGGCGTCCGGCATTGCGCGGTCGGCCAGCAGGCGGTGCACGGTTTCCTTGTGAATGCGCCGGTGACCACCATTGGTTTTCCAGGCACCAAGCTCGCCGCGTTCCACCATTTTCTGAACGGTGCCTAGCGATACATTGAGAAGTTTTGCAGCGGTTCGCGTGCTGTAGTACGGCTTTTCGGCCAGTTCTGGATCCAGTTTCATCCAATCACCCGTAGTGTCGATCAGCAGCACAGCACGACTGGCGTACTGCACGGGCGTCCTCGGACACGCC
>DAIOET010000497.1:0-3411 GCA_036746135.1 Cupriavidus sp.
GAAGTGGCCAAGCCGGACCTGAATGCCGACTTCCACGGCCAGCGCCTGCAGGACGCCATCATGGCGCCGACGCGCATTTACGTGAAGCCGCTGCTGTCGCTGATCGAAACGCTGCCGGTCAAGGGCATGGCCCACATCACCGGTGGTGGCCTGACCGAAAACGTGCCGCGCGTGCTGGCCGACAACCTGACCGCCGTGATCCAGCGCGACGCCTGGACGCTGCCGCCGCTGTTCCAGTGGCTGCAGGCCCAAGGCAACGTGGCCGACGCCGAAATGCACCGCGTGTTCAACTGCGGTATCGGCATGGTCGTGATCGTGGCCAAGGAAGACGCCGAACGCGCCATCCGCCACCTGCAGGCGGCAGGCGAAGCCGTGTGGCAGATCGGCGAGATCAAGGAACGCGCTGAAGGCCAGGCGCAGACGGTCGTAGTCTGATTGTTGTCCGCCCCGCTCCCGCCGTGCGGGAACGGGGCGCACCCCTCAAGCAGCGCTCAGCGCTTTCAATGCCTCGCCGGTGACCCGGCAAATCCGCCAGTCCGGCATCACGTCCGCTCCCATCGCCTGGTAGAAATCGATCGACGGCTGATTCCAGTCGAGTACCGACCATTCGAAGCGGCCACAACCGCGTTCCACGGCAATCGACGCCAGGTGCTTGAGCAAGGCCTTGCCCAGCCCGTGGCCGCGCCAGGCCGGCTCGACGAACAGGTCCTCCAGATAGAGGCCGGGCTTGGCCAGGAAGGTCGAGAAATTGTGGAAGAACAGCGCAAAGCCCACGGCGTGCTTCGCGCCGTCCTGGTCGACTTCCACGAGCACGGCTTCGGCATGCGGCTTCGCACCGAACAGCGCATCGCCGATCTTCTGCGGCGTGGCTTCCACCAGATGCGTGAGTTTTTCGTATTCGGCCAGGTCCGAAATCAGGCGGAACAGCGTAGCGCTGTCGGCGGGCGTGGCGGGGCGGATCGAGAAGGCGGTCATCACGTATCGCTCTGAAAATGTGAGCGACGATTATCGGTCACACGGCCCGCGATCACCAGCCCGCTGCGTGGGCAACCTGTGAGACGTAGTCGGGCGCCAGGGCGTCGATGCCGATGCGCTCCGGCGTGCTGCGCAGCCACGTCAGCTGGCGCTTGCAGAGCTGGCGCGTGGCCGCGATGCCGCGCTCGCGCATCGTGGCAAAGTCGCAATCGCCGTCCAGGTATTCCCACACTTGCCGATAGCCGACGCAGCGCATCGACGGCAGGCCCAGATGCAGGTCGCCGCGCGCACGCAACTGCTTGACCTCGTCGAGGAGTCCGCCTTCGAGCATCGCGTCGAAGCGTTTGGCAATCCGATCATGCAGCACGGCACGATCCGACGGTTCGAGCGCGATTACGCGGTAACGGGCATCGGCGGCGCCGGTGAACGTCCGTGCGTCGGCCTGACGCGCGAGCAGGGCCGACATGGGCTGGCCGCTCAGCCGGTGGATTTCCAGCGCGCGCTGGATCCGTTGCGCGTCGTTCGGGGCCAGTCGCGCGGCCGTGACCGGATCGATCTCGGTCAGCATCGCATGCAGGGCCGGCCAGCCGCGCTCGGCGGCCAGTGCATCGAGTTCGGCGCGCACCGAGGCATCGGCTTGCGGCAGGTCGTTCAGGCCTTGCGTCAGCGCCTTGTAGTAGAGCATGGTGCCGCCGACGATCAGCGGCGTGCGGTCGCGCGCGCGGATTTCATCGATCAGCCGCTCGGCATCGGTCACGAACTGCGCGGCCGAGTAACTGTCGAGAGGGTCGATGATGTCGATCAGGTGGTGCGGCACGCTGGCCAGTTCAGCGGGCGTGGGCTTGGCCGTGCCGATATCCATCGCGCGATAGACCAGCGCGGAATCGAGGCTGATGATCTCCACCGGCTTGCGGGCGGCGAGTTCGAGTGCCGCCGCCGTCTTGCCGGACGCGGTGGGTCCGAGCAGGCAGACGATGGGCGGAAATGCGGAGGACTGCGAAGACATCGTGAAGCGCTACGGCGTTACTGGCCGCGCAGGAACAGGCGGTCGAGTTCGGTCACGGTCAGCTGCACCCAGGTGGGGCGGCCATGATTGCACTGGTCGGCCCGTTCGGTCTGTTCCATCTGGCGCAGCAGCGCGTTCATCTCTTCGACAGTCAGCTTGCGGTTGGCGCGCACCGCGCTATGGCACGCCAGCGTGGCCAGCAGTTCATTGCGGCGCTCGGCCAGTACGCGCGAGCCGCCGTAGGACTGCAGGTCGCGCAGCACGTCGCGCGCCAGCGCTTCGGCATCGGCCTGCCTGAGCAGCGCGGGAATCGCCCGCACGGCGAGCGTGGTGGGCGATACGGGCGCGATATCGAAGCCCAGCAACTGCAGCGTTTCCTGATACTCCTCGGCCGCGCCGATTTCCACCGGGTTTGCCGGCAGCGTGACCGGAATCAGCAGCGGTTGCACGGCGAGGTCGCGGGCGTCGAGGCCGGCCTTGATCTGCTCGTACAGGATGCGCTCATGGGCGGCGTGCATATCCACCAGCACCAGCCCGCGCGCATTCTGCGCCAGCACGTAGATGCCGTGCAGCTGTGCAATCGCATAGCCCAGCGGATGGTCGTCGTCGCCGTCTTCGGGGTTCGCGGCAGGGAGTTCCGATGCGCGCGGCGGCAGACGGTCGAGCAGGCCGGGCGGTTCGTCCGCACGCGCGGCCTGCGCATCGGCCAGCCATGCCGGCGGTCGCGAGGACGGCTGCCAGGACCGCGCGGCGTCCGGAGACTGCGGCGCCGTGGCGTCGCGCACCATGCCCAGATAGGCCTGGCGCGGCTGGGCAATGCCAAGCTCGGTCTGACGGCCCGCCGAATAGTTGACCCATTGCGGCGCGGCGCCAGGCACGCCAGCGGGCCGCGCGGCGGGCATCGGCACCAGGCCGGCGCCATCGCCAGTATCGGAATGCAGGCTATCGCCTTGCTCGCCAGCCTGGCGGGCAAGACAGCGCTGCACTGCGTGATAGACGAACTGGTGCACCGCACGCGATTCGCGGAACCGCACCTCGATCTTCGACGGATGCACGTTCACATCGACCAGCTCGGGCGGCAGGTCCAGGCAAAGCACGTACGAAGGAAAGCGGTCGCCGTGCAGCACATCCTGGTAAGCGCTGCGCACTGCGTGGTTGAGCAGTTTGTCCCGCACGAAGCGGCCGTTGACGAAGAAGTATTGCTGGTCGGGACGCCCCCGGGAGGCCGTGGGCAAGCCGGCAAAGCCATACAGGTGCAGAGCGTCGGCGTCTTCGTCGAGCGCCAGCCGGGCACGCGCGAAGTCGTTGCCAAGCACCTGCGCGGTGCGGGTGGCGACGTCGCCGGCGTTCCAGTGCTCCAGCGGCTTGCCGTTGTGGTGGACCGAGATCGTGACGTCGGGCCGCGCCAGCGCCGCGCGCCGGATCATCTC
>DAIOET010000498.1:0-3399 GCA_036746135.1 Cupriavidus sp.
GCGGGATGCCCATCTGCGTCACGCTGATGCCAAGCTGGTACTGCTGGTTCAGGAAGGGCGGCAGCCAGTACAGGTAGAACCAGAATACCGGCGCGGTAATCGCGTAAGCCAGTGCAAAGGCCCAGGTGCCGCGCATGCGCAGGATGCGCGAATACGGAATGCGCTGCGGCGCCGGCTCGACGTCCTTGGTCACATACGCCAGTTCGGTGGCGCTGACGGTCGGATGCTGGTCGGGGTTCGCATACTTGAGCCACCAGATCACCAGCCAGATGGCGCCGAGCGACCCCACGACCAGGAACGCGGCCTGCCAGCCCCAAGCCTGCAGGATCAGCGGCAGCATCACCGGCGTGATCATCGCGCCGACGTTGGTGCCGGCGTTGAAGATGCCGGTTGCCATCGCGCGCTCTCCAGCCGGAAACCACATGCGCGTGGTCTTGACGCAGGCCGGATAGTTGGCGGCCTCGGTCAGTCCCAGGAAGAACCGGCAGATCATGAAGCCCACCGCGCTGGCCGCGAGGGCGTGCGCGCCGCAGGCGATGCTCCATAGCAACACGGCCAGCGCGAACGCGCGCTTGACGCCCACCATGTCGATGAATCGGCCTTGCAGTGCAAAGCCAATCGCATAGCCCACCTGGAACCAGAAGTTGATATTCGCGTAGTCCTGCGCCGTCCAGGACATTGCCTTGGCCAGTACCGGCTGCAGCACGCCCAGCGCGGCGCGGTCGATGTAGTTCAGCGTGGTGGCAAAGAACACCAGGGCCAGCATGCCCCAGCGAACCTTGCCGATGGCCAGGCATGAACGGATCTTGCCGAGCATGGAGCCGTCGAGGGCCGGGGGCGCGGCCAGCGGCTTGTGAATGGTTGTCATCTGTCTGTCTCCACCGGTGATCGGTTGATGTATGTGTAAGGACTTGCGCGCCGTGTCGTCAGTAGCGGATCTCGGCGACCTCTCGCAGTGCGTCTGGCGTGGCCGTGCCAAAGCCGAAGAATTCCAGATAGGCCGGGATCATCTCGAACAGCATGTCGGTGCCAACCTGCACCTTGCAGCCGCGCGCTGCCGCGGCCGTGAGGAACGGCGTGTATTCGGACTTCATCACGACCTCGCCGACCATCGCGCCGGGCGAGATGCGCGAAACATCGAACGGCAGCGGATCTCCGGGCTGCATGCCGAGCGGCGTGGCGTTGACCACCACGTCGTAGCCGTGCGGGTCGTTGACGCCGGTTACCACGCGCAGCGCGGGGTAGTGGGCGAGCAGGCGGTCTCGCAGGCCGCCTGCCGTGGTGTCGCGCGTGTCATAGAGCGCCAGCTCCGCCACGCCCGCAGCGGCCAGCGACGCCGCAATGGCGGAGCCGACACCGCCGCAGCCGGACACGATCGCGCGGGCACCGTCCAACTGGCAGCCCTTGCGGCGGATACCGTTGACGAAGCCGGCCCCGTCGAACTGATCGCCCTCCAGCTTGCCGTCCTGGCGCAGCCGCACGGCGTTGCATGCACCCGCGATGCGCGCCGTCGGCGTCAGTTCGTCGACCAGTTCCACCGTGGTCACCTTGTGCGGCATCGTCACCAGCGCGCCACGGATGTTGGTCAGGCGGAACACCGTGCGGAAGAACGCCGGATAGTCCTCTGCCTGAACGCCCATCGGTACCACTACGGCGTTGATCCCCTGCTTCTGGAACCAGGGGTTGTAGATCATCGGCGCCTTGAACGATTCGGTCGGATAACCGATGTGCGCGATGAGAAGCGTCTTGCCATTGATCATGAGCGTATGGGGGCGTCAGTCGTCGGAGTTGTCTTGGCGGCGGCCTGGATGCGGACACCCGGCGGCCTTGTCATGCCGTAACAGTAGATCGCTCCAGTGGGGCAGGCCAAGCGTTGGATACTGCGCTTTGCGCGATAAATGAACGCAAGTGGGCGATCAATGTCCGGAGCGCGGGTTTTCACGGAGAGGTTGCCAATCGGCGGCGGGGGCATGATCCCGATGCCCCCACTCGCACAGGAACGACGATGACTGATGCCACCGCCCCTGCCTCCGCCACTGCCTTCGCGCCCGACACGGATGGCTTCGCGCCTTGGGACAATCCGCTGGGCATTCAGGGCTACGAATTCATCGAATTTGCCTCGCCGGACCCGGCGCAGCTTGGCCGGACCTTCGAGCGCTTTGGCTTTTCCGCAATCGCGCAGCACCGCCACAAGGCCGTGCGGCTGTACCGGCAAGGCGAGATGAATTTCATCGTCGATGCGGAGCCGGATTCGTTCGCGGTGCGCTATGCGTCGGAATACGGCTTGTCGATCTGCGCCATCGGGCTGCGCGTGCAAGATGCCGCCACCGCCTATGCGCGCGCCGTGGACGCCGGGGCATGGCCGTTCGAGGGTGGCACCGTGGGGCCGATGGAACTGAATATCCCGGCCATCCAGGGCATCGGCCAGTCCCTGATCTATTTTGTGGATCGCTGGCGCGGCAAGGAGGGCCAGCCCGGTGACGTGGGCGATATCTCGATCTACGACGTCGACTTTCGGCCATTGCCGGCAACCGGGCGCGTGCCCGATGCGGGATTGCTGCGCGTGGATCATCTCGCCCAGGCCGTCGATGCCGGGCATCTCGACGAATGGATGGAGTTCTATCGGCGCGTGTTGGGATTCCGCGAGATCCACGAGGTCAATCCGCAATGGCAACTGGCCGGCGATTCGCGCGTGCTGTTGTCGCCGTGCGGCCGCATCCGGATTCCGCTGTACGAGAAAGGCACTGTGCGCCACGACCAGATGCGTCACTACCTGTCGGACGCGCACGGCGAGGGCATCCAGCATATCGCCCTGGCCACGGACGATCTGGTGGCAAGTGCCGCCATGCTGGCCCGCAACGGCGTCTCTTTCGTCGAGCCGCCAGCCGGCTACTACGCATCGATCGACGCGCGGCTGCCGGGGCATGGGCTTGATCTCGATGCGTTGCGCCGCTACGGCATTCTGGTGGATGGGGCGGTGCGCGCCGATGGTGGCCAGGAGCGATTCCTGCAGGCATTCGCAAAGCGCGAGGCCGGCGAGTTCCACTTCGAAATCGTCCGGCGCGAGGGGCGCCACGGGTTTGGCGAGGGCAATCTGCCGGTGCTGGAAGCGTTATATCGCGGCTGACGGGACGATGGCGCGACAGCGCCTCAAATCCCTCGCCGCGGGCCGACCGGCCTACCTGCCGGTAACCCCTACGCGGATGGCGGATTGGATTTCGCGGTATCCTTGCCGGCATGCCGCGTTCGCGCCTCTCCCAATCGGCGCTCCGTGGCGCGCCTGCCCCGTACCTGCATCATGCCGCGCGGGCCCCAGGTGCTTCCAGCGAACATCAATATGAAAGACCTAGAAAGTGAGCTGATCGGCTCCGCCCGGCTGCCGACCCGCTATGGCCAATT
>DAIOET010000499.1:0-3385 GCA_036746135.1 Cupriavidus sp.
GCCATGCCAAACGCGGTTGGGAAGCGGTGACTGATTGCCTGATCCACGCGCTGGCCATGTCGCGTCCCAATCTGGTCTTCATGCTCTGGGGCAGCCATGCGCAGGCCAAGCGGGCGCTATTGGAAGGCCAGACCCATTGCGTGCTCGAGGCGCCGCATCCGTCGCCGCTGTCGGCCCATCGTGGATTTCTGGGATGCGGGCATTTCAGACAGGCCAATGACTGGCTCGAGCGGCACGGCCGCACCGGTATCGACTGGCTCGGCAACCGGGCAAGCTAGGCCGTCGGACGCCACTCGAACTCGCTGAATTGCTCGGGCGGGGCCGCGCTCACTTCCACCTTCGATACGTGAGCGGCGGGCGGACCGGCCTCCATCCACTGTCGCAGCGCTTCCAGTTGCGCAGGCAAGCCGCTGGCTACGACTTCAACCGTTCCGTCGACGCGGTTCCTTACCCAGCCGCCAACTCCCAGGGTAGTTGCCTGATCTGCACATGCGGCGCGATACCCGACGCCCTGTACACGGCCATGGGCAACCAGATGCCAGGTTTCGGTCGGTACCGTCATGAATTTCTCCCTTACTAGGTAAACTACCTAGCCCGTTCGGGCGTTACTTCGGCGTTAGGTTGGGCTTCAGGGTGTCAGCATACGATGCCCTTGCCCTCTCCCCCGCCCCTACCCCGCACGCGGGGTAGGGGAGCACACCAGGTCGCGCCCATGCCACCAACGCCCTTCCAGAAGCAAGCGCCCGGCTACGTCGGCCCGCTGCTCACCGCGCCGCCGAATCGGTTCGACTTCGCGCTATTGCCGATCATCCTGGCTGCCATTGTGATCGTGGCCTATGCCGCGCGCCAGATGCACGTGCCTTACCAGCCCGGTGAGACGCTGGCCGTCCACCTTGATATTGCGTGGCTGCCCTATTACCTGATGCGCACCAGCATCCGCATGCTGGCGGCGCTGCTGGCATCGCTGCTGTTCTCGTTCGCATTCGCCGCGCTCGCGTCACGCAACCGCACCGCTGAAAAAGTGATGGTGCCGGCGCTGGACATCCTGCAGTCGATCCCGGTGCTCGGCTTCCTGTCGATCACGGTCACCGGCTTTATCGCGCTGTTCCCGGGCAACCTTGCGGGCGTGGAATGCGCGGCCATCTTCGCAATCTTCACGTCGCAAGCCTGGAACATGGCGTTCAGCCTGTACCAGTCGTTCCGCACCATCCCGGGCGACCTGCTCGAAGCCGCCGCGATGTTCCGGCTCTCGCCGTGGCAGCGGTTCTGGCGGCTCGAAGTGCCCTATGCCATGCCGGGGCTGCTCTGGAACATGATGATGTCGATGTCCGGCGGCTGGTTCTTCGTGGTGGCGTCCGAGGCCATTTCCGTTTCCGGCCACGACATCCGCCTGCCGGGCATCGGCTCGTATATCGCGCTCGCCATCCAGCAGCAGGACCTGGCCGCGATTGGCTGGGCGATCCTGGCGATGCTGGTCGGCATCGTGTTCTACGACCAGTTCCTGTTCCGCCCGCTGGTGGCCTGGGCAGACCGCTTCCGCTTTGAAACGCTGGCGCAGGACACCGTGCCGCAGTCGTGGCTGCTCGACCTGCTGCGCCGCTCGGCCTGGGTGCACGCGCTGCTCAAATGGACGGCAGCACTGGCCGGGCGCACGCTGGCCTGGAGCGCCCGCCATCGCAACGTGGTGGCGCTGCCCGCCGCGCCGGCGCGCTGGGCGCCGTGGCTGGACCGCCTGCGCGACGGCATCATCATCGCCATTGCACTGGTGGCGCTGTATCGCGTGATCCACTTCGTGCACAGCGAGGTGGGATGGGCCGAGGCGGCGCACGTGCTCTGGCTCGGCACGCTGACGATGGTGCGCGTGATCGTGCTGATCGCGCTGGCTGCGCTGGTCTGGGTGCCGATCGGTATCCGCATCGGCCTCAACCCGTCGCTGGCGCGGATCGCCCAACCGATCGCGCAGTTCCTGGCGGCCTTTCCGGCCAACCTGATGTTCCCGCTGGCCGTGATGGCCATCGTGAAGTTCGGGCTGAACCCCGAAATCTGGCTCAGCCCGCTGATGATCTTCGGCACGCAGTGGTACATCCTGTTCAACGTCGTGGCCGGCGCGTCGGGCATCCCCACGGAATTGCGGCTGGCCGCGCGCAACTTCGGACTCAAGGGCTGGCTGATGTGGCGCAGGTTTCTGGTGCCGGCCGTGTTTCCGAGCCTGCTGACGGGGCTGGTCACGGCCGCCGGAGGATCGTGGAACGCGAGCATCGTGTCCGAATACGTGACGTGGGGTGACCGCACGCTGGTAGCCACGGGCCTGGGCAGCTATATCGCCGAGATGACCGCGCGCGGCGACTTTCCGCGCATCGCGCTCGGCATTGGCGTGATGGCACTGTTCGTGGTGGGCTTCAACCGGCTGTTGTGGAACCGGCTCTACGACCTGGCGCAGGCGCGCACCCGGCTTTAAGGCCCGGCAACAAGGAATTTACGATGGCACTGCAAGACAACGCCAAACCGGTGATCGACCTGCGCGGTGTGGGCAAGATGTTCCGCACCGCCGACCACACCGACCGCGCCGTGCTCGAAGGCGTGAACCTGACCCTGCGCGAAGGCGAGATCGTGGCCATGCTGGGCAAGTCCGGCTCGGGCAAATCCACCTTGCTTCGAATCATGGCCGGCCTGGTCGGCGCCGATCGTGGCGAGGTGCACTTCCGTGGCCAACGGCTGACCGGCACCGCCGAGGGCATCGCGATGGTGTTCCAGTCCTTCGCGCTGTTTCCGTGGCTGACGGTGCAGCAGAACGTGGAACTCGGACTTGAAGCCCAGGGCGTGGCCAAGGGCGAGCGCGCGCGCCGCGCCGAGGCGGCCATCGACATGATCGGCCTGTCCGGCTTCAATAGCGCGCTGCCGCGTGAACTGTCGGGCGGGATGCGCCAGCGCGTGGGCATTGCACGCGCACTGGTGACCGAGCCCGATCTGCTGCTGATGGACGAAGCATTTTCCGCGCTCGACGTGCTGACCGGCGAAACGCTGCGCGATGAAATGCTCGACCTGTGGGAATCGGGCCGCGCCAATATCAGAAGCATCCTGATCGTGTCGCACAACATCGAGGAAGCGGTGATGATGGCGGACCGTATCGTGATCCTGTCCAGCGATCCGGGCCGGGTACGTGCCGAAGTGCGCGTGCCATTTCCGCGCCCGCGCAACCGCGACGATGCACAGGTGCGCGCGTTGATCGACGAGGTCTACATGCTGATGACTTCGCCCGCCGCAGTCGGTCCACGCGTGCCGGCGATGGCCGCCGCGCAGCAGATTGGCTATCGCTTGCCCGATGCCGACATCAGCCAGATGGAAGCCGTGCTCGACCTGCTGCATGAATCGCCATTCTTCGGCC
>DAIOET010000500.1:0-3366 GCA_036746135.1 Cupriavidus sp.
GGAAAACCAACATGAAGTTCATTGACGAAGCCCGTATCGAAGCGATCGCCGGCAATGGCGGCAACGGAAGCGCTTCGTTCCGGCGCGAGAAATTTGTGCCCTTCGGTGGCCCTGATGGCGGTGATGGCGGGCGAGGCGGCAGCGTGTTTGCGCAGGCCGATCGCAACATCAATACGCTCATCGACTATCGCTACGCCAAGAAGCACGTTGCCAGGAACGGCGAGAACGGTCGGGGCTCCGACTGCTACGGCGCCGCCGGCGAGGACGTCACGCTGCGCATGCCGGTGGGCACGCTGATCTCGGACATGGACACTGGCGAAGTCATCGCCGACCTGACCGAGCACGGCCAGAAGGTATGCCTGGCTGAAGGCGGCATGGGCGGCTGGGGCAACCTCCACTTCAAGTCCAGTACCAATCGGGCGCCGCGCCAGCAGGTGGACGGCAAGCCGGGCGAGCGCCGCATGCTCAAGCTCGAACTGAAGGTGCTGGCGGACGTTGGCCTGCTGGGCATGCCCAACGCAGGCAAGTCCACGTTCATCACGCAGGTGTCCAATGCCCGCCCGAAGGTGGCGGACTACCCGTTCACGACGCTGCACCCGAATCTGGGTGTGGTGCGCGTCGACCACGAGCAGTCGTTCGTGGTGGCTGACATTCCCGGCCTGATCGAAGGCGCCGCCGAAGGCGCCGGCCTGGGCCATCAGTTCCTGCGGCATCTGCAGCGCACTGGCCTGCTGCTCCATATTGTCGATATCGCGCCGTTCGACGAAAACGTCGACCCTGTGGCCGAGGCCAAGTCCATCGTCAACGAGCTGAAGAAGTACGACGAAACCCTGTACGACAAGCCGCGCTGGCTGGTGCTGAACAAGGTGGACATGGTGCCCGATGAGGAGCGCGCCGCCCGCGTGAAGGACTTCATCAAGCGCTACAAGTGGAAGGGTCCGGTGTTCCATATCTCGGCCCTGACCGGCGAGGGTTGCCGCGAACTGATCTATGCGATCAAGGACCACCTGGCCGCGCTGAAGGCCGAAGAGGCAGCCGCGCTGGCGGAGCCGGACATCCGGCTGGACGATCGCCTGCACAACGTCGACCGGGGCGGCGAGCAGGCGTAAGCTCTAACGCTCCCACACAACAACTACGGCTCCGAGACAGGAAACTCCCATGCAATCGGTCATCGCCCAGGCAAAACGTATTGTCGTCAAAGTGGGCTCGAGCCTGGTTACCAACGACGGCAAGGGGCTGGACCACGACGCCATCGCACGCTGGGCGGCCCAGATCGCCAAGCTGCGCGGTACGGGCAAGGAGGTGGTGCTGGTCAGCTCGGGCGCTATCGCGGAAGGCATGCAGCGGCTGGGCTGGTCGCGCCGGCCGAAGGAAATCCACGAACTGCAGGCGGCCGCGGCAGTTGGCCAGATGGGGCTGGCGCAGGTGTACGAGAGCCAGTTCGGCCGCTACGGCATCCGCACCGCGCAGGTGCTGCTGACCCACGCCGACCTGGCGGACCGCGAGCGTTATCTCAATGCCCGCTCCACGCTGCTGACGCTGCTGACGCTGGGTGTGGTGCCGATCATCAACGAGAACGACACCGTGGTCACCGACGAAATCAAGTTCGGCGACAACGATACGCTCGGCGCGCTGGTGACAAACCTGATCGAAGGCGATGCGCTGGTGATCCTGACCGACCAGCGCGGCCTATATACGGCCGACCCGCGCAAGGATCCGAATGCCGAATTCGTGCACGAGGCGCTGGCTGGCACGCCGGAGCTGGAGGCGATGGCTGGCGGCGCCGGCACGTCGATCGGGCGCGGCGGCATGCTGACCAAGATCCTGGCTGCCAAGCGCGCGGCCAAATCCGGCGCTCATACCACGATCGCATCGGGCCGCGAGCAGGACGTGCTTGGCCGTCTGGCCGAGGGCGAAGCCATCGGTACGCAGTTGCTGGCGCCGACAGGCCGGCTGACGGCGCGCAAGCAATGGATGGCCGATCATCTGCAGCTGCGCGGCCGTGTGGTGATCGACGCGGGCGCCGTGGAGAAGCTGACCAGCGGCGGCAAGTCGCTGCTGCCGATCGGCGTGACCGAAGTGCAGGGCGAGTTTGCGCGAGGTGAGGTGATTGCCTGCGTCGACAGTACCGGCCATGAGGTGGCGCGCGGCATCACGAACTATTCGAGCGCGGAAGCCCGGCTCATCGCCCGCAAGCCGTCTTCGGAAATCGAAACGGTGCTCGGTCATCTGAACGAGCCAGAATTGATCCACCGCGACAATCTCGTGCTGGTCTGAAGGCGCGGCGAGCGTCCATGAAAAACGGCGAGTCCCGAAGGGTGCTCGCCGTTTTTTTACGTCGATGAGGCAGGTCAGCGGCTGGGCGCGTATGCCTTTAGGTCGCGGATGAGCTGCTCCGGCTTGCCTGCCACGGCGCGGCCTTCGCAGAAATAGTCAGTCGCCAGCGTGGCCGCATAGGCGTTGCGCGCGCGGCTCTGCATGCGGATCCACATGTCGCGCGTCTCGCCCAGGTTCGGCACCCACGCCGTGGCGCCCTTGGGCAGCGTGGCATAGATCCGGCGCTCGAATGCGTCGCAGCGCAGGCCTTCGTAGCTGACATTGCGCCCGCCACCCGAACTGGTGATGACGACCGTGTAGCGCACCACGCGGTCCGTGCCGACCGAGATCGACTTGGAATCGACGGCAAACCGGAAGTCCGCGGAATCGTTGACCGAGAACCGGATCAGGTCCTCGTCGCGCGGCGGCGCGGGCAGGGCGGTCTCAACTTCCTTGAACGGGCGATCCTCGAACGGATTGACGAACCCGCTGTCGGGATCCTTTGCTTCTTCCTCGGGCATGCCCTTGCCAGTCGTCTTGCAGCCGGCCAGGGCCAGGCAGGCCGCTGCCAGCAACAGGCCGGAGCGAATGCCCCGGCCGCTGAAACTAATCATCCATGACTCCGGTTGGTGGTCGCCGGCAGATCCGGCGAGAGAGAGGGTTCCTGCGAGTTGGCTGCCGCCTCGCTCGCATCGGCCGTGGCCGCCTGGATATCCGGCTGCCGGGGCGGCCGCGCACCGTCGCCATGCCGGCCGTGACCGACGTGATGATGCCCGTAGGGGCTCAGCGGTACGCGGCTACGGTTCAGGAAGCGCGATAGTTCGGTCAGCGCCAGCTGGTAGACGTCGCGCTTGAACTCGATCACGGCCTCCAGCGGCACCCAGTAGTCGCTCCAGCGCCAGGCGTCGAACTCGGGATGGTCCGATGCGCGCAAGTGGATGTCGCAGTCGCGACAAACCATGCGCAGCAGGAACCAGATCTGCTTCTGGCCCTTATAGTGGCCGCGGATCTCGCGGCGAATGAACTTGTCCGGCACCTCATAACGCAGCC
>DAIOET010000501.1:0-3353 GCA_036746135.1 Cupriavidus sp.
CGCCAGGACGCTCGGCCGGATCATGGCCGAACAGGGCCTGGCGCTGGTCTATGGCGGGGGCAAGGTGGGCCTGATGGGCATCGTCGCCGATAGCGTGATGGCGCATGGCGGCACGGCCATCGGCGTGATCCCCGACGCGCTGATGCAGAAGGAAGTGGGCCATCGCGGCCTGACGGAGCTGCATGTCGTGCGCAACATGCATGAGCGCAAGCAGATGATGGCCGACCGCTCCGACGCATTCATTGCCATGCCGGGCGGCGTCGGCACGTTCGAGGAACTGTTCGAGACATTCACTTGGGCGCAACTCGGCTATCACGACAAGCCGGTCGGCCTGCTCAACGTGGCGGGGTTCTACGACGGCATGCTCACGTTCCTGAATCACGCCGTGGGTGAAGGGTTCCTGAAGCAGGTGCATGCCGATATGCTGCACGTGTCGGCATCGCCCCAGGACCTGCTCGGCAAGCTGGCCGCCGCACCGCGCGTGCGCGTGGACAAGTGGCAGGAAGGACGCGAGAAGACTTAAGCCCGAAGGACCTGGGCACGAAGAAAAAACGCCGCCAGTGATGGCGGCGTTCTGCTTTCCGGCGGAGCGGCTAATTCATCAACATCCCGATCCACCGCACCACGTGCGGCCCGCCAATCGCGATCCACGTCCCTCCGCACAGGATCAGCGCCAGCATCACCGCCGCACTGCCAAAATCCTTCGCCCGCTTGGACAGGCTGTGCCGCTCCAGCGAGATACGGTCGATGGCCGCTTCCACACTCGAATTGAGCAGTTCCACGATCAGCACCAGTAGCAGCGTGCCCAGCAGCATCACGCGTTCGACCACGGACACTGGCAGGATGAAAGCGCACGGGGTCAGGATGACCACGAGCGTGAGCTCCTGGCGGAACGCGCTTTCCTCCAGCACGGCGTAGCGCAAGCCCGACAGCGAGTTGATGGCTGCGTGCCAGGCACGCGTCAGGCCGCGGTTGCCTTTGTGGGGGTTGTTGGCGATCGAGTATTCGGTTTCCACTTCAGCCGCCACCCGGGTGGCGGTCGGCCGATGCAGCGACGGATCGGGCGGTAGCGTGGGTTGGGGCTTGGCCATGATCGGGTGCGACGGAAGATGCCGGGTTGTCGGATCCGCCCGCCGCACCTGGCAGCGGGCGCAGATGCGTAAGGAACTGCTCGGATGCGGCGCGCCACGAAAATTTCTCCGCGTGGGCGCGCGCGGTTGCGCGGTCGATGCGCAACGCTTCCAGACAGGCCTCCCGCAGGTCTTCGTGCATCACGCCGGCCGGGCTGTCGCCAAGTACGTCGATCGGACCCGTCACCGGGTACGCCGCCACAGGCAGGCCACTGGCCAGTGCTTCCAGCAGGACCAGTCCGAACGTATCGGTCTTGCTCGGGAACACGAAGACATCTGCCGAAGCATACACCTTGGCGAGTTCGGGCTGTTTGAGCACACCGAGATAGTTGGCCGTCGGATAGCGAGCCTTGAGCGCCGCCAGCGCGGGGCCGTCACCTACCACCCATTTCGAGCCAGGCAGATCGAGCTGCAGGAACGCTTCGACGTTTTTCTCCACGGCCACGCGGCCCACATAGAGGAAGATCGGATGGGCGGTGTTTAAAACGTTCGCTCGCTGCGCGGTGAAGACGTCCAGGTCCACGCCGCGCGTCCACAGCACGCATTGCGTAATGCCATAGTCGCGCAGGTCCTTGAGCACCACCGGCGTCGGCGCCATGACGGCACGCGCCGGGCCGTGGAACCAGCGCAGGAAGCGATAGGTCCAGGCCAGCGGAATGCCGAAGCGCGCCTGCACGTATTCCGGAAAGCGCGTGTGATAGGCGGTGGTGAACGGCAGCTTGTGCTTCAGCGCATAGGCGCGCGCGGCCAGGCCCAGCGGGCCTTCGGTGGCGATGTGCAACGCCTCTGGCTGGAACGCGTCGATGCGGCGGCGGACCTTGGCCGACGGCAGGATCGACAGGCGGATCTCGGGATAGGTCGGGCAGGGCACCGTGCGGAATTCAAGCGGTGTGAGCAGATCCACCGTGTGACCCATGCCTTCGAGTTCGCGGCGAGTCGACTTCAGCGTGCGAACCACGCCATTGACCTGCGGTTCCCATGCGTCGGTGACAATCATGACTCTCATTGAAGCTCCTTGGGGCGTCAGCGCCGTGATGTAGTGGTATGGCAGGCCCGCACCAGAGTTGCCGGTGCGGAGGCGGAGCGAATGGTAGTTGCGATGGCGTGCGTTGCGCGCGCCGCGCAGCGGATCGCGTTCAGGCCGCGACCTCGGCGGTGCGGCGGCGCCGGCGGGTGGCTGCCTCGGGCGGGTCGATCAGCGTGGTCCAATAGACGATCTTGAGTTCGCCCTCGGTGGTTTCCACGAGCGCCGACAGGCTTTCCACCCAGTCGCCATCGTTGCAGTAGAGCTGGCCGTCCACCTCGCGGATTTCGGCCTTGTGGATGTGGCCGCAGACCACGCCGTCGCAGCCCCGGCGGCGCGCTTCGTCCACCATCGCGTGCTCGAACGAATTGATGTAGCTCACCGCGTTCTTGACCTGATGCTTCAGGTATTGCGACAGCGACCAGTAGTCGAAGCCAAGCCGCGCGCGCACGCGGTTGAAGTGGCGGTTCAGGGCCAGGATCATCGTGTAGAGCGAATCGCCGAGGTAGGCCAGCCACTTGGCATGCTGCACCACGCCGTCGAACAGATCGCCATGCACGACCCAGAGCCGCTTGCCGGTGGCGGTCACGTGCACGGCATCTTCCCGCACGCTGACGTCGCCGAAGGCCAGGCCATCGAACTGGCGCGCGCCTTCATCGTGATTGCCGGGGATGTAGATCACCTCGGTGCCCTTGCGCGCCTTGCGCAGCAGCTTCTGCACCACGTCGTTGTGGCTCTGCGGCCAGTACCAGCCACGGCGCAGTTGCCAACCGTCGATGATGTCGCCTACCAGATAGAGCACGTCGGATTCGTTGTGCTTGAGAAAGTCGAGCAGGTAGGTGGCCTGGCAACCGGGCGTGCCCAGGTGGATATCGGACAGCCAGATGGCGCGATAACGTTGCGCGGCAGGCTCCGCGTTGGCGACGGGGCGGGTGCCGGAGTCGACGGTATCGCGCTGAGGGGTGGGAAGGCTGGGACTGAGGTCGGCTTGCGGCGGCATGAATGCCGCGAAGGCGGCAGGCATTGAGAGCGTTGCGTCAGGCTTGCCGCGCAGGCGTTGCGCGACCCTCGACAAACGTCCGCGTGCAAATCGGATGGCTTGAACCATGACGGCCCCGGTATCGGCGATGGCTGCATTGAGCCAGCACCGCATGACGGAGCCGTGACGGAAATATGAATGTCACATGAAGCTTGCGACG
>DAIOET010000502.1:0-1987 GCA_036746135.1 Cupriavidus sp.
ATTGATGCAAGGCTTGCATGAATTTCAATCTGGCGGACCTGCGCGCCTTCGTGGCCGTGGCGGAACTGAGCAGCTTCCGGGCGGCGGCTGGCGAATTGCATCTGTCGCAGCCGGCGCTGTCGCGGCGTATCGAGAAACTCGAAGATGCGCTCGGTGTCCGTCTGTTTGACCGCACAACCCGTTCGGTGGAGATGACCGCCGTGGGGCGGGAGTTTTCGCGCAAGGCGCGCGAACTGCTCAACGGGCTGGAGGAGTCGCTGATGGGAATCCGCGACGTCGCCACGCGCGTAACGGGCGAGGTGACCGTGGCCTGCGTGCCATCGGCGGTGCGTTACTTCCTGCCGGCGGTTCTGCGGCAGTACCACGCGCTGTATCCGCGCATCGTGGTACGGCTGATCGACGAAGGCGCTAACGATGTCTTGAACCTGGTGGTGCGCAACGAAGCCGACTTCGGACTCAACTACATCGGCACGCAGGAACCGGACGTGGATTTCGAACCCGTCCTGAAGGAACCGTTCGTGGTGGCCTGCGCGCCGGACCACCCGCTGGCACGCAAGCGCAAGGTGACCTGGGCCGAATTGGGCCAGTACGACTACATGACCGTGGGCAAGGCCAGCGGAAACCGCATGCTGTTGGATCTGGCGCTTGGCAATGTGCCGACGCGCCCGCAGTGGTATTGCGAAGTGCGCCACGTGACCACGCTGGTGGGTCTGGTGGAAGCCGGCATGGGCATTGCCGCAGTGCCCCGGCTCGCGATGCCGCCGGGCAAGCATCCCACGCTGACCAGCGTGCCGCTCGTGGACCCGGTGGTGGAGCGCACCGTCGGGCTGATCCGCAAGCGCGGCCGGTCCCTTTCGCCCGCGGCGCAGCAGCTTTACGACATGCTGTTGTCTGCCAACGCAGCAATCGCCCCGGTCAGGCAGCGCACCAGGCAAGCGCCCGGTCGTAGGACGAGTTCACGTTTAAAGCCGGACACTCCGTAAGCTCGTCGAAAGGTTGTGAAATATCTGGATACCTTGATGAGCTTGGCTGGGCTGCCGCGCGCTGCCTACAGTGATCGCATCGAGACCACGTCGCGAGCGCTGCCATGTCCAGATTCCTTGCCCCACTGCTGGTGACGCTGGCTGCGTCGATGGCCGCTTCGGGCGCGGCGCAGGCCGTCACCAAGTGCGAAAACGAGCGTGACACGCTCTATACGTCGGGCGCCTGCCCCGCCGGCTATACCAATGTCACGAATTCGATGCGGGGCAGCGTGACCACTGTCACCAAGTCCGCCAAGGTCCTCAACGACGAACAGGCCTATCTGAAGAACCGCGCGCAGATGGCCACGCAGATCCAGAACTGGGACGCGCGTGAAGACGAAATGGACTGGCGCGCCCAGAATGCGTTCTGGAACCAGTGTCGCGCGCTGGAGTTCCAGGTCCGCGCCGCCGAACGCGCGATGCACCACACCGAGTACTGGAGCTACGCGGACCGCTATCGTGACACCGTCAATGCGCTGCGTGCCGAGCAATACGGCATGGGTTGCTTCTTCTGATCGCGTCGATTGCAGGCTTGTTTGCAGGCTTGTTTGAGCGGTCGAAATCTTTCAGATGTATGGACATAGCATGTCCATCCAACTAAACATCGCATCTTCTGCCGATATTAATTGCGCTTAGATCGGCATACAGAAAATTTCAGGCGAAATCGGGTCGGAATCACGTCTGGTGTCACATACAATCCGTTCCCATCCGGCCCGCCACGCTGTCCTGCATCGTTCCGGAATCAACGTGGCACTGCGGTCGCAACCTACTCCTGTGAAGAAACATGCTGACTCTCACTGCGATCGTTGCGTATATGCTGGCCTGCATCGTTGCACTGGCTTTCGGTGTTCGCTGGATGATCAAGAACGACCCCCTGCTCAAGCAGCAGCAATTCCTGGATACCTCTTCAGGCCGGCGTGACGATACGCCTCGCTGACGCGACTTATCCCACGCACCAGAATCAT
>DAIOET010000502.1:2087-3350 GCA_036746135.1 Cupriavidus sp.
CCGCCACTATGCTCAGGGAAGACACCCCACAAGAGCCAAGCGAGCCATGTCGACCGTTCCGTCTTCATCCCCCACGCGGTCCACGCCACCACCGGAACCTGTCGCGCTGACGACCGATACACCGGAACCCGCTGCCGCCATCGCCGCGCCCGTTACCGTGCCGGATTACACACCTCCCGCGTGGACGGGGTCGCTGCGGAGCGCCAGCCTTGCGCTGGTCGTGCTCGCGACGCTGGCATTCCTGTACACGCTGCATGTCGCCCGCGCGTTCGTCGTGCCGGTGGTGCTGGCCATCGTCATTGCCTATCTGCTCGATCCGCTGGTGGCGCTGCTCCAGCGTCAGCGCATTCCACGCGCGGTGGGCGCCACGCTGGTGCTGCTGGGCCTGCTTGGGCTGGCCATGTGCTGCGCTTATCTGTTGCAGGGACAGGTGTCATCGATCGTCGACCGGTTGCCGGAGATCGCCAGCAAGCTGTCCCGGTCCGTGGGGGCGCTGATGAGCGGTGACGATTCGGTGCTGCAAAAGGTGCGGCGGGCCGCAACCATCCTGGGCGGCACCGGACAGCCGCCGATGCCCAAGGGCGCGCCGGTAGTGGTAGACCGCGGCACCGACGGCTTCAGCAACATGATCTGGGCGGGCTGGGTCAGTGCGTTCGCGCTGCTCGCCCAGACCGTCGTGGTGCTGTTCCTGACCTGGTTCCTGCTGCTTGCGGGGGACATGTTCAAGCGCAAGTTCGTGAAGATGGCCGGCAAGACCATCAGCCAGAAGAAAATCAGCGTCCATATGCTCGACGAGATCAACCGGCAGATTCAGCGCTACATGCTGATGCTGCTGGCCACCAACGCATCGCTGGGCATCTGCATCTACATCCTGCTGAAGTACCTGTCGATCGATAACGCGGGCACGTGGGCGCTCGTGGCCAGCGTGCTGCATCTGGTGCCCTACTTTGGCTCGCTGGTGGTTGCGGTTTGCCTGGGCGTGGCTGGCTTCATGCAGTACGGCACGCTCGCCGTGGCGGGCGCGGCGGCGGGCGGTTCGCTTGTGATTGCCACGCTGATCGGCAATGGCATGACCACCTGGATGACCGGCCGCATGGCACGCATGAACGCGGTAGCCGTGTTTGTGTCGCTGCTGCTGTTCACCTGGCTGTGGGGCACCTGGGGAATGCTGCTGGCAATTCCGCTGGCGGTCATCGCCAAGGTCGTGGCCGATCACGTCGACGGCCTGGAGGTGCTGGCCGAGTTCCTGGGCGAATAATCGGC
>DAIOET010000503.1:0-3349 GCA_036746135.1 Cupriavidus sp.
CCGGGCCGGATGACCTGTTCGCTCCCGAGGCTGTCCCGATGCATGATCGCGCCTTCGAAGAGATAGGTCACGGTAGCCAGGCCGATATGCGGATGCGGGCGCACATCCATGCCTTGTCCCGGCGCCATTACCACCGGACCCATATGGTCGAAAAAGATGAACGGGCCGACGGTCTGGGTCGTGGCGGCCGGCAGCAGGCGGCGTACGGTGAACTCGCCGAGGTCCCGCACATGGGGCTTCAGCAAGTGTTCGATAGCAGACATGGAAACGTCTCCGAGGAATGGTGCAATGCGGCTGGAAAACAACTTCAGTGTAGCGAATCCCGCAATTCACCATCCCGAAATTACAGTGAATTGGTCGGAAACCGATTGACCATCCTTCTCTCTAATCTTCTTGCCAGATGGGCGACTGCCCGCAAGGCCTTGCCGGTGCTGGATTCGGCCGGCCAGAGATCCGAATCGATGGCTATTACAAAAGAGGATGCAATCGGGCTGAACTATCAACCCCATAAGTTCTCTAACTTAGCACTCGTCCGGTTCGAGTGCTAATATGCGTTGCAATGCGGTGTCCTTCCGGGACACACCGGCAACCCACCGCCGGATGCGAAAGGAGTCATAGTGAACGCAGTTCTGTCTGCCGATCAAACCCAAGTTTCTCGCCGTCTGCCAACGGCGCCCCAGAACGCTACCGCGAACAGCCTGGCGCTGACTTTCCCGGGCACGCTGGGCAATCTGGAAAGCTACATCCAGGCGGTGCATCGTGTCCCGATGCTCACCCCCGAGGAAGAGCTGAGTCTCGCACGCGATTTGCGCGATCACGAATCCGTCGATGCCGCGCGTCGCCTGGTGATGTCTCACCTGCGTCTCGTGGTGTCGATCGCCCGCCAGTATCTGGGCTACGGCCTGCCGCACGCCGACCTGATCCAGGAGGGCAATATCGGCCTGATGAAGGCCGTGAAGCGCTTCGACCCGGAACAAGGCGTGCGCCTGGTGTCGTACGCAATGCACTGGATCAAGGCCGAGATCCACGAATACGTGCTGAAGAACTGGCGCATGGTCAAGGTCGCCACGACCAAGGCGCAGCGCAAGCTGTTCTTCAACCTGCGCAGCCACAAGCAGGGTCTGCATACCTTCACCCCCGAGCAGGTGGAAGCCGTTGCGCGCGAGCTCAACGTGAAGCCCGAAGAGGTGATGGAGATGGAAACCCGCATGGCGGGCGGTGACATGGCGCTGGAAGGCCAGGTCGACGACGGCGAAGAGGAATTCGCCCCCATCGCCTACCTGGCGGACAACCATAACGAGCCGACCAAGGTGATCGAAGCCAAGCGCCACGACCGCCTGCAGGTCGAGGGCCTGGAAGAAGCGCTGGGCAAGCTCGATCCGCGCAGCCGCCGCATCATCGAGGCGCGCTGGCTGGACGTCAACGACGACGGTTCGGGCGGGTCCACGCTGCACGAGCTGGCCGACGAATTCGGCGTGTCCGCCGAGCGGATCCGCCAGATCGAGGCCGCGGCCATGAAGAAGATGAAGGGTGCGCTGGCGGCATTCGCCTGATCCACACACCCCGCCAAAGCAAAAGGCCGGTCGATTGACCGGCCTTTTTGTTTCCTGCGCGCCCCGCGTCAGGACATCAGCGCCTTCAGGTCATGAGCGATCGGCTCAGGACCCTGGCCGTGACGGATGAACAGGCGCAGCTGGCCGCTCTGGTCGAATACGTAGCTGCCTGCCGAGTGATCCATCGTGTAGTTGTTCGGCGACGAACCAGGGACCTTGGCGTAGTACACCTTGAAGTCCTTGGTGACCTTCTTGAGTGCCGCCTCGTCAGCCGGGCGCAGGCCCAGGAAGCGGGCATCGAAGGCCGGCACATATTGCGCCATCAGCGCCGCCGTGTCGCGGTCCGGGTCCACGGTGACAAACAGGACCTGCACCTTGTCGGCATCCGGCCCCATCTGCTCCATCACCTGCTTGAGCTCGACCATCGTGGTTGGGCAGACGTCCGGGCAATGGGTGTAGCCGAAGAACATCAGGACCACCTTGCCTTTGAAGTCACCCAGCGTGCGGGTTTTACCCGTGGGGTCCTGAAGGGCGAAGTCCTTGCCGAAATCACTGGCGCCCGAAATATCGACGTTCTTGAACGAAGGCTTCGGCTGACCGCAGGCGGCCAGGAGAGTGACACAGAGAACCAGCAGGCAGAAACGGCGGAACGTGGCTAGAAAGCCTTGGGCGGAATTCGGCATGCGTCGAAACGAAGGGGAACGGGGTACGCCCGAAAGTATCGCCGATCACATCGACTATGGCTCACGGGCGCGGCAAGATGCCGCAGGCAGGTGCGTCAGACCTGCGGCACGAACTTGAAGTAGTGATCCACCAGCAGCGCCGCGAACAGCAGCGACAGATACAGGATCGAATAGCGGAAGGTGCGTTGGGCCAGCTGGTCCGAGTAATTGCGGAACAGCTTCCAGGCGTAACCGAGGAACACCAGGCCCAGGCCAAGCGCCGCGGCCAGATAGATGTAGCCGCTCATGCCATAGACGAACGGCAGCAGCGTCGCCGCGATCATCACCAGCGTGTACAGCAGGATATGCAGCAACGTGTAGCGCTCGCCGTGCGTGATCGGCAGCATCGGCAGGCCGGACTTGGCGTAGTCGGCGCGGCGATAGAGCGCCAGGGCCCAGAAGTGCGGCGGCGTCCACGTGAAGATGATCAGCACCAGGAACCAGGCCTCGGCCGGCACCGTGCCGGCCACGGCCGCCCAGCCCAGCGCGGGAGGCATGGCGCCGGACAGGCCGCCGATCACGATGTTCTGCGGCGTGGCCGGCTTCAGCAGGATCGTGTAGACCACCGCGTAGCCCAGGAACGTCGCAAACGTCAGCCACATCGTCAGGTCATTGGCGAACACGTGCAGCAGCCACATGCCGCTGCCGCCCAGGATGGCCGAGAAGATCAGCGTCTGCGTGGTGGTGATCTCGCCGGTGGCCGATGGGCGCCAGGCCGTGCGACGCATCAGCGCATCGATCTTCTGTTCCACCAGGCAGTTGATGGCAAAGGCCGCGCCGGCCAGCAGCCAGATCCCGGCGGCGCCGCCGATCAGGACCGACCAGGGCACCATGCCCGGCGTGGCCAGGAACATGCCGATGACGGAGCAGAACACCGCCAGCTGCGTCACGCGCGGCTTGGTCAGTGCGGCATATTGTCGGGCCAGATGACGTAATCGGCCCACGGAGGAATGGGGGTGAGTAGCGGTAACCACGGGGGGCATCTTGTCCTTCATGTGGCGCGCGCCGCAATCGCGGGTTGGGCGGCGGCGCCGGCGGAGCGGGTCGCGAGGCCAATATTGTAGTTGAGACGGA
>DAIOET010000504.1:0-3333 GCA_036746135.1 Cupriavidus sp.
GAGACCTTGTCGTTGAGCCACGGCTTGAGCCGGTTCCAGTCGAAGGTCAGGATGACGATGACGATGAGCACGATCAAGGCCAATGGCGTGAATGCGCTCCAAAAGACGATTTTCTGGCGACGCGAGGCGGGCATAAGGGTTTGACTCCTGTCGGCGGCCATGCGGCGAATCAACCACTGCAACGGTATTGTAGGGAAGGGCGCGACGTGAGGTTGTCGGCCTTCGGCTGACATTTCGGTCGTCGGGAAACCTATTTTTCGCTGTCAGTCAGTCCGGTTGGATTTCGGCCTCTGGCATAGAATGCCGGCAGATTTCAGAAATTCACCATGACGATCGCCTCCACGCCAATGGCGGAGCAGGACCTGCCCGCATCCCTGTCACATGAGAGTTCCGCCGACGACGACTACCATCGCCGCTTTGGCGGTGTTGCGCGGCTTTACGGCGCGCAGGGGCTGGCCAGGCTGGAGGCGGCGAACGTGTGCGTGATCGGCATCGGCGGCGTTGGCAGCTGGGCAGCCGAGGCACTGGCGCGCAACGCGGTGGGTCGCATTACGCTGATTGACCTCGATCACATTGCAGCGTCCAACACCAACCGTCAGATCCACGCGCTGGGCGATGCCTATGGACGTGCGAAGGTTGATGCGATGGCCGAGCGCATCGTAGCGATCAACCCGCGCTGCCGCGTCACGGCTGTGGACGACTTCGTGACCGAGGACAACGTGGCCGCGCTGCTGTCGGGCTTCGACTATGTGATCGACGCGATCGATGCCGTGAAGGTCAAGACCGCTATCCTGGGATGGGCCCGTCGTGAAGGCGTGCGAGTGATCACGTGTGGCGGTGCGGGTGGCCAGCTCGATCCGACGCGTGTGCGGATCGAGGATCTGGCGCGCACGATTCAAGACCCGCTGCTGGCGAAGGTGCGCGGCAATCTGCGGCGCCAGTGGGGCTTTCCGCGCGATCCAAAGAAGAAGTTCGGTATCCAGGCCGTGTATTCCGACGAGCCGCTGCAGTACCCGGAGCCGGAACAGCAGGCGTGCGAGATCGACGAAATCCCGCCCGCGCCACGCCGGGGCCCGCAAGGGCTGGCGTGTGCCGGCTTTGGCTCATCGGTCGCGGTGAC
The DNA here is from genome assembly GCA_036746135.1 of Cupriavidus sp. Taxonomy (GTDB): domain Bacteria; phylum Pseudomonadota; class Gammaproteobacteria; order Burkholderiales; family Burkholderiaceae; genus Cupriavidus. The sequence goes on from DAIOET010000504.1 coordinate 1,121, forward strand.
GGCGGTGTTCGGCTTCGTCGCCGCGTCGGCCGTCATCGGCACGCTGGCCGCCGGCTGAGCGTCAGGCGGCCAGGGTCTTCAGCAGGCCGCCGATGGCGGCGTCGTCCGGTGCGAGGTTGTCGAAAAAGATCAGTTCGGGATACTCGGCCGGATTCGGCGAGAAGCGGCGCTGACGATAGGCGTCCCAGTGCGTGAGCTTGTAGGCATCGTTGGGATTGCCGCGCTTGATGATGCGCGCGTGCGCCTCGTCTTCGGGCAGATGGACCCAGACGATCTGCGTGCTGGTGCCTTCCGGCACATGCAGCCACTGCGGATCGGTCAGCAGATGCGCGCGGATCTCGCGCGACAGCGGGCCGATGACGATCACGCTGATGCCCAGCATCAGGTTCTCGCGTGCGGTATCGAGCAGGCCTTCGTATTCGGGATCGCGCAGGTTGTCCAGGTATGCCGGGCTGTCGCGGTCGTTGGGGTCGCCCGTGATCGCGCGCATGGCGGCGGCGCTGTAGCGCCCATAGAGTGTGTCCTTGTCGAGCAGACAGAATGGCTCGCCGGTGGCCTTCATCAATGGCCCGATCAGCCGGTGCGCGAGCGAGGTCTTGCCGGTACCGGCGTGACCGCAGAAGAAGATCAGTCTGGGCATATCAGTGGCTTGGACTAACGGGTACCGCCAGAGGCGCGAAGGCCAAGCATACCGTTCTTTGCGGAAAATCAGATCAGCGTGCCGCGAAATCGGTATCCTTGCCGCTTATCTCAAGGAAAAATTTCCGATTCCATGTCTGCAGCACAGAATCCCTACGAAGGGCTTTCCTCGGAAGGCTTGCCGGACGAACTGCGTCTGGGCGAACCCGTGACCGACTCCACGCACGCGGAATTCCTGCAGTTGCTCGATGCCGTGTCCAGGTCGGATGACGCCGGCTTCCTGGCCGCGTATGACGAATGGATCGAACATACGCGCCATCATTTCGAACAGGAAGAACAGTGGATGGAAGCGATGCAGTTCGGGCCGCGCTTCTGCCATACGAACGAGCACAAGGGCGTGCTGCAGGTGGTGCAGGCCGTGCGCGACAAGATCGCGCAGGAAATGGAAGACCCCGCGGGTCCGGGCAAGGGCGGCTTGTCACTGGGCCGCCGCCTGGTCGACGAACTGTCAGGCTGGTTCGACAATCACGTGAAGTCGATGGACGCGATGATGGTTGAGCATATGAAGGCCAACGGGTTCTCGCTGGTCGAAGCGCCGGCCGCGTAATCGCGCGAGGGTATTCGCCCTGCCGAGCGAACACCCTGGCCGCATCAATTCAGCGTCGTGCTCAACTGCCGACGCCATTTCGACACCAGCTCCGGCGAATCAACCATCAGATCGAAGACGGACAGCATCGTCTTGCGGCCGATGTCATCTTCAAAGCCGCGATCGCGGCGCACGATTTCCATCAACTGTTCCAGCGCAGGCTCGTACTCGCGCCGTGCGATCAGCACTTTCGCCAGATCCAGCCGGGCGGCGAGGTTGGCCGGATCGGCCTGTACCTGTGCCTTGAGTTCCGCGCCATCGGGCAGATCGTCCAGGCCCTTCATTGCCTCCAGTCGCGTCTTGAGCGCGGCATAGCCGTCCTCCTGCGGGGCGCGCGGCGACAGACGGCCGAACTCCGCATCCGCGGCATCGATTGCATCGCCATCTAGCAGGAAGCTGATATACGCCAGGCGGTTCAGGTCGTTTTCCGGCTCGTGCGCAAGCGCGGCCTGCCATGCAGCCTTGGCGCCTTCGCGATCGCCGGCTGCCGCAAGTTCCTGCGCGGTCTGCAACGCGACATCGCCCTCGTTGGGTCCCAGCGTGCCGATGAAATCGCGCAGTTGCGATTCCGGCAGTACGCCGACGAACTGGTTGACGGCCTGGCCTCCGGCAAACGCCACCACGTGCGGAATGCTGCGTACGCCAAAGTGCGCGGCAAGCTCCTGGTTCTCGTCGACATTGACCTTCACGAGCTTCCAGGTGCCGCCGGCTTCGGCTTCCAGCTTTTCCAGCATCGGGCCAAGTGTGCGGCAGGGACCACACCACGGTGCCCAGAAATCGACCAGCACGGGGACTGGGCTGTTGATGACTTCGGCTTCGAAGTTCTGCAGGGTGACGTCGCTCATGTTCTGCACCTTGGAATCGGACTGGCCAGCACTGTGGCCGAATGACCCTATTGTGAGGGCGACGCCCCAAATTGCAACCAGGG
>DAIOET010000505.1:0-3330 GCA_036746135.1 Cupriavidus sp.
AAGGTCAAGAACTGGGACAACACCGTGACCACGGTGCCGACCTACAAGCTGTTCTCGGAGAGCTACCGCAACTACCGGCACATGTTCGAATCGGGGGCGCGCCGCATCAAGCGCACGTTGCGCATCGATGCTTCGACCGTGCGCTTCCTCGATGACGAGGAGGTGAGGGCGCTCATGCGCTTCAAGTTGCTGCACGACTATCTGGAGGTCAAGCAGCAGGAGGTGGAGCAGACCAACCGTGCGTTGCTGGGCGAAAACACCGATCCCGTCAATCGTCGCAGGCTGACCAACCTGGGCACGTTTCGCGCCTACGGCATCGCCTTCCTGCGTGCCCATCCCGATATCCACCAAGACTTGCTGCTGAACCTGCGCATGATGGAACCCGACTCGCAGGGTATTCCGATCGAGGTCTACTGCTTCAGCACGCGCACAGGATGGACGGATTACGAGCGCATCCAGGGCGACATCTTCGATCACCTGCTGTCGATCCTGCCGGAACTTGGGCTGCGCTTGTACCAGGCACCCTCGGGTGCGGACCTGGCGGGGGTACGGGAGTATTCGCCGCACGGCGCTCATGCGGCGCTGGCTGCCGCGGCGATCGACCAGGGCGCGCGCGAACCGATGGCGGAGCAGACAGACAGAGCGGATCGGGTGGCTTGAAGCGACTCAACTTCCGCTTCAGCAGCACTCTCGCAGAAACGGTGCCAATCTCAACAGCGTTTCCCTCTCCCGGAGTACAGGAGAGGGCAGCAAGACATCAGGCCTTGCGGGGCTTGACCTTGCTGGCGGCTTGCTTGGCGCGATCTCGCGCGGTGTCGACGTCGCTGGCATAGGCCAGCGCCACGCCCATGCGGCGCTTCGTGAACGACTCGGGCTTGCCGAACAGGCGCAGCTCGGTTTGCGGCACTTGCAGGGCTTCGTCCACACCGTCGAACACGATGCCTTCGGCATCGACGCCGCCGTAGATCACGGCGCTGGCGCCCGGTGCGCGCAGGGTGGTATCGACCGGCAGACCCAGGATGGCGCGCGCGTGCAGTTCGAACTCGTTCTGCCATTGCGAGATCATCGTCACCATGCCGGTGTCGTGCGGACGCGGGCTGACCTCGCTGAACCAGACCTGATCGCCCTTGACGAACAGCTCCACGCCGAACAGACCCTGGCCACCCAGGTCGGCCGTTACGGCACGGGCGATATGCTGGGCGGTTTCCAGCGCCTTTGGGTGCATCGGGTGCGGTTGCCAGCTTTCCACATAGTCGCCGGCAACCTGTACGTGGCCGATCGGCTCGCAGAATTGCGTTTCCACTTCGCCATTGGCACCGCGTGCACGCACGGTCAGCAGCGTGATCTCGTAGTCGAAATCGATAAAGCCTTCCACGATCACGCGGCCGTGGCTGACGCGGCCGCCGGCCATCGCATAGTCCCACGCCGCCTTGACGCCTTCCGGGCCGTCGATCTTGCTCTGGCCCTTGCCGGAGCTGCTCATGACCGGCTTCACCACGCACGGATAGCCAATGCCGCCATCGATGGCGGCCTGCAGCTCTTCCAGCGAGTCACAGAACTTGTAGGGGCTGGTCGGCAGGCCCAGCGTTTCGGCGGCCAGGCGACGGATACCCTCGCGGTCCATCGTCAGGCGGGCGGCACGCGCGGTGGGGATGACGCGCACCACGCCGGCGGCTTCCAGCGCTTCGAGCATCGGCGTGGCGATGGCTTCGATTTCGGGCACCACCAGGTCGGGACGTTCCGCCTCGATCAGGGCCTTGAGCTGCTCGCCATCGCTCATCGTGATCGTGCGCGCGTGATGGGCCACCTGCTGACCGGGGGCATTCTCGTAGCGATCCACGGCGATGGTTTCCACGCCCAGGCGCTGCAACGCGATCAGCACTTCCTTGCCAAGCTCGCCGGAGCCCAGCAGCATGACTTTGGTGGCGGATGGGGAGAGAGGCGTTCCAAGGGTGGTCATGGCGGGGGCTCGGGTCGGGAAGGAAAAACCGGGATTGTAGCAAGCGCCCGCGGTTTTCTCCCCGCTGGCGCGCGCAGCGTGGCAGTGGGGAGAAAAACTGCGAAATTCGAAGCCCCTACGGTTTTCTCCCCTCTCCCGCAAGCGGGAGAGGGGCGGGGGAGAGGGCAAGCCGTCCCATCAACGACACACCGTGATTCGTGCCGCCAGGCTCACCCCTCTCCCACAGATGGAAGAAGACCTTCCCGCAATCAATACGAAATCTTCGCGCTCAGGCTGATCGCGCGCGGATCGGCCGGCTGAATGTAGTTTTCGTACTGGAAGCCCCAGTAGCGCTTGTTGGTCAGGTTGGTCAGCGCCGCACGCAGCGTGAGTTCCTTGCCAGCCACACGTGTGTTGTACGTGGCACCCAGGTTGAACACCGTGTAGCCGCCCAGCGTCAGGTCGCCCGCGGCACGTGCCTTGGTGGTGCCGGTGTACTTGCCGTCGACGCCGACCTTCAGGCCCGGCACGAATGGCACGCGGTAGGCCAGGCGGCCCGTCATGATGAAGTTCGGCGCGCCAGCCACGCGGTTGCCGATATAGTCCTGGCCCTCGCTGTAGTAGCTGTCCAGATACATGGCGCTGCCGCCAACTTCCCATTGCGAGCCGATGCGTGTCGAGCCGGCCAGTTCCAGGCCCTGGTAGATCGACTGGCCGTTCTGCACGAACGTGGGCAGTACGCCCGTGCCGTTGAACTGGCTGTATTCGCTGCGGCGCTCGATGCGGAACAGGGCGGCCGTGGCATTCCAGATGCCCTGGTCGGTCTTGACGCCCACCTCGTACTGGCGGCTCTTGGCCGGGGTCAGCCCCTGGCCGGCGTTCAGGTACGAAGTACTAACCACGCCGCCGCCGTCGAACGACTCGACGTAGCTTGCGTAGAACGTCGTGGTCGCCCACGGCTTGTACATGATGGCGGCGGTCGGCGAAATCAGGCCGTTCTTGGTGAAGCTGCTGTTGCCAGTGCCCGTTGCCGTATAGCTGTTCTGCTCGAAGTTCGTAACGCGCAGGCCCGCCAGCACCGACCATTGGTCGGTCAGGTACATCGTGTCGCTGACGAAGGCGGCCTTCTGGGTGGTGTCACCAGCGCGGTATTTCTCGAAGCCGGTCTGGCTCCAATAGACGCTGGTGTATGGCGAATAGATGTTGCCGTTGGCCAGTGCCGTGTAGACGAGGTTGCTGCTGTAGCGATCGATCTGCTTCTGCCAGCTCAGGCCGGCCACCAGTTCGTGCCGGAACGGGCCGGTGCGGAACTTGCCCTCGACCATCGTCGTCCAGTTGCTGAACTGCTGGTTCTCGGCGCCGTCGTAGCGCGAGCTGGTGTAGTTGCCGGC
>DAIOET010000506.1:0-3320 GCA_036746135.1 Cupriavidus sp.
TTCCCGATTCCCGATTCAGCGCAGCCACCGCTGCCACAGCGCAAACGCAGCCACCAGCAGGCACCCGGGCGCCACGATGGCCAGCAGATTGGCGCCAGCCAGCAACACCGCCTGCTGATCGATCTGCTGCGACAGGTGTGCCAGCGCGGCGCCGCTCATCGGCGTGGTCCCGAACGGATCGATGCGGGCCACCAGATGCGTGCGCGCGATTGCTTCGCCGTACTGCAGGCATTGCGCGGCGGTACCGGTGCCCGCCGCCGACGCTACCTGGCGCACGATGTTCTTGAACTGGTAGGTGTGCGAGAAATCGTCAAGCGGGGTTTCCAGAAACGTGAGCTTGGCGACAATAATCAGGCTGAACGGCAGCGCCGCGTTCTGCAGCAGCAGCGCGGGCACCACACGTGCCATCGACAGGTCGGTCATCAGGCGCGTGGCCAGCAGCCAGGCTGCCGCGGCAAGCATGACGTAGCCGAGCGCCAGCCAGCGGCGCGATCCCGGCAGCCGGGCGCCATAGAGTACATACAGGATGCAGGCCGCCACCCCAATCACGCCGGTCAGCGTCGACACCATGCCGGTGGATTCGAATGAAAAGCCCAGCCCCAGCTGGAGCACGATCGGAATCAGGTAGTTCCAGAGTCCCGCTACGAACGAGTAGGTGGCATAAAAGCCCAGTCCGGTCAGATAGCGCGGCCCGCCAAGCCGATGGGTGTTGAGCCACGGATCGGGGTGACGATGCAGCCGCAGGAAGGCCAGCGCCATCAATACGGCGCCCGCCAGCGGCCAGGCGATGACGGCGGCCGTGCTGGCGGCCGTATAGAGCCGCAGGTCGGCCAGGCCGTGCACCAGCACCAGCGCGCCAAGACCAAGCAGCAGCACCGTGGACCAGTCCATGCCGGCCAGTGCATCGATGTCCGGTCTGCGCGGCGGCGCCACGCGGTGGGGATAGGTGACGGAGACCAGTAGCAGCGTGGCCGCGGCCGCAAAGGCCTGCGCCACGAATATCGTGCGCCAGCTCGCATCGAGGATCAGGGTCGCGGTAATCCACGGTGCGGCGGCCAGCATGCCGATTGCGCCGATCACGAACGGCCACAGCAGGCGCGGCCGCTCCTGTGGCGCGGCGATCATCTGGATCAGCGTGCGCGCCGCCGCGAACAGGCCGCCCGCGCCCAGGCCCTGCACGGCCAGTGCAAGCGAAAGCTGCACGACGTTGTTCGAGATCGCGCACAGCAGGCTGCCGCCGATGGCGATGGCCAGGCCCAGTATCGAGAAGCCGCGATAACTGATCAGGTCCGAGATACGCCGCAGCATCAGGTTGGCAACGATGGCCGCGGCGGCGTAGGACGTGAAGCACCAGAGGAAGTCGTCAGGCGTGGCGTAGATGCCGGCGCGGATCTGCACCGCGCCGGTGGCCAGCATCGAAGTGGCCACGAAGTCGACCCCCGTGGCGCATCCCAGCGCCAGCCCCATCAGGAACACACCGCCGCGCGTGACGCGCGGCAGCGCGCCTAGTGCGACGGATGGCATGCCGCCTTGCCATCGTGGCACTTGGTCGTTGCCTTGGCCGGTGCCTTCGCCGCCGGCTGGACGCTGTAGTCATAGCGATCGGCCGCAAACGGGCTGGTGGCCGGATCGGTGGCGTGGGCGGCCACGGCACCGAGCAGGGCGGCCGTGGCCAGCAGGGCACGGGTGGAACGGACGATAAGCGGGCGCATGGCGGGTCTCCGGTGACTCAACGGTTGAGGAAGGCCAGCAGGTCGGCGTTGACCTCGTCGGCGCGCGTGATGCACATGCCGTGGGGCGCGCCCGCATAGACTTTGAGCGTGGCGTCGCGGACGATCCGGGCGGACAGGCGCCCGGCATCGTCGATCGGAACGATCTGGTCGTCGTCGCCATGCAGGATCAGCGTCGGCACGTCGATCTTCTTCAGGTCCTCGGTGTAGTCGACCTCGGAGAACTCCTTCACGCACAGGTAGTGGCCCAGCACGCCGCCGGCCATGCCCTGCACCCAGAAATTGTCGATGGTGCCCTGCACGACCTTGGCGCCGGGCCGGTTGAAGCCGAAGAACGGCAGCGCCAGGTCCCGATAGAACTGCGACCGGTTGTCCGCCACGCCTTTGCGGATGCCGTCGAACACTTCCATCGGCAGGCCGCCCGGATTGGCTTCGGTCTTGAGCATGATCGGCGGCACGGCACCGATCAGCACGGCACCGGCCACGCGCGCGGAGCCATGCCGGCCGATGTAATGCGCCACTTCGCCGCCGCCCGTGGAGTGGCCGACCAGCGTGGCATCGCGGATATCGAGCGCGTTCAGCACGGCGGCCAGATCGTCGGCGTAGGTGTCCATGTCGTTGCCATGCGCGGGCTGGTCCGAGCGTCCGTGGCCACGGCGGTCATGGGCGATGACGCGGAAGCCATGCTGCACGAGGAACAGCATCTGGGCATCCCAGGCGTCGGCGTGCAGCGGCCAGCCATGCGAAAAGACAACCGGGCGGCCGGTGCCCCAGTCCTTGTAGAAGATGCGGGTGCCGTCCTGGGTGGTGATGTAGCTCATGTCTGTCTTCCTGAAGAAAGAGAAGGGAGACTTGAGCGTAAGTCCGCCATACCGATGACCGTTTTGGCGCGGAGGCGGCGGTTTCGCAAACGCACGTCCGGCCCTGGGCGGGCTGGAATCGCGGCTTTCAGCCGGCTTTCAATGTGCGCCCGGCGTGATGCCAAGGGGCGGGCGGCCCGTGTGGCGGCTGCCTGACGCCTATACGAAGGCATAGTGTTGGCGGCGCGGGGAGGTCGCTAACATGGCGCCATGAGATTGTTGTGGGGTACCGGCCTTGGCCAAGAAACTGGTTGTCGCCATCATTGACGACGATGATTCGATCCGCGCGGCGACTTCCCGGCTGGTCCGCTCGCTGGGTTGGGAGGCGCGCACATATGCTTCGGCGCAGGCGTTCCTCGAAGGCACCGATGCGTCGACCGTGCATTGCATCTTTTCGGACGTCCAGATGCCGAAAATGGGCGGGCTGGAGATGCTGCGGAACCTGAATGCCCAGGGCAGCCAGGTTCCGGTAATATTCATCACCGCGTTCTGCACGGAGGCCATCCGCAGGGAAGCCTTGCGTGCCGGCGCGCGAGCTTGCCTGAGCAAGCCTGTCGATGAATCGGCCGTCCAGCAGTTTCTGGAAGGCGTGGCGTCGGGTGCCCTTGCCCAACCCTCGCAGTCCGTCCCGGAACGAAAGTGAATCCATGAATAAAGCGATCTCGTCGAGCGACGAGCTATCGATTGTCTACGTGGTTGACGACGACGAGTCCATGCGCCGCGCGGTGTC
>DAIOET010000507.1:0-3318 GCA_036746135.1 Cupriavidus sp.
GCAAAGACCGACACCTCGGTCACAACCTGGCGCTTGCCACGGCGCACCACGTCGGCAACGGCTCGCAGGTTGGCGGATTGCGCGGGCGCCAGATACTGAATCGACAGCGAACCCGTCGCCCCGCCCTTCACGACCTCCAGGTTCACCGCTGTAAACGCCGCCGCCGCACCCGCCACATCGATCAGCGTGGCGATCACGCCACCGTGCACCATGTCGCCGACGGTGATGTTCTGCATGCTGAATGGCAGCAGCAACTCCACATGATCGACCTTGACCACATCGAATCGAATGCCAAGCGCACGGGCGACCGGCGAGCCGATCAGCACCGACTCAAGCATGGCCGCATTGCGGGGATCAAGCGATTGGGTGGACATCGCGGGTGTCTCCATGAAAGCGGTCGTTGATCGACGGGGCGCCGATCGACGCCCGAGAGTCGGATTACACCCCGTACAGCGTAGGCGTCCGTCAAGCGCGCCACAATGACTTCAGGGGTAATTCCCATGTGCCGGAAACGACCAGGCCAGCCGTTTATAATGTGCGGCCAGTTACCGAAGCCCCCGTTTCATGTCTGACCACGCTCCCGAATCGCTCATCCCGCAAGCCGCGTCCGCCCAGGACGAGGCAGAGTCTCGCCTGAGCGACCGGCCGGACAGCCCCTGCATCGGCATCTGCTCGACGCTGTTCGACGAGGTATGCCAGGGCTGCGGCCGCACCGCATTCGAGGTCAGCAACTGGGTGTTTTACAGCGAAGAAGAAAAACAGGTGATCTGGGAACGGATCACGCGCGAAGGCACGGCCTGGCGGTTCCGGCAGGAATGAGTGGGCCGGCCAGCCTCAACCACCGGCCAGCCGCTTCTCCATATCCTCGACCACGTTGTTGGCCACGCGCTGGCGAGCCAGCTTGCGCCAGCTTTCGGCCAGGCACGGCAGCCCGGCCATCTCGGCCAGTGCTTCGAAATTGAGACGATCCACGTAGAGCACATGCAGCAACCGCTGCAGGCTCCATTGCGGATAGGGGCGCGCCACCAGGCGCAGCCGGTCGCCCGCCGCCACTTCGCCTTCCTCGATCACGCGGTAGTACCAGCCGGTGCGTCCGCTGCCCTGCACCGCACGCGACATGCCGGCAAACCCGAAGCGGTGATTCAGTTTCCAGCACGGCTGGCGCGCCTGTGACACCTCGACCAGTGCCGTGCCCAGCCGGTACCGATCGCCAATACAGACATCCGCTTCCGTCAAACCCGTGGTACTCAGGTTTTCGCCAAAAGCGCCGGCGCGGTCCAGCAGATCGGGATGTCCGCCCTGCTCCATCAGCTCGCCGCGCCAGCCCGCGTAGTGATCCAGCGGATAGTGGTGCAGCGCCTTTTCCGGTCCACCGTGGTGTTTCGGGTCGCCCTGCTCATCGATCGCCAGGCCAACCATCGTCACGCGCACCACACCTTCCACCGCGCGTTTGTCGATGCCGCTTGGCACGCCTTTCGGCCCGAACGGCTGAATCCTGCCTGCCAGCAGTGTGTCGATCCGGATGTCGATGTCCGCGCCTGTGCTCACAGCCCTGCTTCCTCCATCCATCGCGCAAACATCAGCTCGCCGGCGCTGGCCACGGTAGCGCCGATCTCGGCGGTGCGGCGCCGGATGACGCGCGGGTCGATACCGGCCTTGGCCAGTTCCACGGTATGCCCGATCAGCCAGGTTTCGATATCGCTGGCCTTGACCTCGGGATGAAACTGCAGCGCCAGCACATGCTTGCCAATTGCAAAGGCCTGATTCGGCGTTGCCGATGTGGAGGCCAGCAATTCAGCACCCTCCGGCAGGTCGAACGTATCGCCATGCCAGTGCAAGACCTCCCAGTCCGCGTTGGCCAGTTGCGCCAGAGGCGAACGACGGCCGGCTTCCGTCGGCTGGATCGGCGCCCAGCCAATCTCGCGCGTGCCGGGGTAGACACGGGCACCCGATGCGGCCGCGATCAACTGCGCGCCCAGGCACGCGCCGAGCGTCGGCAATTCCGCCTCAAGGCGTTGCCGGATCACGTTGATTTCGGCTTCGAGCCACGGATAGGCCTCGGTTTCGTAGACACCAATCGGACCGCCCAGCACCACCAGCAGGTCGGCCGGATCGGTCTGCACGAGCGTCAAATCATCCACGCCTGCCTGGTAGATGCGGATGTCATGGCCACGGTCGCGGGCCACATCGGCTATCACGCCCGCATGCTCGAAAGCGACGTGCTGGATCACGTCGGTCCGTAACTGGCGCCGGGGTTCGCTCATCGATTGGTACTCCTGCAAGAGAATTTCGCTGGGTACAGCTCAGGGCCCCATAAGATACCGCACTGCATCATTTTTTGTCTTTGGCGGGCTGCAACACGAGCGTGTCGAAGCTATCGCCACCAGGATTGCGGCGATGCGACCCAATCGTAATGAACTGCACCGCCGCCCATTTGTCGGTCCAGTCCCGATAGTGCGGCGACAGCGCATTGCCGGACTGCCCGGTCGACGACATGAAGCGGGAATCGGACAAGTCAGCCAGGTCATAGATTGCACGCAGGCTGGCGGCATGGGTGCTTTCGAACGGCGCCTTCTCATCGCGCAGGCTGTGACGTCCGACGTCGACCGTATAGGTGTCCCCACCCGTGCGCACGCGGACATTGAACAGGCTGGACAGATACGGCACCTTGCCGAACGGCTTGTGCTCCGAGCGGGCCGTGTGGGCCTTGCCCCATCGCCATTTATCGGCGTCGTTACCGTAGCGCGCATCGAGGTCGGCAATGGCGCGCTGCCAGGCCAGCCCGATCGTCGCGGCACAGGTCTCGCGCGTGGTGGTGCGGGAGTTATCGCACCAGAACGCTCCAAGCCCCTTCGGATCGCGCATGACATTGAGCATCGGCATCTGGACGTTCCGCTGCTCCCAGAGTTTGCCGAACAGCGGATCACCGACCTTGTCCTCGAACAGCAGCCGCGACAGTTCGCGCAGCCATGCGGTTACCACCAGCGGCTCGGCGCGATCGGCCGCCATCGTGCCGTCCCATTTGCGCAGCGCATCGAACAGACGGCGTTCGCGCTCCGGGCGTGCCGCATCGCTGGCTACCGGCGCGGCCAGCAGCAAGGGCAGCGCATCGCGCACGGCCAGCGACACCACGTCTTTCTGGATGACGCCAAACGTGTCCAGCGTGTGATGCGGCTCGGACTCCAGCAGCGTCTGGATGCGCTGGGCACGATACGGCGCAGCCCATTCGCTGGTGATGAAGAACGGATAGTTATCGTCGACGATCTTCTGGTTGGCGGTCACGATCATGCCCGACGCCGGGTTGAACCGCTGCGGCAG
>DAIOET010000508.1:0-3317 GCA_036746135.1 Cupriavidus sp.
TTCCTGCGCCTGCTTGGGCGCGTGTATTCCGATACCTCACCGTTCATTCAGTCCTGGCTGATGGGGCACTACGCACCCGTGTTCGGACGCTTCTTCGAAGCGTTTGCGCGCGCGCTGCCCGAAGTGCCACGCCAGGAGCTAGGTTGGCGCCTGCATTTCGCGCTCAAGGCATTGGCGGGAGTGCTGGCCGGCGATGAACTCGGCAACCTGATGCCGGCGTTCACGCAAGGCAAACGGATGAGCGACGCGCAGGTGCTGGCGCAACTGACATCGATGGTCGTGGCGGCCCTCAAGGCGCCCTCGCCCGCGATGCAGGAACTCGGCGCGCTGCAGGAAGTGTTCGAGATCGGCGAAGCCCAGCACGCTGACGAGCAGGCGCTCCTTGCGGCAGCCACGGCCACGGCCGAGGGCGATGCCCAGGATCTCGCCGCGGCAACCGCCGCGGCATTGGATCGCGCACGGCGCAGCGCGCGGGCCACGCGCAGTGAAGGCGCGGCGCGCCCGCCTACCGCCAGCATGGCGGTGCGGCAGGAGCATTGCGCCACCTTCCCAAGCAATCCGCTTGACGACTGGATGCGCACCCGCCCAAGAACCTAGCGGCACGCACGCGCCGGCCAAACCGCTCGCGGTCTTCCTGGCAGTAACATACAAGTTCCGAGCGGGTCCCGCAGCGCAAACAAGAAGGGCGAAGCCTCATCGGCTTCGCCCTTCGTACTTCGTGCTTCGGCAAACGTCCTTACTGCACGGTCGTCTGCGGTGCGGCCTGCGCTACCGCGCCGGTTTCCTTCAGGCCACCACCAAGCGCGCGATACAGATCGATCGCGTTGGTCAGGCGCAACTGACGCGCCTGCACCAGTGCCTGCTCGGCCGAGAACAACTGGCGCTGTGCATCCAGCTCGTCCAGGTAGCTCGCCACGCCACTACGGAAACGCAGGCGCGACAGCTCGTAACGCGCGGCTTCCGCATTGCGCTGCTGCTCCTGGCCGGCGACCTGCTCTTCGAGCGTGCCGCGTGCCACCAGCGCATCGGCCACTTCGGCAAACGCGGTCTGGATCGTCTTCTCGTAGTTGGCGATCTGGATGTTCTTGCGTACGTTGGCAAGGTCCAGGTTCGACAGGTTACGGCCATAGTCGAAGATCGGCACTTGCAGCGACGGCGAGAACGACCAGATACCGGTGCCCGAATCGAACAACCGCGAGAACGACGGGCTGATGGTGCCGGCGCTGGCCGTCATCGTGATACGCGGGAAGAACGCCGCACGCGCCGCGCCGATGTTGGCGTTGGCCGACAGCAGCTGCTGCTCCGCCTGACGGATGTCGGGGCGTTGCTCCAGCAGTGACGACGGCAGGCCTTGCGGGATATCGCTGATGATCCGCTCGTCCGACAGGCTCATCGGAGCAGGCAGGTCAGGGATTTCCGCGATCGGCTTGCCGACCAGCACTTCGAGCGCGTTCTGCGCCTGGGCACGCTGGCGCGCCAGCTGGGCCGCGGCCACGCGAGCCTGGGCGACCAGCGATTCGTTGTCGCGCAGATCGAGTGCCGAGGTGGCGCCCGCGTCGAAGCGCTTCTTCGCCAGCTCGTAGGTGCTCTGGCGCGCTTCCAGCGTGTCACGCGCCAACTGGTATTGCTCGGCGGCGGCACGTTCGGCCAGATAGGCCTTGGCCACTTCCGACACCAGCGAGATATACGCGGCGCGGTGCGCCTCCTCGGTGGCAAAGTACTGCGCCAGCGCGGCATTCGACAGGCTGCGCACCCGGCCGAAGAAGTCCAGCTCCCACTGCGTAACGGACAGGCCCACCTGGTAGATGTTGCCCGTGAACGACTGGCCGCCCGCGCCCGATGACAGGCTGGAGAACTTGCCGCGCTGGAAGCTCGCGTCGCCGTTCACCGTCGGCAGCAGGTCGGCCCGCTGGATCTGGTACTGCGCGCGTGCTTCCTCGATGCGCAGCGCCGCCGTGCGCAGGTCACGGTTGTTTTCCAGCGACGTGGCAATCAGCGTCTGCAGGCGCGGGTCGGTAAAGAACTCGCGCCAGCCGATATCGCCGGCACGGCGCGTTTCACCGGTCTTCACCTCGGCCGTGGCATAGCCTTCCGGCGCGGCGGGGTAGCTGCCCGCCACCGGGGCGGCAGGACGGTCGTAGTGCGGCGCCAGCGTGCAGCCGCTCATCACCCCGGCCACCAGCAGCAATGTGGTCAAAGTCTTGGTCATGGTCAGATTTCCTTCTGGCTGCTTTCCAGGCGAGCCTGCTCACGCTCGTGCTGGGCCTTGCTGCCCTTGAAGCGGCCGCGCACCACCACGAAGAATACCGGCACCAGGAAGATCGCCAGCACGGTTGCCGTGATCATCCCGCCCATCACGCCCGTACCGATGGCGCGCTGGCTGCCCGAGCCGGCTCCGGTGGAGATGGCCAGCGGCAACACGCCCAGGATGAACGCCATCGACGTCATCAGGATCGGTCGGAATCGCAGGTGCACCGCTTCCAGCGTCGCGTCGATCAGGCTGCGGCCCTGCGCCTGCAGGTCCTTGGCGAATTCCACGATCAGGATGGCGTTCTTCGCCGACAGACCGATCGTGGCGATCAGGCCCACCTTGAAGTACACGTCGTTGGGCATGCCGCGCAGCGTCACACCCAGCAGCGCGCCGATCACACCAAGCGGCACCACCAGCAGCACCGCGACCGGGATCGACCAGCTCTCATAGAGCGCGGCCAGGCACAGGAACACGATGATCAGCGACAGCGTGTACAGGATCGGTTCCTGCGATCCGGCCAGGCGTTCTTCATACGACTGGCCCGACCACTCGAAGCCGAAGCCCGGCGGCAGCTTGGCGAAGTTCTCTTCCATCACGCGCATCGCCTCGCCGGTGGACTTGCCCGGCGCGGCCTGACCGGCCAGCTTCACGGCAGGCATGCCGTTGTAACGCTCCAGGCGCGGCGAACCCATGATCCACTGCGACGTGGAGAACGCGGAGAACGCCACCATGTCGCCGTTGGCATTGCGCACGCGCAGCTTGCCAAGGTCGTCGGGCAGTTGGCGGTCCTGGCCCTCCGCCTGCACGATCACACGGCGCACGCGGCCTTCGTAGATGAAGTCATTCACATACGAGGAGCCGAAAGCGATCGACAGCGTCTGGTTGATCTCGGCCACCGATACGCCCAAAGCACGGGCCTTCTCGCGGTCGATATCGATACGCAGCTGCGGCGCATCTTCCTGACCTTCCGGACGCACACCGACCAGCGCGGGCGACTTCGCGGCCATGCCGAGCATCATGTTGCGCGCTTCCATCAGCTTCGCGTGGCCCTGGCCCGTACGGTCCT
>DAIOET010000509.1:0-3315 GCA_036746135.1 Cupriavidus sp.
CAACCAAGCAGATCGGCGCGCTGATCCGCACGATTCAGACCGATACCCAGGACGCGGTGCACGCTATGGAGCAGAGCACGGCCGACGTGGTGGAAGGGGCGCGGCTGTCGGATAACGCCGGTGCCGCACTGGTCGAGATCGGCCGCGTGTCGCGGCAACTGGCCGAGCTGATCGAACAGATCGCGCAAACCACGTCGCACGAGGCAGGCCTGGCTACCAATGTGGCGCACCACATCGACGGCATTCTGCAGGTTACCGCGCAGACTACGGCCGGTACGCGCCACACCGCCACTTCGGTGCGCCAGCTGACCGCACTGACCGAAGAACTGCGTAACTCGGTGTCGCGATTCAAGATCGCCTGACGCCAGCCCGTACGTTGACGGCTGCACCGGAACTGGTCATGTCCCTGAATTCCATCCTCACCAGCGACGAGGCCGATCCGGCCGCGCCGCAAACGCATGCCACGCCGGAAGCGGCCGCAGCCGGGGCACCGGCTGCCCCGCAGCGCGACCTCTCCGTGCTGGCCTGGCTGGCGCCGAGCCTGCGCACCGCGCTCGACGATGCCGCGGCCGAACTCGGTCACTACGTCGACGAAATCCGGCAAACGCCGGAAGCGCTTGGTGCGCGCGATACCACGTCGCTGCGGCTGGCGGGCCAGCATCTTCACCAGGCGGCAGGCGCCGTGCATATCGTGGGCCTGCGCGGCGTGGATGCCTATTGCCAGGCACAGCGCCGGCTGCTGGAGGCCATCGACGCTGGCACCGTGGCGGCCGATAACACCGCGCTGGCGGTGTTCCGCACCGGTGTCCAGGCACTGGCCGAGTACGTCGACGACTTGATGGCCGGCGACGCCGAAGATCCGTTGCGACTGTTCCAGCCCTATGCCGCCGCGCTCACGCTGATGAAGGAAGAGCGTGTGCATCCGGCCGACCTGTGGCTCGAAGAACTGCAGATGCTGCCCGGAATTGTGCTGCCCACACGCTCGGCATCGGCCGTCACGCGCGCGCGCCAGCGTTTCGAGGCCGCGCTGCTGAAGGCGCTGCGTCTGCCCACGCCGTGCACGGAAACGTCGCTGCTGCGTGAGGCCTGGCTGCCGCTGCAAGTGGCGCTCGACGAAGTGCGCAACAGCGAGCAGGACGCCCGCCGCACCACCGATACACCGGACCGCGGCATCTGGCACACGCTGGCGATGGTGTTTCGCGGGCTGGCCCACGGCTTGCTGCCGTCCGACCTGCTGGCCAAGCGCTTTGCCGCGCGTACCCATCTGCTGGTGCGCCAGTACCTGCAGGGACAGGTGCGCGTGCCGCAGGCGCTGCTCAACGATGCCATCTTCCTGCTGGTCAGCACCGGCCTGACGCCGGATGGCCACGACGACATGACGCCGCCCGTGGTGCAGGCCGCCGTGCAGGTGCTGCGCATGGACGTCGCGCGCAGTCTGCAGGCATACCGTGTGGACCCCGCGCATATCGTGGCACGGGCCGACTACCGGCAGCGCTACTACGGCTGGCTCGACCCCATCGATACCCGCAATCTGCAGCATGCAGCCACGGCCATCGAGCGTGCCGCGGCCGACGATCAGTCCGGCTGGGAACTCGCGCTGGCATCGCTGGCCGAGGCCGCGATGCCGCTGGCGCAGCCCGCGCTGCAGCAGTGCCTGACCGCCGCCGCAGCCTATGCGGGCCAGCGGCCGGCCGGCGAAGCGCTGGGCCGTGGCGGCGTGGCGCTGTTTCTGGCGCGTGCGCTGGCCATGCCGTGGCGCGTGCACGGTAAGTCGGGCCATGCATCGGCCAAGGAATTCGCTGCCCGATGCGAGACGCTGGCAGCCTGCCTGGCCGACCCGCAGGCGGCAGCGCCGGCATGGCTGGCCGACATGGTGCAGTCCGCCAGTGCCCAGGCACAGCGCGCCGAGGCGGTGGCCCAGGTTCGCGCTCAGCTCGATAGCGGCGAATCGTGGCTCGACACGTATGACCGCAACGCGGCACGTGCCGACGCAGGCAATGCGCTGGACGATGCCGCGCAGGCATTCGGTGCGCTGCTGGCCACGATCGAACGCATTCACGGCAGTGCCGCGTTGCCCGAGGGCATCGACGACGAGACCGATGCCGCGATGGCAGCGGTGCGCACCGTGCTGCAGCGCCTGGGTGTGCTGCGCGAGACGACCGATCACGACGCGCGTATCGCCCAGCTATCCGATATCGCGGCGGACCTCGGCGCGGTGCACGCGTTTGCCGATCTGCTTGAATTCGGCCGCAAACAGCGCGATACCTTCGGCGACGACCCGCTCGCGCCCGGCGCACGGCGTCAGGAATCGGCGCCGCAGGGTGCGCTGGGCACGGCGCGCAGCGCCGCGATGGACGCCATCCGCGTTGCCGCCACCGCCGACTCGCCCGAGATCCAGCGCCTGCGCGCAGCGCTGCAGGCTGTGTCCGATCAGGCCGCCATCGACGACGATGCCGCGCTGCGCCGTCAGGCCAGCGAAGCTACTACCCAGCTCCACGCATGGCTGGCGGGAAGCGAATCGGCCGCCGAGCGCATGGTGGTGGCACTGGCCGATCCGATGCCGGTGGCCACGTCGCCTGTTGCGGGCACACCGTCCGCCGCGCCGATGCCGGCCGATACTGCCGCCATCGACGCCGAACTGCTGGACATCTTCCTGTCCGAGGCCGAAGAGGTGCTCGGCAACATCACCGCCGATCTGTCTGGCGGCCTGGATGCATTGCGCGACGCCGACGTGCTGAGCCGCATGCGCCGTGGTTTCCACACGCTGAAGGGATCGAGCCGGATGGTCGGCCTGAATCGCTATGGCGAGGCCGCCTGGGCTGTGGAACAGGTAATGAACCTGTGGATTGCAGAGGCACGCGAGCCGGCGCCCGAACTGCCGGCGCTGCTGATGCAGGCCCACGATCTGCTGCGCGACTGGGCGCTGGCGCTGCGCGACGACCCGTCGACGCTGCGTGAGATCGGCCCGCTGATCGATGCCGCGCAAGCGCTGCGCGAACCCGGTGGTGCGGTGCCGGCGACTGGCGGGATCGACTCGCTCGATGCGCTGCTGGCGCAAGCGGCCCTGCCGGAAGCGCCGGTGGCCGTGGAAGCTGCCGGCGATATGGATGCGGCAACGGCGGAAGACAGCAACGTGCTGCCGTTCCGGCTGTCCGGTGGCCTTGCCGATGACGACGAGGGCTACAAGGTCATCGGCCCGGTTCGTATCGGTCTGGCGCTCTACAACGTCTACCTGCAGGAAGCCGACGATCTGCTGCGGCAGTTCGCCACCGACCTGTCCGAGTGGAAGCACGAGAATCATCCGTGCCCGAGCGA
>DAIOET010000510.1:0-3310 GCA_036746135.1 Cupriavidus sp.
TCGACACGTTCAGTGAAGGTTCGAAGATCGGCAAGTACGACACCTACACGGACGGAGCCCGTCAGGGCAAGTTCGACTCGTTCGGTGAAGGTGCACGTACCGGCAAGTTCGACAGCTTCAGCGAAGGCTCGCACGCATTCAGCGGCGAGATCTCCGGCTCGGCGCTGGATAATTCGCGCAACGGCGATCTGTACGGCTACAAGGTCTGATGACCTGTCCCGCCAGAACGCAAATCGGCGGCCCCGTGTCACCCCTGGGCCGCCGATTCTGATTTCCGGTTTCTCTCCCACCTGCGCGACCGACCTCCTCCTTCTCTCTCCGTCGCGCAGGTGATTTTTCCCGCCTGCAGTTCCTGCTCCGCTTCTTTCCAATCCCTTTACAGTTGCCGCGCGGCAAAGGTGTCGCATTTGCGGATGTCGCCGGTTGACAGCCCCTGGCGCAGCCAACGCACACGCTGCTCGCTGGTGCCGTGCGTGAACGCCTCGGGCACCACATAGCCCTGCGCCTGCCGTTGCAATCGGTCGTCGCCAATGGCGGCGGCGGCCTTCAGGCCCTGTTCGATATCGCCTGGTTCCAGCAACTGCTGGTTCAGCTTGCCGGCCGTGGCGGCCCAGACGCCAGCGAGGCAGTCGGCCTGCAATTCCATGCGTACGGAAAGCTGGTTGGCCTGCGCCTCGCCCATGCGGCGTCGCGCGGCGTCCACTTTGCCGGATACGCCCAGCAGATTCTGCACATGGTGGCCAATCTCATGCGCGATCACATACGCCTGGGCAAAATCGCCGCCCGCGCCAAAACGCTGACGTAGTTCGTTGTAGAACGCGAGGTCGATATAGACCTTCTGGTCGGCCGGGCAGTAGAACGGACCCATTGCCGACTGGCCCGTGCCGCACGCGGTGGGCGTCGCGCCGCTGAACATCACCAGCGTGGGCGGGGCGTAGCGGCGATTCAGATCGGTCTCGAAGATGTGTTCCCAGGTGCGCTCGGTGTTACCAAGCACCTTGCGCGTGAACACGGACAACTGGTCGGTCGCGGGCGGCCGGTGCGTTTGTGACTGCGACTGCGGCACCTGCTGCTGTTGCTGCTGCAGCGCCGATCCTCCCTGCAGGATCAGAGACGGATCGATGCCGAAGAAATAGGACGCGGCCAGCGCGATGATGACCGTGCCGATCCCGATCGACTTGCCGCCAATGGGAAAGCCGCCTCCGCCACCGCCACCGCGGCGGTCTTCTACATTCTGGCTTTCGGCTTCGTCATCGAGACGCATGTTTTCACGCTCCGTCGGAGGGACTGTTGATGCCGATGGAGTATAGCAACGGCGCCTTGCAGCAGGCGGCCGTGCACAAATCGTTACCTTGAAAAAAGAAGCCGCCCGCAAGCACCGGGCTATGGTGCGCGGGCGGCCGGTAGGCAGGCGGTCAACCTGCCCGACTCAGGGAAAAAAGATGTCGCGGGCGCGTCAGACCGTGGCCGATGCGGGTGCCTTGCTGATATCGAGCACGGCTACCTCGGTGCCGACTTCGGCCACGCGCAGCAGGTTGGTGGTGCCACCCTGGCCAAACGGCATGCCGGCGGCGATCGTGATCTGGTCGCCCGGCGCGGCATAACCCTCCACCAGCGCGGCGCGCGCGGCGGCCTCCACCATTTCGTCGACGCTCTGCACGTCCGGACTCACCGTGGAGTGCACGCCCCAGGTAATGGCCAGGCGGCGCGCGATATCCAGGTTCGGCGTGATGCTGACGATCGGCGCGCACGGCCGTTCACGCGCGGCGCGCAGCGCGGTGGCGCCGGACGACGTGTACGTGACCGTCGCCTTGGCGCCGATGATCTGGGTGACCTCGCGCAGCGCGGCGCAAATGGCGTCCTGACGCGTGGAAAGCGGCACCTCGTGCTGGGCATCGATCATGTTGCGGTAGAGCGGATCACGCTCGACCTCCGCGATGATGCGGTCCATGATCGACACGGCCGGCACCGGATGGCGGCCGTTCGCCGATTCGGCCGACAGCATCACCGCGTCGGCGCCGTCGTAGATGGCGCTCGCCACATCGGATGCCTCGGCGCGCGTGGGCACCGGCGAATCGATCATCGACTCCAGCATCTGCGTGGCGATCACCACCGGCTTGCCGAGCTGACGGCAGACACGCAGGATGCGCTTCTGCACGCCGGGCACGCGCTCGGGCGGCAGTTCCACGCCCAGGTCGCCGCGCGCCACCATGACCGCGTCGGACACGCGCACGATTTCGTCGAGCTGCTGCAGCGCGGCCGGCTTCTCGATCTTCGACAGCACGCCAGCGCGCGTGCCGATGATTTCGCGCGCTTCCACGATATCCGACGGACGCTGCACGAATGACAGCGCGATCCAGTCGGCGCCCAGCTCCAGCGCAAACGCCAGGTCGCGGCGGTCCTTGTCGGTCAGCGCCGGAATCGGAATGACGGCATCGGGCACGTTCACGCCCTTGCGGTCAGACAGCGTGCCGTTGTTGGCCACGCGCGTGGTGATGCTGCCGCTCGACACGGCCTCGATGTTCAGGCGCACCTTGCCGTCGTCGATCAGCAGCGACTGACCCGCGCTGGCCGCCTTGAACAGTTCGGGGTGCGGCAGGTACACGCGCGTGCCATCGCCCGGCGTGGGATCGCTGTCGAGCACGAACGGGTCCCCGGCGCGCACCGCCACCTTGCCCGCGGCAAACGTGCCGATGCGCAGCTTCGGGCCTTGCAGGTCGGCCAGGATCGCGATCGGGCGGCCGGTCTCCGCTTCCACCTGCCGTACGGCGTCATACCGCGCGCGGTGGTCCTCATGGTTGCCGTGGCTGAAGTTCAGGCGGAACACATCGGCCCCGGCATCGAACAGCTGGCGGATGACCGCGATGTCCGAGCTGGCCGGGCCCAGGGTGGCGACGATCTTGGCTTTGCGCTGGCGTCTCATGAATGTCTCCTTCTCCATCCTCTTTGTGCTGTGGCTCGCGATCTCAAACGATCAGGATCGCGCGGAAATCGTTGACGTTGGTACGGGTCGGGCCGGTGACGATCAGGTCGTCGATGCCCGCAAAGAATCCGTAGCCATCGTTGTTGTCCAGGTGCGCACGGGCAGACAGGCCGCGCGATGCAGCGCGCGTCAGCGTGTCGGGGCCAAGCAGCGCACCGGCGTTGTCTTCGGAACCGTCGATGCCGTCGGTGTCGCCGGCAATCGCGTGCACACCGGGCAGGCCATCGAGCGCCACGGCGAGCGACAGCAGGAACTCGGCATTGCGGCCACCGCGGCCATTGCCGCGCACCGTGACCGTGGTCTCGCCACCGGACAGGATCACGCATG
>DAIOET010000511.1:0-3290 GCA_036746135.1 Cupriavidus sp.
TGTTCCTTCGATACCAGCCGGCCGCTGCGTGTGAGCAGGATTTCCAGCAGGCCGATCTCGCGCGCGGAGAGGTCCAGCATCTGGTCGTTGAGGAATGCAATGCGGCCGACCTGGTCGAATGCCAGCGGGCCGTGGCGCATCAGCGTGGCGCCGCCGCCGGCACCGCGCCGGACCAGCGCGCGCACGCGCGCCTCCAGCTCGGACAGTGCGAAGGGCTTGGCCATATAGTCGTCGGCGCCCAGGTCCAGCCCCTTGACGCGTTCGTCCACGCCGTCGGCCGCGGTCAGGATCAGCACGGGCAGCATGGCGCCGCGCGCACGCAGCCGCTTGAGCACTTCCAGGCCGGGCATGCGCGGCAGGCCCAGGTCCAGGATCAGCAGGTCGAAACTCTGCGTGGAGAGTGCCGAATCGGCTTCCACGCCATTGGCGACGTGATCGACGGCATAGCCGGATTGGCGCAGCGAGCGCGTCAGGCCGTCTGCCAGCACGTCGTCATCTTCGGCGATCAGAATCCGCATGGTTTGTCTCCACCCTTGTCCAGCTTTTTTGGGGCCGGCATTGCCGTCCGCCGGGCGCGGTACCGGTGGGGCTTGCCAAGCATACTGTTTTTTTATACAGTACCCGTCATTCCGCGCAGGTGGTCCCGAAAGGGATCCGCGCCGAGGCCGGGTCAGGCGCCAGAGCTTCCGAATTCAACCGGAAAAGCCTTAAAAATCGGGCGCCAAGCCGCATGCGGCCTATTTATACACCAATTGCTATCAATTGAACTGAAGGACGACCATGGACGACAAGAAGGCCGGCGCCGGCGTGAGCGCTGAGAAGCAAAAGGCGCTTGCCGCCGCGCTCTCCCAGATCGAGAAGCAGTTCGGCAAGGGCTCGATCATGCGCCTGGGCGATGGCGACATCGAACAGGATATCCAGGTGGTATCCACTGGTTCGCTGGGCCTGGACATCGCGCTGGGCGTGGGCGGACTGCCGCGCGGCCGCGTGGTCGAGATCTATGGCCCGGAATCGTCGGGCAAGACCACGCTGACGCTGCAGGTCGTGGCCGAAATGCAGAAGCTGGGCGGCACCTGTGCGTTCATCGACGCGGAACACGCGCTGGACGTGCAATACGCCGGCAAGCTCGGCGTGGACGTTGGCAACCTGCTGATCTCGCAGCCGGACACCGGCGAACAGGCGCTGGAAATCACCGACGCGCTGGTGCGCTCGGGCTCGATCGACATGATCGTGATCGACTCGGTGGCCGCACTGGTGCCGAAGGCCGAAATCGAAGGCGAGATGGGTGATTCGCTGCCGGGTCTGCAGGCCCGCCTGATGAGCCAGGCGCTGCGCAAGCTGACCGGCACCATCAAGCGCACCAACTGCCTGGTCATCTTCATCAACCAGATCCGTATGAAGATCGGTGTGATGTTCGGTTCGCCCGAAACCACGACCGGCGGTAACGCGCTGAAGTTCTACGCATCGGTGCGCCTGGACATCCGCCGCATTGGCTCGATCAAGAAGGGCGACGAGGTGGTGGGTAACGAAACCAAGGTCAAGGTGGTCAAGAACAAGGTCTCGCCGCCGTTCCGCGAGGCGTTCTTTGACATCCTCTACGGCCAGGGTATCTCGCGTCAGGGCGAAATCATCGACCTGGGCGTGGATGCCAAGATCGTCGAGAAGTCGGGCGCGTGGTACAGCTACAACGGCGAGAAAATCGGCCAGGGCAAGGACAACGCCCGCGAATTCCTGCGCGAGAACCCGGACATCGCCTCGGAAATCGAGAACAAGGTGCGTGCCGCGTTGGGCGTGGCGCTGACGAACCCGGTAGCTGCCGCACCGGCCGAGATCGAAGACTGAGGGTCTTGCCACTCGGCAACGGAAGCCGTCGCATGACAGTGCGGCGGCTTTTTTATTGTTTCGCGCTTCTGCTCTTATTCGTCACTGCTGATTTCCGATGGTTGGTACCCGCCCCCCGCTCTCCCTGAAGGCCCGTGCCGTTGGCTATCTTTCACGCCGCGAGCATAGCCGTGCCGAGCTGGCGCGCAAGCTGGCGCCGCATGCCGAATCGGCTGAAGAGGTGGAAGCATTGCTCGATGCCCTGGAGCGTGAAAACTGGTTGTCGAACGACCGCTTCGTCGACAGCCTGGTCCATCGCCGCGCCAGTCGCTATGGCGCCGCGCGTGTGATGCAGGAAGCCAAAACGCATCAGCTTGGCAACGAGCAGCTACGTGATCTCCAGGACAGGTTGCGCGATACCGAGCTGGATCGGGCAAAGGAAGTCTGGCGCAAGCGCTTTGGCGTGCCGCCGGATACTCCCGAGGCGCGGGCCAAGCAGATCCGATTCATGATGGCGCGCGGCTTTTCCCGGGCCGTGGTCGGCAAGATCATCCGCGGCGCGGAGGACGAGGAGTAGCCAGTTGCATACCTGCGTACGCATAAGGGGTATTCGTCTGGCCGTCAAGCCGGTTGTCGTACCACTGATGCAACGCAGCGGCGTGCCTCCCGGTTTTCCGTATTCCCTGATGTGGCGCGGGTTTGCCGCTTTTGCCCCTGCAACAATCGGCGCCAGACAAAGCGTTCCGCAGGATGTTCCCGGTCAAAGCAGCGCGGCATGTTAAACTCCACGAGTTCTCCGGCCCAGGCGGCCGTCCGGCAAGCGCCGGGCTGTCCGCAAGAAAGCGGGTTGCGGAGTTCGCCGTAAGTTTTGCCCCCGAATACCGCCACACATCAGCCTGCCGCTTCAGCCCCTGCTGTCATGCCGCTTTCCCCACCCGTCAATCGTGCTTTGCGTCATCGCCGTGCCATCACGGCCGAAGCGTATTTGCGGGACGACGGCCTGTGGGACATCGAGGCACGCCTGACGGATACCAAGCCACGCGATATCGAGCTGGCCGGTAACCGCATCCGGCCCGAGGGCCAGCCGCTGCATGACCTGTGGCTGCGCGTGACGATCGACCTGCGCCTGAATATCGTTGATGCCGAAGCGTGCTCCGATTGGGTCCCGTATCCCACGCATTGCGACACGATTGGCCCGGCCTACCGCCAGCTGATCGGCTTGAATCTGACGAAGGGATTCCGCAAGGCCGTGCGCGACCGGCTGGGCAGCGTGGCGGGCTGCACCCACCTTACCGAGCTGGCCGGCGTATTGCCGACCGCTGCGATCCAGGCCTTCGCGGGCGATGTGTTCAAGATCCGCGACGGCGCCGACGATCCCAATCCCGAACCGCCCATGCAGCTTCATGGATGCCACGCGCTCCATTTCGAGGGCGAGGTGGTTCGCCAGTTTTACCCGCGCTGGTATGGTC
>DAIOET010000512.1:0-3279 GCA_036746135.1 Cupriavidus sp.
AGCTGGCGACGGTGCACGGCTTCGAGCGCGCGGGCATCGTTCAGCGCAGCCGCCTGTACCACGTTGACGTCGAGATAGGCCGCGGCACCCTTGCGGTAGCGCTCGGTTGCCTGCGCCAGCGCACGGCCGGACGCGGTCACGGCCGCCTGCTGGCTGCTGGCTTCATCGTTGAGTAATCGAACGGCGGCGTAGTTGTCTTCCACATCCTGCACGGCCTTGAGCACGGTTTCACGATAGTCGGCGGCGCTGGCGTCGAACTGGGCGCGGGCGCTGTCCACGCCTGCCTGGCGCTTGCCACCGTCGAAAATGGTCGCCGCCAATGCCGGACCGACGGCCCAGAAGCGGCTGGGCGCGGTCAGCCAGCCGGCCAGGCCGGAGCTGTCCAGTCCGCCGTTCAGATTCAGCATCAGCGTGGGAAAGAACGCCGCGCGTGCCACGCCGATCTGCGCGTTGGCGGCGGCCACGCGGCGCTCCGCCGCCGCAATGTCCGGGCGGCGCTGCAACAGCATGGCCGGCACGGCGCCCGGCGTGGCGGGCAGTGAGATACCCGCGTCGGACGCGGCGGCGGGCAGCGTGAATGTACTCGCAGGTTCCCCAGCCAGCGTGGCCAACGCATGCAGCAACTGGGTGCGGGCGAGCCGCAGGTCGGCCAGTTGCGCACGGGTGCTTTCCAGTTGCGCTTGCGCCTGGGCCACGTCGCCTTCCGCGGCGATGCCGCCCCGGTAGCGGTTGGTCACCAGTTGCAGCACCGAGTTGTAGGCGTCGACGGTCTGCTGCAGCAAGGCGGCTTCACGGTCGAGCGACCGGATGCCGAAATAGTCGATGGCGGCCTCTGCCCGCAGGCTTAGCCGCACGGCGGCCACATCGTCGGCACTGGCCTGCGCGCGGGCGCTGGCGGCATCGACGTTGTTGCCGATACGTCCGAACAGATCGGGTTCCCAACTGGCACCCAGACCGAGCAGATGGTCCGGCGTGGTCTTGCCCGCCAGCGAATGGCCGAGCACATTGGCCGACAGGTGCGTGCTTGTGACACTTGCCGTGGCGCCGACCGTCGGAAAGTAATCGGCCCGCGCCGCGCTGACCTGCGCGCGGGCATCGCGCAGCAGCGCCAGAGACTTGAGCAGGCTCTGGTTCGATACGTCGATGCGGGCCAGCAGTGTATCGAGCGTGGCATCGTGATACGCATGCCACCAGTCAGGTGCGATCGCTTGCTGCTGCGTGTCGTGGGCTTCGCTGTAGGCGGCCGGCATCGACACCTCGGGGGTGTGGTACGGGACACTGGCACAGCCGGCCAGCCACGCACAGACAAGCACGATGGCGGTGCGCTTCATGCCGGTGCTCCTTGCGCCGGCGCTGCCACGCGCACGGTCATGCCGGCCACGAAGCCGTCGCCGGGGTTCGAGACGATGCGCTCGTTGCCTTGCAGTCCGCCGAGCACCTCCACGTGCGAGCCAAAATCGCGCCCGAGCGTGACGTGGCGAATCGCCAGCCGGTTGTCGGCGCCCACTACCGCCACGGCAGGGCCGCCGGCCGGGAACATCAGCGTATTGGCTGGCAGGTCCAGGCCCGTATGCGCGCTGCCGATCTCCAGATGCACCTGCGCGTAGGCGCCGGGCAGAATGTGGCCGTCCTGGCTGTCGACATCGAGTTCGACGCGCAGGCTGCGCGTGACGGGATCGATGGCGCCGGCGGTGCGCGCCACGGTGGCTGGATAGCGTTGCGCGGGCGCCTGCGGCAGCGTCAGCCAGGCGCGGGTGCCGGGCTCCAGTGCGGAACTGATGTCCTGCGGCACCTGGGCGTAGACGCGCAGGCGCGTGCCGGCCGAGATGTGAAACAGCTCGCGGCCCTGATTGGGCGCGCTGCCGGCATCGATCAGCGCGCCGGTGTCGACATTGCGTGCGGTAATCACGCCATCGAACGGCGCGCGGATCTGCGTGTAGCTCGACAGCTGGGCCAGCCGCGACGTATTCGAGCGCGCCGCCGCCAACAGCGCGGCCTTGGCGTTCATGTCGGCCACCTTCTGGTCGGTTTCCTGCTGGGCCACCGAGTTCGTCGCCTGCAAGTCCTGCCAGCGCCGCGCCGTGGTGTGTGCCAGCGCATAGTTGGCGGCGGCCGTTGCCTCGTCGGCGCGAGCCTGGCGCAACTGGTCGGCCACTTCGGGTGCATCGATCTCCGCCAGCAACTGGCCGGCCTTGACCGGCGTGCCGATATCGACGTACCAGCGGCGCAGGTAGCCACTCACGCGCGCGTGGATGGCGGCATCCTCATAGGCGCGCACGTCGGCCGGCAGCGTGACGTCACGCGCGGCCGCCGCGGCGTGCGGCTGGACCACGCTGACGATCGGCGTCTGTGCCGCCGCCGCACGTTGCTGCAGGACGCCGTGGCTATGCCAGCGCGGCACGATGCCGGCGGTCAGGGCCAGCGCCGTCAACGCGCCGGCCATCGCCAGTGCCATGAGGCGTGGATGACGGCGCGGGTCCTGCCGGGTATCGGGCTGCACGCGCGGGTTGTCGGGTAGGTTCGGGGTCATGCCAGGCCTTCGTGAAGGGTGGAGTGGTTGTCAGGGCGGGCGCGGCGGGCCATCCAGCCGTGCAGGACGGCAAAGAACACCGGTACCAGCACCAGCGTTGCAGTGGTGCCGAAGGCCAGGCCGCCGATCACGGTGCGGCCCAACGGGGCGTTCTGTGCACCGGCGCCGCCTGATCCGAGCGCCATCGGCACCATGCCGAACAGCATGGCCAGCGCGGTCATCGCCACGGGGCGGAAGCGGCTGAAGCCGGCTTCCCATGCGGCTTCGAGAGGGGGCTTGCCGGCGGTCAGCCCGTCGCGCGCATGGCTGACAACCAGGATGCTGTTGGCCGTGGCGATCCCCACGCAGATGATGGCGCCCGTGAGCGCGGGCACGCTGATCGTCGTGTCGGTTGCAAACAGCATCCACGCCATACCGGCGAGCGCCACGGGCAACGCGCCGACAATGGCCAGCGGGTCGAGCCACGACTGGAAGTTCACCACCATCAGCAGGTAGACCAGCACGATGGCGGCAGCCAGCCCGGTAAGCAGACCCGCGAACGACGCATGCATGGTCTGCACCTGCCCGCGCACCACGATGTCCGATCCGGCCGGCAGTTGCGCGCGCGCCTGATCGACGATGCGCTGCACGTCGCCGGCCACCGCGCCAAGGTCGCGGCCGCGCACCGCGCCGAACAGGTCGAGCACGGGCTGCACGTTGTAGTGCGAAACCACGCCTTGCTGGCTGGAGCGCGCGATGGTGCCGAACTG
>DAIOET010000513.1:0-3276 GCA_036746135.1 Cupriavidus sp.
GCATTCTCCACGCGCACGTCGAACCACGATTCGATACTGCGCGACACGAACTGCAACGACACCAGATAGATCAGCACGCCGGGCAACACGCCCACCACACCGAAGAACACCGCCAGCTTGCTCATCAGCCGCGTGCCAAACTTGCCGCGGCGATATCGGATCCAGAGCGTGAGCGCGAGCGCGCCCACTGTCAGCACGAGCAGTACACCGACAACCAGGTTGACCTTGAAGAGCAGCGTGAAATACCGGTCGAAGAACTCGGTATTGGCCGACGCGCCCGCCAGCAGGCCAACCAGCACCAACGCCAGGAAGACGATGATCCCCACCACCACGCGATAGAGTACGCGGCGGAATCTGCTATCCCACGGATTGCCGTTCATGGCTGGCTGACCGGCTGGACCAGTTGGTTGGGCGACAGCACGTTCGACACGGTTTGCGCGAACGGCATGCGCACCTCGGCCGAAGGCGCCGAAGCAGCGGGCGGTGCGGACCCCGGCATGGCCGGCGGTGCGGGTGGTGCCACGGGCGGCGGCGCCGGCGGCGGTGCATCGAGATTGGTCGGCACCGTGTAGTTGAAGCGCTTCCAGTCAGACGACAGGTTCCACTCGCGCGTGTTCACGGCGTTGATCTGAAACGGCTTGGGCAATTGCGACAGGTCCAGGCGCATGCGCGTCTCGGCGTGATAGGTCTCGCCGGCTTTGACATCCCTGCGCTCGAAGACCCGCCATCCACGTACCTGCTGGATGAACTGCAACGCGCCCTTCAGGCGGTTGAACGGCAGCTGCAGGCCGCCGGTGGATACCCGGTACTGGCGTGTCAGCGGCTGGTAGGACAAGCGCACCGAACGCGAGGTGTTCACGGGCTTTTCGTCGAACCAGTACCAGCGCGCGCGCGACAGCTGGAAGTCGACGACGAAATAGAGCGAGATGCCTTTGTGCAGCGCGTCTTCCAGCGCGGGCGGCAAGTCGAAATCGAACGATGCACCGAGTTCGAAACCACCGTCCTGGTAGTCGATGCGCGCCTCGGTGGTTTCAATCAGCTGTGCGCCGGCATGGGGCACGTACACCACCAATGCCAGCAGCAACAGGGCAGCCGCGTACCACGCGCGCCAGAGGCGCCACGCGCCGGCCAGCGATGCTACCGGCCATCCGCGCACCGCGCGGCCGGGGGCACGTAGGACGAACAGGCGCAGCAGGCTGGGCATTGGTGGATGGTTCAGGCGCGTTTCTGGAAGCGGGCGTAGTAGAAGCCATCGTGGTCCGATGGCAGGCTTGCCTTGCCGGCAATCCCGCTGCCGGACGTCTCAGGCGCCGTGATGCCGGGCAGCAGTTGCCCCGGCGCCTGCAATCGTATCGCATCTGGAAGCTGCGCACCAAACCAGAGCGCCTGCTCCTCACCTTCCGTTGGGAAAATAGAACAGGTCACATAGACCAGGATGCCGCCCGGTTTCAGCAGCGGCCAGAGCTGCGAAACAATGCGGCGCTGCTCGGTCATCAGCTTCGTGACATCCGATTCGCGCCGCAGCCAGCGGATATCGGGATGACGCCGCACGATGCCCGAGGCGGAACACGGCACGTCCGCGAGAATGCGGTCGAACTGCTGGCCGTCCCACCAGTCCTTGGGACGGCTCGCATCGCCAACGATCACGTCGGCGCGCTGTCCCAGCCGGGCCAGGTTGTCGTGGATGCGTGCGGCGCGTTGCGCATCGCTTTCCACCGCCGTGACGTGGATGTCGGCCAGCTCCAGCAAATGGCCGGTCTTGCCGCCAGGCGCCGCGCAGGCGTCGAGCACTCGCATGCCGTCGGAAACCTCGCACAGCGGCGCGGCCAGTTGCGCGCCGGCGTCCTGCACGGACACATCGCCTTCGGAAAAGCCCGGAATCTGCGTCACCGGAAACGCGCGCACCAGCCGCACTGCCTGCTCGCCCACAGCCACACCGGCCAGGCCGGCATTGGCAAGCTCCTGCAGGTATTCGGGCACGGAAATGCGTTTCGGATTGACGCGCAGTGTCATCGGCGGCCGTTCGTTGACGCTTTCGGCCAATGCCATCCATTGCTCCGGATACGCGCGGCGCAACTGGGCGAGCCACCACGACGGCAGGTTCCAGCGTGCCTCCTCGTCCTGCATGATCTTGGGCATCAGTGCCTTGCTCTCACGCAGGAAGCGGCGCAGGACGGCATTGACCAGGCCGCGCGCGTGCGCGGTCTTCGGCTCCGATGCCGCGGCGCTGACCGCCTGGTCGACGACCGTGAACGTGGAATACCCGCCCCGCCCCACTTTGCTGCCATCGCCGTCCTCGCCTTCGATCAGCAAGGCAAGCGCCACGGCAAGCAGCGAGTCAACGAGTGCGCCGGGCGGCCGCGTCACCAGTTGGGTGACCAGCGCGCGCGTGGTGCCGAACAGGCGCACCGAACGGTAGGCCAGATCCTGGATGGCACCGCGCGTGGCGGCGTCGCGCACGCGGTCGAGCCGCAGATGCGTGGCAACATCTTCGATGGCCTGCGGCAGGGCCGTGCCTTCGTGCACGCCGCGAACAGCCGCGGCAGCACCGAGCATCTGGAAGGCAAGGGATTCGTGAGGCAGGCGCATACGGAAAATCAGACAGGCAAGATCAACGGAAAATCGGAACGGCGACGCCGTGGCGTCAGGACGTGGGGGCATAAAAATGCCCGCCGGTCCCAAAAGGAACACAGCGGGCAGTTTACCCGTTGTCGCGGGTCAACCAGTGAAACGGGGCAAATCGAGCCAGATCCGGCATCAGGCGGGATAGCTGCCGGTCTGTGCCATGTGCATCAGGCGCGCGATCCGCTCCTCGGTGGCCGGGTGCGTCGAGAACAGGTTGGCAATGCCGCCGCCCGACAGCGGATTCATGATCATCATCTGCGCGGTGGCCGGATGTTCCTCGGCCGCCTGGAACGGAATGCCCTGCGCATAGCGGTGGATCTTGTCCAGCGCACTGGCCAGCGCCTGCGGATCACCGCTGATTTCGGCACCCCCGCGGTCCGCCTCGAATTCACGGGCACGCGAAATCGCCATCTGGATCAGCGACGCGGCCAACGGGGCCAGAATGGCCACTGCGATGGAGGCAATCGGGTTGCTGCGGTTGCCGTTTTCGTCGCGGCCACCGAAGAACATCGCCATGTTTGCCAGCGCCGAGATGGCACCGGCCATCGTGGCGGCGATGGTCGACGTCAGGATGTCGCGGTGCTTCACGTGCGCCAGTTCGTGCGCCATCACGCCGCGCAGCTCGCGGTCGGACAGCACGCGCAGGATGCC
>DAIOET010000514.1:0-3271 GCA_036746135.1 Cupriavidus sp.
GCCACGGGCCACAAGGTGGTGATCCTGTTCGAAGGGCGCGATGCCGCGGGCAAGGGCGGCGTGATCAAGCGCATCACCCAGCGGCTGAACCCGCGCGTGTGCCGCGTGGCCGCGCTGCCGGCACCGAACGATCGTGAACGCACGCAGTGGTATTTCCAGCGTTATGTGTCGCACCTGCCCGCCGCTGGCGAGATGGTGCTGTTCGACCGTAGCTGGTACAACCGCGCCGGCGTGGAGCACGTCATGGGCTTCTGCACGGACGAACAGTACGAGGAATTCTTCCGCTCGGTGCCGGAGTTCGAACGCATGCTGGTGCGCTCGGGTATCCAGGTGATCAAGTACTGGTTCTCGATCACCGACGACGAGCAGCATATGCGCTTTCTGAGCCGTATCCACGATCCGCTCAAGCAGTGGAAGCTGAGCCCGATGGACCTGGAATCGCGCCGCCGCTGGGA
The DNA here is from genome assembly GCA_036746135.1 of Cupriavidus sp. Taxonomy (GTDB): domain Bacteria; phylum Pseudomonadota; class Gammaproteobacteria; order Burkholderiales; family Burkholderiaceae; genus Cupriavidus. Next base: position 456 of record DAIOET010000514.1, read on the forward strand.
AGACTACACGCGCGCCAAGGAAATCATGCTGGAGCGCACCCACATTCCCGAAGCACCGTGGTGGGTGGTGCAAGCCGTGGACAAGAAGCGCGCGCGGCTCAACTGCATCCACCATCTGCTGCAGCAGATGCCGTACGTCGAGCCGCCGCAGTCTTCCATCGTGCTGCCCCAGCGCGAGCGCCATGCCGACTACACGCGCCTGCCGGTACCGGACAACATGATCATTCCGGAGATTTACTGAGCCTTGCACGCGCATCGTCTTGCGTGCGTATCACGACGGATTGAAACGGCCGTTGCATCGAATCATCGGGAAAAGCGATGTAACGACCGCTAAACCTGGTGCTATTCGCGTCGTTATTGGGTGACCACTCCCGCGTGGTGCGCATGCGCGCGCCCGCCGAGGGAGACCGCTTTGTTTCGGAGTCCCCCAGATGCGTCGCATGACCCTGCGTGCCGGAGCGCGCGCTCGATTGTCCACCGGGTTGACCGGTCTTGCGGCACTGGCCGCGCTGGCCCTTGCCGCCTGTGGCGGCGGGGGTGGCGATGACGGTGGCAGTGCCGCCAGCACCCAGGCCACCACCACCACCACTTCCACCGAGCCGATGCTGGTGACTGGCCTGACCCAGTCATGCGCGACTTGCGGCGCGGTCACGGCCAGCAGCTATTCGGGCACCGACGCCGGGATCTGGGGCTACCAGAACGGAAACGGTGCCGCGGTTGACGTGCAGTATTCCATTTCCGGCGTGACCGGCAAGTCGGTCTGGCTTCAGCTTTACAACCTCGGCGGTGCGGCGGTGGCCATGCCGGCCGGGCTGTCTTCTCGCGTGGCTTCGGAAATGATCTCGCCGCAGTCGCTGACCCAGGGTTCGACCGAAGAAGCCATGCGGCGCGCCATCGGCGAGTACAACCGTGCAGGCTGGATCGATGCCACGCGCCCATCGGGCGATCCGATGCTGAGTACGTTGAGCGCGCCGGCGCCGCTTGCCACGGCGATCGGCACCACGGCCATGAGCGAGGGCGCCAGCCGCAACTGGTATCACATCGATGGCACGCAGCGCACGGCCACGCTGCGCAAGCAGCTGACCGCCAGTGACGGCACCCGCGTCAACGTCTGGGTGGAGGCCGCCGAAGCCACCAACGTGACCGACACGATGGTCGCGGACCTGGCCAACGCGTTTGCCGGTACCGGCATGGTCTACGACCGGCTGGTCGACGTGGGCGGCAAACTCTGGGGTGCCAACCAGTTCGGCACGTCGATGCTGCCGTCCGGCGTGCCGGTGGATATCGTCATCCTCAACTTCAACCACGACGCCAAGCCCTACGGCACCGTCGGCTATTTCTGGGGCGTGCACAACTTCCTCAAGACCAAGGAAGCAAACAGCAACGAATCGATTTCGCTGTACCTCGACAGCGAAACGATGACGCTGGGCGGGCCCGACGGCGTGCGGTCCGTCAAGATCACGATGGCGCACGAGGGCACCCATATGCAGAATTTCTATCGCCGCCAGGTGAGCATGGGCGCGAGCTCCGCCTATGACACGTGGCTGGAGGAAATGACCGCGATGCAGATGGAAGACTTCCTGAGCGGGGCGATCGTTTCCAACTACAACCCGATCCGCGATGTCCGCCTGCCCGATTACTACCGCTACAGCGACTACAACTGCAATCTGACCGAATTCACCGGCTTTGGCGCATCGTGCGAAAGCTACGCGGTGTCGGGCAGTCTCGGCGGCTTCCTGAACCGCCAGCTCGGTATCGGCTTCTATCGCGATCTGCTGACGCGCCAGGCGGCCGATTCCCGCCTGGTCCTGGCCGGAGCGATCCAGGCGGCCCGGCCGGGCTGGACCTTCGATCAGGCGATGTTGAGCTGGCGTGCCACGACGAACAGCAACATGCCGCTAGGCCGCTCGCCCGGCAACTACGGGTATCCGGCCTGGTCGGACGGCACCTACACGCTGCCGGAGATCGACCCGTCGGCATCGACGTACACCGCGCTGCGCAAGCTGCCGGCCACCGCGCCGTCGATGCTGCAGGGCTATGCCAGCTACATCGCGCCGCGCAGCGCCAGCAACGACGTGTACAGCGACAAGGTGCGCGTGCCGGCCGGCGTGGCGCTGTCGGTGGTGGTGTATTGAAGGCCCGGGGGTGCCTTAAAGCCGCACCCCGGGGAATGCTTCCGCAAACGTGAGCACGGTCCCTGTCAGTTCGCCGTCATAGCCGGGCAGGGCGTTCACGCGGTCGCGGAAGCTGGCGCTCTTCATGGCGGCCACCGCGCCGGTCAGGGCGGGGCTTTGCAGCGCGTCCGATTCCAGTGCAAAGAAGTAGCGCTCCTTGAGCACCGGCACGAATTCGAGGTTGAAGTGGCGAGCGGCCGTTTCCACGCCAAAGCCGACGTCGGCCATGCCGCTGCCGATATAGGCGGCCACGGCGGCGTGCGTGAATTCGCCGTTGCTGAAACCCTCGATCCCGTTGCTGTCGATGCCGCGTCGTGCCAGCATCAGGTCCAGCAGCAGGCGCGTGCCGGAGCCTAGCTGGCGATTGACGAAGCGCACATCCGAGCGCGTCAGGTCTTCCAGCGAGTGGATGCTCAGCGGATTGCCCGGGCGCACGAAGAGTCCCTGCTGGCGCGTGGCCAGGTGGATCAGGCAGTGCTTTTCGGGGTGCAGCCAGCGCAAAAAGCCACGCAGCGTTTCTTCCTCGAATTCGCCGATCGGTACGTGAAAACCCGCAATGTCGCAGGCGCCCTCGGACAGCGCGGCGGCGGCCTCCAGGCTGCCGCAGTACTTGAGGTCGTGGCGTACCTTCTGCTCGTCCAG
>DAIOET010000515.1:0-3268 GCA_036746135.1 Cupriavidus sp.
AGCAGCGGACAACCCTTGGCCGGCAGGGGAAAACCGGTGCAAGTACAATACTGCGTGCCCTGATGTGTCTCAATATGTCGTTTTCCCCTAGCGTCATGCACGCCGTCTATGTGAACCGGAACGGGACTTGCGGCAATGCCATCCGGCGCATGCCCCGGCCGGCTATTGATCCAGGTCTGTCCAGGGGCAACCCCCGCACCTTTGCCAGCGCATCCGATGCCTACTGATTCCACCGACGCCCTGCCGCGCACCCCATTCGCCGTACCGTTCACCACGGCGCCAGGCATGGCGGCCCTTGGCGAACGCTTCTTCACGCGCCTGGCACCTACGCCCCTGCCATCGCCCTATCTGATCGGCGTGGCCCCGGCCGCCGCCGCATTGCTGGGCTGGGATGCGTCCAGGCTGCCCGCCGTCACGCAGGACGCGCAATTCATCGACACCTTCATTGGCAATGCCGTGCCCGACTGGGCCGACCCGCTGGCTACGGTCTACTCGGGCCACCAGTTCGGAGTCTGGGCGGGACAGCTTGGCGATGGCCGTGCCATCCGCCTGGCGGAAGCGCAAATGCCGGACGGCCCGTGGGAGATCCAGCTCAAGGGCGCGGGCCTGACTCCGTATTCCCGTATGGCCGATGGCCGCGCGGTACTGCGTTCGTCGATCCGGGAATACCTCTGCTCCGAAGCCATGCATGCGTTGGGGGTACCGACCACGCGCGCGATGGCGATCGTCGGGTCCGATGCGCCGGTGCGGCGCGAAACCATCGAGACTTCGGCCGTGGTCACGCGCTTGGCGCCCAGCTTCATCCGGTTCGGCCACTTTGAACATTTCGCGGCGCGCGAGGATCATGCCTCGCTGAAACAGCTTGCGGATTTCGTGATCGACCGCTTCTATCCGGCCTGCCGCGACGAGGCCAGTCCCTATCAGGCGCTACTGCGCGAGGTATCGCTGCGCACGGCCGACATGGTGGCGCACTGGCAGGCCGTGGGCTTCTGCCACGGCGTGATGAACACCGACAATATGTCGATCCTGGGCCTGACGATCGACTACGGTCCGTTCGGCTTCCTGGATGCCTTCGACGCCAATCACATCTGCAACCATTCGGACCAGCAGGGCCGCTACGCCTACAGCCAGCAGCCGCAGATCGCGTTCTGGAACCTCCACTGCCTGGCCCAGGCGCTGCTGCCACTGTGGCGCGATACCACCGCCGCGGATGCCGAAGCCGCAAAGGAAGCCGCCGTGGAGGCCGCGCGCGAGGCGCTCGATCCGTTCCGCGACCGCTATGCCTCGGCGTTTTTCCGCCACTACCGCGCGAAGCTCGGACTTCGTACCGAGCAGGAACAGGACGAGACGCTGATGACGAACCTGTTCCGCGTGATGCACGCCAACCGCGTGGATTACACGTTGTTCTGGCGCAACCTGGCCCAGGTAGGGTCGCAGGACGCCTCTTGCGACGCACCGGTGCGCGACCTGTTCATGGACCGCGCCGCCTGGGACGCCTGGGCGGCCGAATACCGTGCCCGTTTGCAGGCGGAACAGTCCGAAGACGCGGCGCGCAGGGTTGCAATGCTGCAAGTCAACCCGAAATACGTGCTCCGGAACCACATCGCCGAAACCGCCATCCGCGCCGCGCGCGACAAGGACTTTTCCGAAGTGGACCGCGTGCTGGGCGTGCTGTCGAAACCCTTCGACGAGCAGCCCGAAGCGGCCCACTATGCGGCCCTGCCGCCCGATTGGGCTTCAGGACTCGAAGTCAGCTGTTCGTCCTGAGCGGCAGGACCAGCGGGATCCCACAAAGGAAACAAGATGACCACAACCAAGACCGACGCCCAATGGCGTGAGCAGCTGTCCGACGTCGAATACCGCGTGACGCGTGAAGCCGCCACCGAGCGGCCGTTCACGGGCCGCTACTGGGACCACTGGGACCAGGGCATCTATCATTGCGTGGGCTGCGGCACGCCGTTGTTCGAATCGGCCACCAAGTTCGATGCCGGCTGCGGCTGGCCCAGCTATTTCCGGCCCATCAATGGCGAGGTCATTGCCGAGCATGTGGACCATAGTCATGGCATGACGCGCGTGGAGGTTCGCTGCAAGGAATGCGGCAGCCATCTGGGCCATGTTTTCGAAGATGGCCCCGCGCCGACCGGTCTGCGCTATTGCATCAACTCGGCTGCGTTAAAATTCGACGATCGCGATCCGGCTGATCGCGGGTGATTTCACCCGCACACCGGACGCCACGTCCAATCCGCCCGTCGGATTGCCAGCAGGCCAGGCTACATACCTGGCCCGCCAACCTGATTTGGTCCGCATGAAATTCCTGTTCGACCTGTTCCCGGTCATCCTGTTTTTTGTCGCCTTCAAGGTATTCGGCATCTATCAAGCCACGGCGGTGGCCATTGTGGCGACGGTGCTGCAGATTGCCTGGGTTCGCTTTCGCCACGGCAAGGTGGAGCCGATGCAATGGGTCAGCCTGCTGATCATTGGCGTGTTCGGCGGCGCGACGATCGTTTTGCACAACGAAACGTTCATCAAGTGGAAGCCGACGGTGCTTTACTGGCTGTTTGCGGTCACGCTGATCGGATCGGTCATCGGCTGGCGCAAGAACCTGATCCGCGCCATGATGGAAAAGCAGGTGACGCTGCCCGAGCCGATGTGGGGCCGGCTGAATGCCGCCTGGGCCGCCTTTTTCGCCGTCATGGGCGTGGTGAACCTGTACGTCGCCTACCAGTTTTCCACCGATACCTGGGTCAATTTCAAGCTGTTCGGCAGCATGGGCCTGATGGTCGTGTTCATCGTGGCGCAGAGCATCTGGCTGTCGCGCCATATCCAGGAAACCCCGTCGCAGGAAGGCCGTTCCGAGTAAGCGGAACCGCTCCATCCTCGCCTGTTCACCCTCCGGAAGGACTACCGATGGCCGCCGATCCCGCCACCATCGAGACGCTGCTGCGCGCGGCGCTCCACCCCACTCACCTGAACGTGCATGACGACAGCGCGGCCCATGCGGGCCATGCCGGCGCGGCGTCGGGTGGGGGTCATTACAACGTGTTGATCGTCAGCGACCGGTTCGCCGGCCATTCACGGGTGACGCGTCACCGTATGGTGTATGATGCGCTGCGCGATCTATTCCCCTCGCAAATTCATGCGCTGGCCGTCAGCGCGTACACCGACCAAGAATATCAATCCCGCGAAGCATGACGCGACGCGCTCTCGCTACTTTCAGACCTGACTCCATGAAGACCACCGTCCTCTCGTTCAGCCTGGCGGCTGTGCT
>DAIOET010000516.1:0-3241 GCA_036746135.1 Cupriavidus sp.
GCCGTTCGACAGCTTCTCCGGCAGCATCGGAATCACGCGGCGCGGGAAGTACACCGACGTGGCGCGATCCAGCGCATCGGCATCCAGCGGCGTGCCCGGCCGCACATAGTGCGAAACGTCCGCAATGGCCACGATCAGGCGCCAGCCCTTGGCACGGCCGATCTTGACCGGCTCGCAGTAGACGGCGTCGTCGAAGTCGCGTGCGTCCTCGCCGTCGATCGTCACCAGCGGCACGTCACGCAGGTCGATACGATGATCGAGGTCGGCCTGGCGGACTTCGTCGGGCAGCGCCTGCGCTTCCTTGGCGGCAGCGGGAGAGAACTCGTGCGGCACGCCGTACTTGCGCACGGCGATTTCGATTTCCATGCCAGGATCGTCGATATCGCCAAGCACCTCGACCACGCGGCCCACGGGCTGCACGTAGCGGTCCGGCCATTCAACCAGCTCCACGCTGACCACCTGGCCGACGCGCGCCTTGCCCTGCGCCTTGGGTGGGATCAGGATGTCCTGGCCGATGCGCTTGTCTTCCGGCGCCACCACGAGCACGCCGTTTTCCGACAGCAGGCGGCCAATCACGAAACGATTGGCCCGCTCCACGATCTCGACGATCTGCCCTTCCGGACGCCCGCGGCGGTCATAGCCCACCACGCGCACCTGCGCGCGGTCGTTGTGCATCGCCTTCTGCAGCTCGCGTTCGGGCAGGAAGATATCGTCCTCGCCGTCGTCGCGGATCAGGAAGCCAAAGCCGTCGCGATGGCCCTGCACGCGGCCCACGACAAAGTTCGGTTGATGGGCCAGCTCGTAGCGGCCCTTGCGGTTCAGTTCGATCTGGCCGTCGCGTTCCATCGCGGCAAGCCGTTTCTGAAAGCCGTCATGCTCCTTGCGCGTGACGGCCAGGGCCTTGGCGATATCGCCGGCCGACAGGGGCGACCCCGAAGTTCTCAGTACGCCGAGGATTTCTTCCCGGCTAGGGATCGGATAGTTGTTCTGATTCAATTTTTCTCGAAACTGTTTGACAATCGTTTGACGGTCGCTATAATGGCCGCTTCGGTTGTTTCGACACCTGCCCAGGTGGCGGAATTGGTAGACGCACTAGGTTCAGGTCCTAGCGGTGGCAACACTGTGGAGGTTCGAGTCCTCTCCTGGGCACCAAGATTTAGCGAGAAACCCGCAACGCACGTTGCGGGTTTTTTGTTTTTGCATCGCTGAATCGTTCAAACCCTCTCCTCTCTGCCTTGTCTATCGCTCGTTACTGACGTTGAGCGTGAATGAGTGTATCAGTTTCAGTGCCGATTCCAGCATTATCTCGGCATCTTCGCCACATCAATCACGAAAAATACAGCGGCATCTCCATTCAACTCAGCAGTTGACGGCTAGCCGATCTGTAACTACCATAGTTTCACATTGAGATTTCCGCATGAGCACCAGCAGCCGGTTTGCCGTCGCCGTCCATATCCTGACCCTGCTCGCGCAGGCAGAAGGCCCCATGCCGTCGTCGATGATCGCCGGCAGCGTGGGCACCAACCCGGCGCTGATCCGACGCATGATCGGTGCGCTGACCGAGGCTGGTTTCGTGACCACGACAATGGGCAGCACCGGTGGCGCGATGCTGGCACGGCCGGCGTCGAGCATCACTCTGCTCGACGTGTTCCGCGCCACGGAGACCACCGCGTTGATCACGCTGCACCAGAGCGCGCCGAACCCGGCTTGCATGGTCGGCCGCGAGATCACCGGCGCGCTGCAAACCGTGGCCGATCGTGCGCAGGCCGCTATGGATGCGTCGCTCGCGGAAATCACAATTGCCAGCATGCTCAACGAGGTTGAGCATGCCGCCCGGCGCCGCAAGCGCTGATTTTTTTATCCCGATGTGTAACCAATTTGGTTTCATATCAAACCTTGCCAAAAGGAATCGACCATGAAGATCGCCATCATTGGAGCCACGGGTAACGTGGGCAGCCGCCTGATCGAAGAATCACTGCGCCGCGGCCACGCAGTCACCGCCATCGCCCGCCAGGCATCCAAACTGCCAGGGCGCGACGGTGTGACCACGCGCGACGTGGATGTCGCCGATACGCAGGCGCTGGCCGATGCACTACGCGGCAATGACGCCGTCATCAGCACCGTGCGCTTCTTGCAGACCAGCGCAGCGCAGATCACCGCGGCGGTCAAGGCGGCCGGCATCCGGCGTTTGCTGGTCGTGGGCGGCGCGGGCAGCCTCTATGTAGCGCCAGGTGTGCAACTGGTGGACACGCCGAGCTTCCCTGACGCCTATAAGGCAGAGGCTTCAGCCGGCCGGGATTTCCTGAATGCGTTGCGCGCGGAAACGGGGCTGGATTGGAGCTTCCTGTCGCCGTCGGCACTGTTCACGCCCGGCGAGCGCACGGGCAAATTCCGACTCGGGAAAGACGAGCTGCTCACTGCGGCAGACGGCAAGAGCTGGATCTCGATGGAAGACTATGCGATCGCCATGCTCGATGAAATCGAGCAGCCGAAGCATGTGCGGGAGCGATTCACGGTAGGGTATTGAATCGCCACCGCTTAACCCCCTCTCCCGTCTTGCGGCAGAGGGGGAACGACGAAGCGCTTACGCCGCCGAATCGTCTTCAAGCAGGCTGGCGCGCTTGCCGCGCTTGAGCCAGGCCGCCAGGTTGTGCGGGCGCAGCGTGTCGTACTCTTCAAACGGCTGGTGGATCCAGGGGTTCGACGGCAGGAACGTCACGTGATAGTCGGGCTCCACCTTCGAGCAGGCCTTGTACCAGAGCACGGCCGAACGCACGTCGGTCACGGCCGGATAGCGCTCTTTCAGGTGACGGCCCACGCGTTCCAGCGTGACGCCGGAGTCGACGAGGTCATCGACCAGCAGGATCTTGCCCGCCAGATCGCCGCGCGTCATCGTGATGTACTGCGCGATATCGAGATCGCCCTGCTGCGTGCCGGCGGCTTCACGGTACGAGCTCGTGGCCAGGATAGCCAGCGGCACGTCAAAAATGCGCGACATCTGATCACCCACGCGCAGGCCGCCACGGGCCAGGCACAGGATCTGGTCGAACTTCCAGCCCGACTCATGCACGTTCAGCGCCAGACGTGCGATCAGGCGGTGATAGTCGTCCCAGGAGACCCACAGGTTCTCTTCGTCATTGGTAGGCAGGTTCATGGCGTCTTTTCTTCAATTGGCCACCAAAGTGACCAGTGGATAAAGCATCGGCCCGCATGTCGCGGGCCGAATGGCTTTTGTGAGGCC
>DAIOET010000517.1:0-3231 GCA_036746135.1 Cupriavidus sp.
TGCACGTCGCTGATCGTCATCAGCAGGCCCACCAGCGTCTGGTTCTTCGGCAGGCCGAAGTCGTTGGCCGCCTTGATCGCATTGATGGTGTCGCCGCCACCGTTGGCCAGCGCCACGACCTGGGCCTTGGACGACTGCGCCTGCAGCACGAATGATGAGAAGTCCGAAGCGTTCAGCGGATGCTTGACCTGGCCCACCACGGAGCCGCCCGATGCCTTCACCACGTCGGCCGTGGCGGTTTCCAGCGAAGCGCCGAACGCGTAATCGGCGGTCAGGAAGTACCAGCTTTTCAGACCTTGCTTGACCATCGCCTTGCCGGCCACGTTGGCCAGCGCGTAGGTGTCGTACACGTAGTGGACGATGTAAGGCGAGCATTCCTCGTTGGTGTGGCGCAGGTTGGCGCCACCGGTGATCAGCGAGATGCGCTTCTTTTCCGAAGCGATGCGTGACACGGCCAACGCCACCGACGAGTTCGGCAGATCGACGATGGCATCGACGCCGTCGCGGTCGATCCACTCGCGCGCCTTGGCGCTGCCGATATCGGCCTTGTTCTGGTGGTCGGCGGTGACCAGTTCGATCTTCTTGCCGGGCAGGCCGTTGCCAAAGTCCTCGATGGCCATCTTGGCGGCTTCGACGGAACCCTTGCCGGCGTAGTCCAGGTAGACGCCGGACAGGTCGGTCATCACGCCGATCTTTACGACATCGCCCGAAATGGCCGCATGTGTGGCACCGGCAAACGTGGTGAGGCCGAGCGCCAGGGCGCCCAGCAGTTTGGCTCGCTTCATCTTTTTCTCTCCGTGGTGGTGTGGCTTGAAATCTTCTTAGGCCGCCATGTGCGGGTAGCGGTAATCGGCCGGCGGCACGAACGTCTCCTTGACCGTGCGCGGCGATACCCAGCGCAACAGGTTCAGTGGCGAACCGGCCTTGTCGTTGGTGCCGCTGCGGCGCGCGCCGCCGAACGGCTGCTGTCCAACCACGGCGCCCGTCGGCTTGTCGTTGATGTAGAAGTTGCCGGCGGCAAAGCGCAGGGCGTCCGACGCCTGGGCGATGGCCGCGCGGTCGGTGGCGAAGATCGCACCGGTCAGCGCATACGGGCTGGTGCCATCCACCAGCGCCAGTACCTCGGGCCACTGCTTGTCCGCATAGACGTAGACGCTCAGCACAGGGCCGAACAACTCGGTTTCCATCAGCGTGTGGCGCGGGTTGTCGACTTCGAGCACGGTGGGTTCGATGAAATAGCCCACGCTGTCGTCGGCCTTGCCGCCAGTCACGATCTTGACGCTGCTGTCGCCGGCGGCCCGTTGCAGGTGGCCCGCGATGCGGTCGAAGGCGCGGCGGTCGATCACGGCACCCATGAAGTTGGTGAAGTCGGTGACGTCACCAATGCGGATCGTCTCGACCAGGGCTGCCAGCCGCTCGCGCACCTCGGGCCACAACGATGCGGGGATATAGGCGCGCGATGCCGCGCTGCACTTCTGGCCCTGATACTCGAATGCGCCGCGCAACAGCGCTACCGCCAGCGTGTCTGCATCGGCGGACGGATGGGCCAGCACAAAGTCCTTGCCGCCCGTTTCGCCCACCAGGCGCGGATAGCTGCGGTAGCGCGACACATTGCGGCCCACCTCACCCCACAGCGTGTCGAACACGGCAGTCGACCCCGTGAAGTGGATGCCGGCCAGTTCCGGCCGCGCCAGCACGGCGTTGCTGATGGCAACCGGATCGCCGGGCACAAAGTTGATCACGCCCTTCGGCAGGCCTGCCGCTTCGAGCAGTTCCATGAACAGGTAGTTCGACAACGACGCGGTGGCCGCCGGCTTCCAGAGCACGGTGTTGCCCATCAGTGCCGGCGCAATCGCCAGGTTGCCGCCGATGGCCGTGAAGTTGAACGGCGTGACGGCATAGACGAAGCCTTCCAGTGGGCGGTATTCAAGGTGGTTGCGCAGACCCGGTGACGAGATTGGCTGGCTCGCCGCCAATTCATGCGCGAACTGCACGTTGAAGCGCAGGAAGTCGATCAGTTCGCAGGCGGCGTCGATTTCGGCCTGGTAGGCGGTCTTGCCTTGGCCGAGCATCGTCGCGGCGTTGAGCCTGGCGCGCCACGGACCGGCCAGCAGGTCCGCGGCCTTCAAAAATACGGCCGAGCGTTCGGCCAGCGAAGCCTGGCGCCAGTCGCGCTGCGCCGACACGGCGGCGTCGATGGCGGCGTCGATGGTGGTGCCGTCAGCGTTGTGGATCCGGCCCAGAACCTTCGCGTGGGCATGGGGGGCGCGTACGTCAGTGTTGTTGTCGCTGCCGATGCGCTGGCCAGCGACCACGGCGGGAATGTCCTGGATGTGCGCCTGTTGAACGTTCAGTTCGGCAATGAGTGCCTGGCGCTCGGCGCTTCCCGGTGCATACGACAGGACCGTTTCATTGGTGGATTTTGGATAGGAATTGTTTGCAGACATATACGACTGACTTTCTATTGGATATGTTTAATTCAAAATTGGATCCAATATAGCAGTGCAAATATTCAGGCACAATAGGGACCTCACTCGAATCGCACACCGATCTCCAGCACTCCCATGTCCACGCAAACGGGCCGCGCAAGCGCCCCTACCAAGGGTTTACCCCAAATAATTCGTGATCAGCTTCGCTATGAAATCCTGAAAGGCACGCTGCCGGCGGGCGCGCAATTGCGCCAGGACGCCTTGGCAGAGCGCTTCAGCGCCAGTCGCATTCCGGTGCGCGAGGCGCTGCGCCAGTTGGAAACGGAAGGATTGGTGACCTACCAGCGCAATCGCGGCGCGGTGGTGTCAGGGATGGATGTGACGCAGATCTGCGAATTGCTCGATATCCGCGTGGCGCTGGAATGCCATGCGGCGCGGCTGGGCGTGCCGAACATGGTTCAGCAGGACTTCCAGCAGATGCAGGAAATCCTGGATGCCTACTCGCAATCGGAATCGCTGGTGGAATGGGCCGAGTACAACCGGCGCTTTCACCTGGCGCTGTGCGCGCCGGCCAACAACCGGAAGCTGCGTCGCCTGATCGAGGAGTTCTGCCTCAATACGGACCGCTACACGCACGAACAGATGTCGCTGGCCACCGGCAAGGAAGGGCCGCAGACCGACCACTACCGCATTCTGGAAGCGTGCAAGGCGCGAGACGCGGAGAAAGTGGCCGAGCTGCTGGAGGAGCACATCCTGGAGACCAAGCGCAACCTGCTGGCCAGCGAGCGGATGAAGGAAGAAG
>DAIOET010000518.1:0-3216 GCA_036746135.1 Cupriavidus sp.
GAGTGACTGGACCCAGCTGGCCGTCGGCCAGACCTACCCCCCCGGTACGCTGTACATCGTGGCCACGCCGATCGGGAATGTCGCGGACCTGTCGCTGCGCGCGCTTCATGTGCTCGGCCTGGCCGATGCCATCGCCTGCGAGGACACGCGCAATACCGGCCAGCTGCTGTCGCGCGTGGGGCTGCAGCGGCCGCTGGTCGCGGTGCACGAACACAACGAGCGGGAGGCGGCCGTGCGCATCGTCGAGCGGCTGGCCGCGGGCGAGCGGATTGCGTACGTGTCCGATGCCGGCACGCCAGGCATTTCCGATCCCGGTGCCCGGCTCGTCGAGGCGGTCCGCGCGGCGGGCCTGAAGGTGGTACCGCTGCCCGGGCCCAGCGCCGCCGTCACGGCGCTGTCCGTGGCCGGGGACATGCTCGAAGCTGGCGAAGGCCGCTTCACGTTCGTCGGGTTCCTGCCCGGCAAGCCCAAGGCCCGCCAGGACGCCATCGCAAAGCTGGCCGCGCTCGACCACGCCTGGGTCATCTACGAAGCGCCGCACCGCATCGCCGACACCCTGGCCGCTCTGGCCGAAGGATTGCCCGGCACGCGCAGGCTGCTGATCGGGCGCGAGCTGACCAAGCTGTTCGAGGAAACGCCGGTCATGACCGTGGCCGATGCGCCCGCCTGGCTGGCCGCCGAAGCGGCGCGCGGAAAGGGGGAGTTCGTGCTGGTGGTGGAAGGCGCTGGCCGTGCCGAAGGCGCCGGTGACGATACGCCCGACCCGGAAGCCGAACGCGTGCTGAAGCTGCTGCTGCCCGAGCTGCCTGCCAAGCGTGCCGCCAAGCTGGCCGCCGCCATTACGGGCGCCAAGACCGATGCGCTGTACAAGCTGGCGCTCGCCCAACGCGCGGACAGCGCGGACAGTGAACCGGACGCATGAAAAGACAAACGGCACGACCTGGAGGGTCGTGCCGTTTGAGAAATTTCTTATCTGACGAGGAAGCAGCGGGCGGGAGGACGGTAGCGCGATAGTCGGGTGCCGGCCGGTCCGCATCGTCTTACTTCTTGTGCTTGACGGGTCTGGCTTTCGCCTTGGCCTTCGACTTCGTCGGCACCAGCGTGTTGGCCGTATCCGGTACCTCGTCGGCCCCGCTGCCGTCACCGGCTTCCGTACCGCCCGCCTCGATGTTCGGTCCCAGTGCCGCGACCTCGGTACGCGACAGCCGGCGGATCTCCACCTGCGTGGCGCCGTGATCGACGAAGTTCAGGCGCTTGGCCGCCGCGTACGACAGATCGAGGATACGGCCGCCGTGATAGGGACCGCGATCGTTGATACGCACCACGGCCACCTTGTTGTTGCGCATATTGCGCACCAGCACCCAGCTATCGAGCGGCAGCGACGGATGAGCCGCCGTCATGGCGCGCATGTCGAAGCGCTCGCCGTTGGCGGTCTTGCGGCCATGAAAGCCCTTGCCGTACCACGATGCCATGCCGCGCTGCTCAAACGTACCCATGTCAGCGCGCAGGCCGTCGATCGACGACTGCGACGGAGCGTTATCGTCCTGGAAGCCGAACAGGTTCCAGTTGCCGCGATCGTCCGCCTTGGCCGAACTGGCTGCGCCGGTGCCGGGGCGGGTCGTCTTCGACTTGGCGGACTTGGTGGAAATCGCGCCCGTCGTGTTCGATGCCGTATCCGCGTCGCCGCCCGGGGGCGTCGCGCACGCAGCCATCACCAGCGCCGATACGATGATCGCGCACTGACGAAAGAAGCGGTTGGAGCCGGGCGCTGCCTCGCGCACGGGCCCCGGACGGAATACGGGGAGACTGAGCATGGCGCGCAGTCTAACACCGGTCGTTTGAAGCTAGTGCCTTGATTTTGTTACGAAATCTGTTACAACGCCGGTCAATTCCCCGCAATCGACGCTCTGACAAGGGATTGCGCCGAATGCCGCAGCGCCGCATCAAGGTGCCTGATATGCAACTTTCAGATGATTCTCAAGCGCGATTCAAACGTTGCAGGGACGGTTCTCCTGACCATCGGCGCATCGGTCAGCCTACCGATCGGCGGCTACAATGACCCACCTTCCTGGGCCGCATCCGCCCACGCCCGGACCGCCTTACCGATCACAAAAATGAAAGTCCTCCTGATCCCAGTCACGCCCTTCCAGCAGAACTGTTCGCTGCTGATTGATGAAGCCACGCAGCGCGCGGCCGTATGCGATCCCGGTGGCGACCTGAACCGCATTACCGCGGCCATCGAGGAACATGGGGTCACGCTGGAGAAGATCTTCCTGACGCACGGCCACGTCGATCACTGTGCCGGCGCGGCCGCGCTGTCCCGCCAGTTCGGCGTGCCGATCGAGGGGCCGCATGAAGACGAGCGTTTCTGGATCGAGCAGTTGCCGGAACAGACGCGCCGCTTCGGCTTTGGCCATGCGGAAGTCTTCGAGCCAAACCGCTGGCTGCAGAACGGCGACACGGTCACGTTCGGCAATGAAACGCTGGAGGTCTACCACTGCCCCGGCCACACCCCCGGCCACGTGGTGTTCTTCTCGCCGGCGAACCGGCTGGCGATTGTGGGCGACGTGCTGTTCGCCGGGTCGATCGGCCGCACCGATTTCCCGCGCGGCAACCACGCCGACCTGATCCGCTCGATCCGCACGCGGCTCTGGCCGCTGGGCAACGACGTAACCTTCGTGCCGGGTCACGGCCCGGTGTCGACGTTTGGCGAGGAACGCCGCAACAACCCGTTTGTCGCCGATCACCTGATCGACGCCGCCTGACGCATGGCAAAGAAGCAGCCGCCCGATACGCGCCCCGAGATCTACGTCAGCACCGACATCGAGGCGGACGGCCCAATCCCCGGCCCCCACTCGATGCTGTCGTTCGCGTCGGCCGCGATGCTGGCGGACAAGACCGTCATCGGCACCTTCTCGGCCAACCTGGAAACGCTGCCTGGCGCGGCCGGCCATCCGGCGCAGATGCAATGGTGGAAGACGCAGCCCGAGGCCTGGGCAGCCTGCCGGCGAGACCTCGAACGCCCCGAGGACGTGCTGCCGCGTTACGTCGAATGGGTGGAAAAACTGCCGGGCAAGCCCGTTTTCATCGCCTTTCCCGCCGGTTTCGATTTCACCTGGATGTTCTGGTACATGATGCGCTTTGCCGGACGATCGCCGTTTGGCTGGGCCGCGCTGGACATCAAGACGCTGGGATTCGCGTTGACGGGACGGCCGT
>DAIOET010000519.1:0-3216 GCA_036746135.1 Cupriavidus sp.
ACCCCCGACAACGTGCTGACCGTGGTCGGCAACAACAAGATTTTCAGCGACACCATCCAGAACTTCACGGCCAATCCGTTCCGGCGCGTGGAGCTGAAGGCGCAGCTGGCCGGCACCACCGACGCGGCGGCGGCCATCGCGCTACTCAAGGAAAAGGTGGCTGCCATCCCCAACGTTCTGGCCGAACCGGCAGTCGACGTGGAGATTCTGGAATTCACGCTGGTCGGCCCGGTGCTGGCCGTGCGCCCGTACTGCCACAACGACAATTACTGGCAGGTGTACTTCGATACCAACCGCACGATCCGCGACAGCTTCGGTGCGGCGGGTTTCGCGGCACCGATGCCGGCGCAGATGGTGGTCATGCAGAACGTTCCGGCCGTACCGCTGACACATCCGGCCAACCAGGCCGCTTGATCAGGCGGGCTTGCGGATGCCGGCATGCCCATACAGACGTAGCAGTACAGCACCACTGCCGCAGACCGCCATCACCACGGCCAGCGGCAGCGCCGTGCCATCGTGCCAGACACTGACCACGGTGCCGGCCAGCGTGCCGAAGCCGAACTGGAGAGTACCCATCAACGCCGACGCGGTACCGGCTCGATGACTCTGATGCGCCAGCGCCAGTGCCGAGGCATTTGGCGTGATGCAACCCAGCCCGGCCAGGAACACGAAGAAGCAGCACAGCAGCACCGGTAGCGTGGCCACGCCCAGCAGCGTGGCCGCCGCCAGCGTCAGGCCCGCCAGGCAAGGCGCAAGCAGCGCGACGCGCAGCACGTCGTCCAGCGCGCGGGCCCGTACCAGCCGCGCGTTGACCTGCGACATCGCGATCAGGCCGAACGCGTTGGCTCCGAAAACAAAGCCGTAGTGGGAGGGATCGATGCCATGCAGTTCGATCAGCACGAACGGCGAGCCAGCAATGTAGGCAAACATGCCGCCTTGCACGCATCCCGCCGCCAGCGAATATCCGAGGAATTCGCGGTCGCGCAGCAACTCCCAGTAGGCGCCCAGCACCGTGCCCGGGTGCAGCGTGCGGCGGCGTTGCGGATCGAGCGACTCCTCCATGCGCGCATGGACCAGCCACAGCAGCAGCACGGCCGCGCCGCAATGGATCCAGAAGATCGCGCGCCAGCCCGTGGCCGCCAGAACGGCTCCACCGATCAGCGGCGCCAGGATCGGCGCCAGCCCCATCACCAGCATCAGCGACGAGAACGCGCGCGCGGACTCCCGTGCCTCGAGCCGGTCGCGGATCACCGCGCGGGACACCACCAGCCCGGTACAACCACCCAGCGCCTGCAGAAAGCGCCAGATCATCAGCGACTCCACGCTCGATGCCATCGCGCACCCTGCCGCCGCCACGCCATAAATCGTCAGCCCCGCATAGAGCGGCGCCTTGCGGCCGAAGCGGTCGCTGACCGGGCCATAGAATGCCTGCCCGATCGCCAGCCCCACCAGGAACGTCCCCAGTGTCAGCTGGACCCGCCCGATATCGGTATGCAGATCGGCGGCCAGTGCCGGAAAACTCGGCAGGTACATATCGATCGACAGCGGCGCGATGGCGGTCAACGACGCGCAGATCAGCAGCCAGAGCGGAAAGCGCGCGTTGGCATGCGTACTTGCAGAGGAAGTCATGAAGGGGTTCCGGTTAGGCAAGCGGCAATTGTTGCATAGCACGCAAGCGTCTGGCGGCGCGCGCGTCAAGTCGCCGGAAGTAGCGTGGGAAATCTGCCGCAAACCGTCTGCGGGTGCGGCGTGACGGGTGGCGTGGCTTTCACGTGCACCAAGGTGGAGGGTACAATGCGTGCCTGTCGGGACGGATGTAATCCAGACCACGCAGTCAGACGCATCGCGGGAGACGGATCACGGGACCCGTCCCCGGCAACGTTATCCTGCATGACCATACGACATAAGCCGTTTATTGTTTCGCTGAGCCTGGTTGCGTTGGCAGCCTTGCCGCCGTTGCCCGCATGGGCCGCGCCTGGCAGGCCGCCCGTCTTGGCATCGGCTCCGTTGCCCGCGCCCGTGGTGGTCGACGAAGCCGAAGCCTTGTCACGCATGCTCAAAGGCGCGGCCACCGGGCAAAACACCGGCGCGGCCGGTGTACCCGAACTGCTGCGCAACACCAATCGCCCGGACAGCGTGCTGGCGCGCGCCTGCCGCCAGCTCAACGACGCCCTGCCAATCGAGATCGATGGGGAAACGCGCCTGCGCCGGTGCCAGTCGATACCGGGCAAACACGTGCTGTTCCAGCTGGAGCTGACCAACTATCGCGGGCCGATGCTCGACCTGGCCAGCTTCGAGGTGAACTACGCCGCCCCGCTCCAGCGCAATATCTGCGCGAACCGCGACGTGGAAATTCTGACCAAGATCGGCGTCAGCATGATGTTCCGCTACATGACCCGCAACGATCGCGGCGAACGCCGCGTGGGCGACGTCTACATCAATGCGCCGATCTGCGTGTCGGCGCTGCGCTGAGGTTTAAAACACTACGAATCCCGCAGCGGGAGCGGGAACAACCGGTACACCAAACGGCGAACGGCAATAAAAAACGGCAGGCTTGGCGCCTGCCGTTTTTTATTGCCGTGGTGGCTGGTTACACCGCCCGGGGCCGCAATGGCAGCACGTTCGGAGCGCGGCGCATCAGCACCCGTGTTTCCTTCCACGCCGCATCGGCCAGCGGCGATCCCCACACCAGTTCATGCAGCTTCGACAGCGCGAACGGGTCGCCCAGCAGCACATGCTTCTGCGCCGGCGACAGCGAACCCGGACCATGCGTCAGCGCATGCTGCACCAGCGAAGCGTGCTGCAGCCTGGCCGGCTCCGGCTGGATCGTGCGCGCCGTGCCCGTCGCGCACATCAGCGCGTTGGTGACCGGGTCCACGACGGCATCGACAAAGCGCGGCGTTTCCCGGGCACTCTCCACATGCTGCTGCGTTTCCACGATCTCGCGCGGCACGTTCGTTTCCTCGGGAATCATGAACAGGCCGGCGCGGCGGGCGGCACGGCCCAGCGAGACGCGCGACAGCATGACCGACAACGGAATCGACAAAGCCAGCGAGCCGACGATCGGCAGCAACCACCAGATAAAGCCCGGGCTCAGCCAGTACACGCCCGCGCCCCACACCAGCCCCAGCAGGGTATGCCCGCCGTGGCGGCGGAACGCCTCGCCCCAGGTGGTTTCGGCATCTTCACGCGGCGGCGATTTCCACGAAATGCCCC
>DAIOET010000520.1:0-3210 GCA_036746135.1 Cupriavidus sp.
CGGTTTCCATCTATCTCGTCAATGGCATCAAGCTGCAAGGCAATATCGAGTCGTTCGACCAGTATGTCGTCCTGCTGCGTAACACCGTGACCCAAATGGTGTACAAGCATGCGATCTCTACCGTCGTGCCTGCGCGCGCGGTCAATTTCCGTGTGGATGATACTTCCGAGGGCTGATTTTTCCTCATTCGTGGCTGGCCGCATGCGCATGCGGCCGCCCACGTTGCACGTTCCCGCCCAGCTGTTCTCCGGCCTGAGCCGCCAGCGCTGCCCCGAATGGGCCGCACCTTCCGAATCCGGTTTCCGATTGAGTCCGCGTCTGTCCCTCAGTCTTATGGCGGGGGTATGTGACAGGTTGCCGCAGTGCGGCCAGCCATTGCGGCCATTGTCTTGACAATCGGCTTCCCCATCCGTTTTCAACATTTTTCCGGCGCCACGCGTCCTCCCGCTTGCAACCCAGAGCTACCTCCCAGACCGATCCCTCACGCGCGATCCTCGTCGGCGTGGATTTCGGCAAGCACGATTTCCAGGAAAGCCTTTCCGAACTGGCACTGCTGACCTCCACGGCCGGCTCGGTGCCCGTGCACACGCTGACCGGCAAGCGCTCGCGCCCCGATCCGGCGTTGTTCATTGGCTCGGGCAAGGCGGAGGAGCTCAAGGAGGCGGCGGACGCGCTGGATGCCGACGTGATCGTGTTCAACCACGCGTTGAGCCCGGCCCAGCAACGGAATCTGGAGCGGTTCCTGCGCCGTCACGTGATCGACCGTACGGGCCTGATCCTCGATATCTTCGGGCAGCGTGCGCAAAGCCACGTGGGTAAAGTGCAGGTTGAGCTGGCGCAGGTGCAATACCAGGCGTCGCGCCTGGTGAGGGCATGGAGCCACCTTGAGCGCCAGAAGGGCGGTATCGGCATGCGCGGCGGCCCGGGCGAGCGGCAGCTCGAACTGGATCGCCGGATGCTCGATGATCGCGCCAAGCGGCTCAAGTCCGATCTGGCACGGCTGCAGCGCCAGCACCATACGCAGCGCCGCGCCCGCGCGCGCAACGATACGCTGAGCATTTCACTGGTCGGCTACACCAATGCAGGCAAGTCCACGCTGTTCAATGCGCTGACCAAGGCGCGCGCCTATGCGGCTGACCAGCTGTTCGCCACGCTCGATACCACGTCGCGCCGACTGTTCCTCGATGGACTGGGCAACGTCGTCTTGTCCGATACCGTCGGATTCATCCGTGACCTGCCAACGCAACTGGTGGCTGCATTCCGTGCCACGCTCGATGAAACCGTTCATGCCGATCTGCTGCTGCACGTCGTGGACGCGTCGAGCACCGTTCGTCACGAGCAGATCGAGCAGGTGAACCGTGTGCTGGCGGAAATCGACGCCCTGGACATCCCTCAGATCGTTGTGATGAACAAGATCGATGCGTCCCCGGAGTTGCTGGAGCATGGCCCGCGCATCGAGCGCAATGAAGATGGCGTGCCGACGCGTGTGTTCCTGTCGGCGCGCGATGGCCTGGGCCTCGATTCGTTGCGAGAAGCAATCGTGGACGTGGCCCAATGGCTGGCCAACCGGCCCGACGAGCCTGCCCCATATGACCCGCGGCTGGAGGGCATTGCGCCCCCGGCCAGCGGCGATGACTGGGATGCCGCCGACCCCGATGAAGGGGCCGAAAATGGCCCTGATCAGGGTGTTGATCACCCGAACTGAGCGTCGATCGCCGCGAATGGCGGCCCGATTAGGGGAATTTGAGCAAAAGTGATCAAGATGGCTGCTAGAATCCCCCTGTTCCAAACTTTCCCGGACCCGTGCCCTTCATGCCCCTGTTCCCTCGGAATCCTGACTCGCACTTCGTGCCAGGCAGCCGCGCCGCGCGGTTTGCACGCTGGCCGCGCCTGCGCGCCATCTTCTCGTTGAATGACCCGCGTTGGGGTCGTAACGGACAGGACGATGAAGACAAGGACAAGAGTCGTCAGCAGAACCAGCGGCCGCAAGATGGTCCGCCAGATCTCGACGAACTCTGGCGTGACTTCAACCGTCGCCTGAGCGGCCTGCTTGGCCGCAAGGACAACGGCGGTGGCGGCCAGGGCAACGGCTTTGGCTCGCGCCCGTCGGGCAAGGGTTCGAGCGTCGGTGTCGGCGTGATCGTGGCTGCCGTGATTGGCATCTGGCTGGCCAGCGGCTTCTTCATGGTGCAGGAAGGGCAGACCGCCGTGATCCTGCAGTTCGGCAAGTTCAAGTACACCACGGGCCCCGGTATCAACTGGCGCGCGCCGTGGCCGATCCAGTCGGCCGAAGTGGTGAACCTGTCGGCGGTGCGTTCGGTGGAAGTGGGCCGTGCCACGTCGATCAAGGACAGCAACCTGAAGGACTCGTCGATGCTGACGCAGGACGAGAACATCATCGACGTCCGCTTCACCGTGCAGTACGACATTCAGGATGCCAGCGAATTCCTGTTCTTCAACAAGACCGATCGCGGTGGTGACGAAGAGCTGGTGACGCAGGCTGCCGAAACGTCGGTGCGTGAGATCGTTGGCCGCAACAAGATGGATGCGGTGCTCTACGAGAACCGCGAGCAGATTGCACAGGGCCTGGCAAAGTCGATCCAGTCGATTCTGTCGGCCTACAAGACCGGCATCCGCGTGATCTCGGTCAACGTCCAGAGCGTGCAGCCGCCCGAGCAGGTGCAGGCTGCGTTCGACGACGTGAACAAGGCCAGCCAGGATCGCGAGCGCGCGATCAGTGAAGGGCAGGCCTACGCCAACGACATCCTGCCGCGTGCACGCGGTACGGCGGCGCGCCTGAAGGAAGAGTCGGAGGCCTATCGCGCCCGCGTGGTGGCGCAAGCCGAGGGTGATGCATCGCGCTTCCGCTCGGTGCAGGGCGAATACGCCAAGGCGCCGCAGGTTACGCGCGACCGTATCTATCTGGAAACCATGCAGCAGATTTACAGCAACGCGAACAAGATCCTGGTCGACGCCAAGGCGGGCAACAATCTGCTGTACCTGCCGCTGGACAAGTTGATGTCGCAGGTCCAGTCGTCCACGCCGCCGGCCGCGGCGCCTGGCACGAACGCACCGGCGACGCCGGACACGACCACGCCGGACATTCGTTCGCGTGAGTCGATGCGCAACCGCGACCGCGACGTACGCTAAGGAGACCGTCATGAACCGACTGATTTCCTTTGCCATTGGCCTGTTTATCCTGCTGGCCGT
>DAIOET010000521.1:0-3209 GCA_036746135.1 Cupriavidus sp.
CGGCGCACGGGGGCGTAGGAATGGATGGAGGCATTGTAGCCTGCCGCTACAATGCCCTGCTTGCCTTGCAGGGCGCTTACGTATGGGAACCCGCACACTGGGAGTGCGACGGCAGGGAATTCCCTGCGTGGTTGGAGCGTAAAAGTGGGTCATAGGTTCTGCAAAGGCGATGGTTGCTGGGCCGGACCCGGCCAGGGAGACAAGGGCGCGCAATGCCAGAACTACCGGAAGTCGAAGTCACGCGGCGTGGATTGCTGCCGCATGTGGTGGGGCGTCGCATCGTCCGGGTGACCGTGCGTCATCGCGGCCTGCGCTGGCCGGTGGAGCCCGAACTCGAGGCACGCCTGACCGGTCGCGTGATCGGCCGTATCGAGCGACGCGGCAAATACCTGCTGCTCGAATGTCTGCCGGCTCAGGAAACCGATGATCCGGAGCGCGTTCAGGACGACCCGTCTGGCGAATCCGCCGAGCCAGGCTGGCTGCTTGTGCACCTTGGCATGACCGGCACACTGCGCGTCTATCCGGACCCCCCGGCTGCCGGGGCGCACGATCACCTTGACCTGGTGCTGGCGCCCGCCGATGGCCGGAACGGCGATGCCGGCAACATGGTGCTGCGTTTCCGCGATCCACGCCGCTTCGGCGCCATCATCTGGACGCCCCTGGCGGAAGCGGCGCTGTCCGAACATCCGCTGCTGCGGCGGCTCGGCATCGAACCATTCGACCCGCGTTTCGACGGTGCCTGGTTCCACAAGCTCACGCGCGGCCGCTCCGTGGCGATCAAGCAAGCACTGCTGGCCGGGGAAATCGTCGTGGGCGTCGGCAATATCTATTGCTCGGAAAGCCTGTTCCGCGCCGGCATCCGCCCCACCACGCCGGCAGGCCGGATCAGCCTGGCGCGCTACGACAAACTGGCCGCCGCCGTACGTGAAACGCTGACCGAAGCCATTGCGCGCGGCGGCAGCACCCTGCGCGATTTCGTCGGCAGCGACGGCAGCAGCGGCTATTTCCAGCTGGACTGCCTGGTCTACGACCGCGCCGGCGAGCCATGCCGGGTTTGCGGCACGCCAATTCGCCAGATCGTGCAGGGTCAGCGCTCGACGTTCTATTGCCCGCATTGCCAGCACTGAAGCCGGTCAGCCGCAAGTTGATCCGACAACACATGGGGTGTGCCGGCCCACCTTGGGACATGGCAATCCCGTGGCGAAATATTGTTGCAATACATTGCCGATGGGTCGGCGCAACACTCGTGGCGCAGAAGCACGACAAGGGACGCGAATTCCACAAAATCTGTCCGGAAACCTGTATCGTGTGCGCAGTCATAAAAAGTTACAAAAACCGCCGGATCCGCCCGTTTGACAAGGCTGTCCGGCAAGACGCCTGACATCGGGTCCGCGGGTCAACGGAGACACCCGGCGCCAGGCGTGTATGCGCCCAAAACCATAATTCCGAGCCGAAACAGCGAACCACTCCATGACGAGCCTCGCCCATCAATTCGAACAATATGGCGCCTGGAGAACCGGGGTCCTTCAGTCACTCGCCGAATTCCAATCCTGGTTGCAACAGTACGACCTGCATGACGCCACCGCGGACGACCGCGCGCAGCGCATCCAGAACGTGCTCAAGAGCGACCGGCTCAAGGTTGCGTTCATTGCCGAGTTCTCGCGCGGCAAGAGCGAACTGATCAACGCCATCTTCTTTGCCGACTACGGCCGCCGCATTTTGCCGTCGTCCGCTGGCCGGACGACGATGTGTCCGACCGAGCTGCGCTACGACGAACACGAGCAGCCCTGCATCCGGCTGCTGCCGATCGAAACGCGGCTGCAGGACGCCTCGACTGCCGACTTCATGGAACCGGGGGCGTCCAACTCGCACTGGACCACGGTACCGCTCGACCCGTCGTCGCCAGACGGCATGCTGGCCGCATTCCAGCATGTGGTGGAGACCACGCGCGTGACTCCGGCTATGGCGGAATCGCTCGGCCTGTACAACGAGAACGATCCCGACGCCGCGTATTCGGTGGATGCCGACGGCATGGTGGAAATCTCGCGCTGGCGCCATGCGGTGATCAATTTTCCGCATCCGCTGCTGCGCCAGGGGCTGGTGATTCTCGATACGCCGGGCCTGAACGCCATTGGTACCGAACCGGAACTGACGCTGCGCCTGATTCCCGACGCGCACGTGGTGGTGTTCGTGCTGGCCGCCGATGCCGGCGTGACCAAGAGCGACCTCGCGCTCTGGCGTAGCCACGTCGGGGCGGGCCATCGCCGCGGTTGCCTGGCCGTGCTGAACAAGATCGATGGTCTGTGGGACCCGCTCAAGTCGTCGCCGGAAATCGCCAGCGAGATTGCGCGCCAGGTTCGCACTACCGCGCAGACGCTGGGTATCGAGGAACGCCGCGTGTATCCGGTGTCCGCGCAGAAGGGCCTGGTGGCCAAGGTCACGCATGACCAGGCCATGCTCGTGCGCAGCAACCTGATGCAGTTTGAGAACGTGCTGTCGGACCAGTTGATTCCGCAGCGGCGCGAGATCGTGTCCGACCAGGTGCAGCGCCTGGTGCAGGACATGTCGCGTGGCGCGCAGCAGCTGCTGCAAAGCCGCCGGCGCGATATCGTCGAACAGCTGTTCGAACTGCGCGGCCTGCGCGGCAAGAACCACGCGATGGTCAAGCACATGCTGATGCGTGTGCAGAGCGAGAAGGAAGAGTTCGAGCAGAGCATCGCCAAGTTCCAGGCGCTGCGACTGGTGTTTGGCCGCCATAGCGCCGACATCATCAAGAGCCTGCAACTGCGCGACGTACGCCGGACGATGCGCGACAAGCGCGAGCAGATGAAGGAGCGCTTCTTCTCGCGCGGCCTGCGCGAGGATATGGATGCATTGTTCGGCCAGTTGACGGGGCTGATCGAGGAATCCGACCGCAAGATCGGCGAGCTGCACCAGCTGGTGGACAGCATGTATCGCCGCTTCAATGCGGAGCATGGTTTTACGCTGCCCTCGCCGATGCAGTTCGTGACGTCGCGCTACACGAACGAGCTGCAGGAAACGCTGGCACTGGTCAACGCGCACTTCGGCACGGTGAACATGCTGACGCGTTCGCGTCCGCAACTGGTGCAGAACGCGTTCGCGACGATGGCTAGCCGCGTGCTGGAGAACTTCCGCGACCTGAACCGCGATATCGAGATCTGGCTGAAGTCGGTGATGACGCCGCTGGA
>DAIOET010000522.1:0-3191 GCA_036746135.1 Cupriavidus sp.
CGGGCCACGCAGCACACCGTGCCTGACGCGTCCCTGGCCTCGCCCTCGCAGAAGGCAATCTTGTTGCCACGGCGAATGCAACGCGATTCGAACGTCAGTTCCCCGCGCGCGGCCGACAGGAAATGCGTCGACATGTCGATCGTGATCACGCCCACGTCCAGCGGCGCGTGCGAGCGTGCCGCGCCGCTCAGCGTGAAGTCCAGCACCGCCATCAATGTGCCGCCATGCACGTCGCCACGGCTGTTCACCACATTGGCATTGGCCGGCAGGCGCGTGCGGCACAGGCCCTCTTCCATGTACTCGGGCTGCAGGCCCAGCAGGCGCATCAGCGGAATATCGATGCCGAAGTAGGGCTTGTCGGGGGTGCCAGGCGCGGCGGGGATGATCTGGGTCACAGCTGTTTCCTCTCTGCAGGGTTCCGTATGGCGGAACCTCATTCCTTTGATGACTGGATGGAGAGGATATGCGGAATGGCGTGGCGCGGCCAGCGGCAATGGCCGGTTAGCGCCCAAACTTTCGCTCCCCTCTCCTGCCTGCGGGAAAGGGGCTGGGGGTGAGGGCCGGCGCTGGAATGCCGGCGCCACCCTTACACAAACAACGCGTTCAGCCCGGCCACTGCCGCCGGCACATCGCCGGCCTCGGTAATCGCGCGCACCACGGCCGCGCTGCCCACTCCCACGGCCAGTACCTCACGCATATTGCTGGCGTTCACGCCGCCAATGCCAACCAGCGACGGAATCACCGGCTTCATCAGCTTCACGTACGACTGGAACCGTCCCATGCCTTGCGGCTGGGTCGGCATGATCTTGGTCGTGGTCGGGAAGATCGCTCCGAGTGCCAGGTAGCTGGGTGCAAGCGCCGCCACCCGCAGCATTTCGGCATAACCATGCGTCGAGACGCCAAGGCGCAGCCCCGAGGCGCGAATCGCGTCGAGATCGGCTTCGTCGAGATCTTCCTGTCCGAGGTGGATGCCGTAGATACCGCTGTCACCACCGCAGGCGGCGTGATGGTCGATGGCCACGCGCCAGTGGTCATTGATGAACAGTCGTGACGCCGAGCCCTTGGCGGCCTTTGCGGCACGCGCAATCTCGGCCTTCACGGCGGCAGCATCGTCGGACTTGAAGCGCAGTTGCACGGTCGGCACCTGCAGCGGCACGAGCTTTTCGATCCAGTCCGCCGTAGGCATGACCGCATAGAGGCCCAGGTCCGGAGGACACGGCGCGAAAGCGTTCGCAGGCTGATCAGGAGAGGCCAGCGCAGCGTGGCGAACGCGCGGGAACCGTGCGAAATCGCACGGCCAGGCCGCGCTGCCCGGCTGCCATGCGCGGGCGATGCACAACGCATCATGCGCGGGAAAATGCAGTGACAATGCCGCACACAGCACCGCCACGAAGGCCGGCGAATGCGCGGTGTCGTCGTCGGCGCCCACCTCGAGCACCCAGATGCCCATCGGCGAACGCACGGTGTCAATCCAGCGGCCGCCTTCACGCTCCGACTCGATCAGCACGGCATTGGCCGCGCCGATACGTTCGATCTCGCCGGCGGTCGCCTCGCCATCGGACAACACCACGTCGTGATGGCCCAGCGTAGCCGGCGCGTTGGCAACCGGCCATGCCTGCCACGGTGTTTCGTCACGGCCGAACATCGTGGCAAAGCGTTGCATCAGGTCTTCAAACATTGCGGCGTCAATGGCCGCGGCAACTCCCTGGCGCGTCATGCACGATCCTCCGCGCCTTCGGCGTGCCAGAACGGCATGCCGACCACCGGCGTGCTGGCCTGCGCCACTTCGCGCTCGGGCATCGGCCCGGCCAGGTAGGCGGTACGCCCCGCTTCCACGGCCAGCGCGAACGCGCGGGCCATGTTCACCGGGTACGCGGCCTGCGCCACGGCGGTGTTGAAGAGCACGCCGTCGTAGCCCCACTCCAGCACCTGCGCCGCGTGCGACGGCAGGCCCAGGCCGGCATCGACGATCAGCGGCGTATCGGGCAGGCGGTCGCGCAGCGTGCGCATGGCGTGCGGATTCACGGCGCCACGGCCCGTGCCGATCGGCGCGGCCCACGGCATCAGCGCCTGGCAGCCGACGTCGAGCAGGCGGCGGCACAGCACCAGGTCCTCGGTGCAGTACGGCAGCACCTTGAAGCCTTCCTTGATCAGCGTCTCGGCCACGGCCGGCAGGTTCAGCGTATCGGGCTGCAGCGTGTAGTCGTCGCCGATCAGCTCCAGCTTGATCCAGTCGGTCTCGAATACCTCGCGCGCCATCATCGCCGTATTGATGACTTCCTGAGCCGTGAAGCAACCGGCGGTGTTCGGCAACACCGGCACGCCCAGCGTGCGCAGCATCTGCCAGAAGGTGTCGCCACCGAGCGTCTGGCCGTCACCACTGCCGACGGCGGTCTGGCGGCGCAGCGCCACGGTGATCATGGCCGGGCGCGATGCCTCCACGGCTGCCTGCAGCGTGGCAGGCGACGGATAGCGCGCGGTGCCCAGCAGCAGGCGCGAGTTGAAGGATTCGCCGTAGAGCACGAACGGATCGCGCAACGTTTCAGTCGGTTCGAATGTCATAACAGTGCTTAGCCTCCCGTTACGGGTTGCACAAGGTCAATCTGATCGCCTGCATTGAGCGTGGTGGCTGCATGCGCCGCACGCGGGACAAACTGGCCGTTCACCGCGGCCGCGAACGGCGGCGCGATGGCCGCTGCCGTCACGGCATCCGCCAGCGTGGCGGCGTCCGACAGTTCCAGCGGTTGGCCATTGAGCAGGATTTGCATGGTGTGTTCTGGTTAATGCAGCGTGCCGCCGGAATCGGCCAGCGCGTCACGCGAACTTTCGGCGGGTTCCCGCACGGCATCGATCATGCCGGGCCAGCGCAGCGCGGCGGGTACCGCGTGCGCCGCGGGGTCGCCGTTCAGCATCGCGCGCACCACGTGGCATGCGGCCTCGGTCACGGCCGGCGCGATCAGCCATCCGTGCCGATACAGGCCGTTCACGCGCACCACACGCGATTGCTGGTCCACGCGGATTGCGGGCAGGTGGTCGGGGCGTGTCGGGCGGCGCTGCACGTTCAGTTCCAGCACGCGCGCCTCACCGAACGCGGGATGCAGCGAATGGGCCGCCGAGAGCAGTTCCAGCGCCGAGCGCACGCTCATCGGCGAGTCGTCCTCGCTTTCGATTTCGGTGGCGCCGATCACGTA
>DAIOET010000523.1:0-3185 GCA_036746135.1 Cupriavidus sp.
CGCGAGCTGCTGCTGCGCGAGGCGCGCGTCGAGGCGCTCAACGACCAGGCCGCCGCCGTGGCGCATGAAATCGGCACGCCGCTGGCCACGCTGGCGGTGATTGCCGGTGAATTGCGCGCCGATGCCCAGGATGCCGGGCGCGGCAAGACAGAAGTCGCCGACTACCTGCCTGACCTGCGCACGATGGAACAGCAGTTGGAACTCTGCCGTTCGATCCTGGCGCGGCTGCGCGAGGACAACGAAACGCTGGCGCCGCAGCGCATCGACGGTTGGATCGCATCGTTCGTCGAGCGATGGCAGTTGCGCCATCCGCATGCCAGCCTGCATGCGAACGTGTCGCCCGATGCCGGCGCACAGGCCGTCGATACGGCGCGCGTCAGCCAGATCCTGACCATCGTGCTGGATAACGCCGCACGTAGCCAGCAAACGGAACTCAACGCGCCGGGCCAAACCCCGCCACTGTCGCTTGCCGTGACGCGCAACGCCGATGCGCTGATCTGGCGCGTGACCGATCATGGCAGCGGGATTGCGCCCGGACTGCGCACCCAGCTTGGCGAAGCCCCCGTGGCAAGCACCCACGGCGGCCAGGGCATCGGCCTGTACCTTGCGCAAAGCGCGGCACGCCAACTGGGCGGGCGGCTGGCCTGGCTGGACAATCCGGCGGGCGGCACGGTGACAGAGCTGCATCTGCCCCTGGCCGGTGCAGCCGGGCAGCCGATCTCCATTTCCTCCGAATTCCAACCGTAATGACTGACGTACCTGCCAACGAACGCGCCGACGCAGCCGAGGCCACGCCTTTCCTCGTGATCGATGACGACGAAGTGTTCTCGGGCACGCTGGCCCGTGCGCTGACGCGCCGCGGCTATGCCGTCCAGGTAGCGCACAACGGCGGCAGCGCGCTGGCGCTGGCCGCGAAGACGCCGTTTGCCTACGTCACGCTGGATCTGCACCTCGGCCCGCCGCCCGAGGCCGGCGGCACCGCCGCCGCCGAATCGGGGCTGCATCTGGTGGCGCCGCTGCGCCACGCGCTGCCCGACGCGCGGATTCTGGTGCTGACCGGTTACGCGAGCATCGCCACGGCCGTGGCTGCGGTGAAGCAGGGTGCCGACGAGTATCTGGCCAAGCCGGCCAATGTCGATTCGATTCTGACGGCGCTGATGGCGGGGGTTTCGGAAGACGCGGCGGAGGCCGCGCTCGAAGAGCCGGTGCCGTTATCGGTAGCCCGCCTGGAGTGGGAGCATATCCAGCGCGTGCTCACGGAGCACGGCGGCAATATCTCCGCCACGGCGCGCGCGCTCAACATGCATCGGCGTACGCTGCAGCGGAAGCTGGGCAAGCGCCCCGTGTCGCGCTGACACGGTCCCGCCGGCGGATTTACAGGCGGAGCTGCACGTAGTCCCAGCCGAGGTCGTCGTCCGACGCATCGGCCATGCGCTCGGCATCGCTGGCGTGGCGGTCGGCCAGCGTCACGAAGGCACCGGATGCGATGGCCTCGGCGGTCACGACCGTCTGCGTGGCGGCGTGACGCTCGGTCTGGTCTGCTGGCGCAGCGGCATTGGCGGCCGGCAATATCGCCGGGCGAATGCAGAGAAATACGGTGGCCGCGGTGATGGCCCCCACGACTGCGGCGGTGGCTGTCGCAACGCGGCGCTTTCGCACCCGGTTGCTCTTGAAGAAGGTTGTACGCAAGGCTGACTCCCGGTAGGTGTTTGTGCAGTGTGCGGTGGCTCCCGCACCGGTCCATCGACCAACAAGGTGCGCAAGGGTCTCATTGGCGCGGGGTCGGCGCCAGTGTGCTTACCAATGCTTACGAGGGTTACGGGTGTGACATCCTGCACCTGCCTTTGAAACACCGCCGACGTATTTGGGGATGGTGAGTTCGGCCTTGGGGTCCGGCTGCGGCACCACGTCGCACGTCGCCAACGTGGACGGAAAGTTAGACTGACGCACTTCCAGACACGTTGACCGATTCATGACCTCGCGCATTCTCATCGCCCTGCTGCTGGCCGCCGCCGCACCGCTGGCCGCCGCCCACATCGTCTTCGAACAGAAGCAGGCGCCCGCTGGCAGTTACTTCAAGGGCGTGCTGCTGGTGGGGCACGGCTGCAACGGCAGCGCGACGAAATCCATCACCGTGACGATCCCCGACGGCGTGCAGGGTGCGCATCCGCAACCGAAACCGGGCTGGCAGCTCGACGTGCAGCGTGCCAGGCTGGCCAAGCCGTACACCTCGCACGGCAAGACTGTGGAAGAAGACGTGCGCACGATCCGCTGGTCTGGCAATACGCTGGCCGACCAGCATTTCGATGAATTCCGCCTGCTGATGAAGCTGCCGGAACAGGGCGGCAAGCTCTACTTCCCGGTGGTGCAGGAATGCGAAGACGGCAAGTCGGAGTGGACGCAGATTCCGAGCGACGGCCAGAATCCGCGCGATCTGAAGTCGCCCGCACCGGCGCTGGAGATCATCGCCCCGGCCGGCGCCGCTCACGCCGGACACGCACACTAGTTCCGGCCAATCCGGTAGACAAAAAAAAGCCGGACATCCGTCCGGCTTTTTTTCTGACGACGCGGCGCGCCGCGTTACAGCACGTAGCGCGACAGGTCCTCGTTGCCCGCCAGGTCGCCCAGGCGCTCATCCACGTAGGCGGCGTCGATCGTCACGGTCTCGCCCGACGACTTCGTCGCGTGGAACGACAGGTCTTCCAGCAGACGCTCCATCACCGTGTACAGGCGGCGCGCGCCGATGTTCTCGACCTTCTCGTTGACCGAGAACGCGATCTCGGCCAGGCGGCGGATGCCGTCCGGCGCGAACTGCAGCTCAACCTCTTCGGTCTTCAGCAGCGCCTGGTACTGCTTGGTCAGGCTCGCATCGGTCTGCGTCAGGATGGCTTCGAAATCCTGCACCGACAGCGACTCAAGTTCCACGCGGATCGGGAAGCGGCCCTGCAGTTCCGGAATCAGATCGCTCGGCTTGGACAGATGGAACGCGCCCGACGCGATGAACAGGATGTGGTCGGTCTTGATCATCCCGTACTTCGTGTTGACGGTGGTGCCTTCCACCAGCGGAAGCAGGTCGCGCTGCACGCCCTGGCGCGATACCTCGCCGCCGCCCACATCGCTGCGGCTGGCGATCTTGTCGATCTCGTCCAGGAACACGATGCCGTTCTGCTCGACGTTGGCGATCG
>DAIOET010000524.1:0-3181 GCA_036746135.1 Cupriavidus sp.
GTGACGTTGCGCCGCGCGTGTGGATACTGGAAAATTGCACGGATTCCCCATCCCGTACGACTTCCTCATGCATCCGCTGGCCAGCATCGCAGCTATTTCCCTCGATCTCGACGACACCCTGTGGCCCTTTGGCCCCGCCGTAGTGCGGGCCGAGCAGACATTGCATGACTGGCTGCTTGCGCAGGCGCCGCGCACGTCGGGCCTGCTGACCTCACCGCAGGTGCTGGGTGAGCTGCGTACGCGATTCGAAGCCTCGCGGCCCGATCTGTCGCACAGCCTGAACCTGCGCGAACTGCGGCTTGGATCGATCCGCCTGGCGCTGGAGCTGTCGGGTGAAGACCCGCTACTGGCGCAGACCGCCTACGACGTGTTCTTTGCGGCGCGCCAGCGCGTGGACTTCTTTGAGGATGCATTTCCCGCGCTGGAATGGCTCAGCGCCCGGTTTCCGCTGGTGGCGGTGTCCAATGGCAACGCCAGCCTGCAGGTGACGGGCGGTCATCATTTCTTTTGCGCGGCGTTGAATCCGGAGAGCGCCGGTTGCGCCAAGCCCGATGCGGCGATCTTCCACGCGGCGGCGCAGGCGGCAGGGTGTCATCCCGCGCGGATGCTGCACGTGGGCGACGATGCGGATCTCGATGTGGCGGGAGCGATCGCGGCGGGACTCCAGGCCGCGTGGCTGGTGCGCTCGGACGATGCGTCCGCCGCGCGGTGGGCGCGGAGCAGCCAGGCGCCGCATCTGGTGGTGCGCGATCTGTATGCGTTGTGCCGCGCAATTGATCCGTCCTGCCCAGTGGCGCGGGCGATGCCCGCGGCGGCGGCCTGATCCTGGCCTGACTTAGTCGCCCGCCTTCTCAGGCGGCACGGCCTTGCCGAGCAGCTTGCCGAGCAGGCCGGTCTTGCCTGCCGCCTGCTGGCGCTGCGACTTCGGCAGCGCACCCGCCCGATTGGCGCCGGCCTGCTTCAAGCTGTTGTTGATCTTGAGGCCCTTGTTTTTTTCGAGGTCGGTTTTCTTCACGGACAGCTTCCCAATTGGTTGAGCCGCGCATTGTACGCATGTGCGGCGATGCCGCGCGAAAACGCTTAGTCGTCGCCCTTGATGGCGTCTTTCGTCGCGTGGTAGCCGCGCTTGGTGGTGTCGGCCACCGCGTGGCCGGCATCTCGTGCCCCGTGACCGATCGTACGGCCAGCTTCCTTGGCGCCGTGGCCGATCGTGCGTGCGACATCCGCCACTGCGTGGCCGGTTTTTTTGCCGGCTTCCTTGACGCCTTCCTTGAAGGCATGTGCGTCGGACGCTACGCTGGCGTGCGCCAGGGGGCTGATGATGGCCGTGGCGGCCACCGAAAACGCGAGGATCGTCGTGCGGAGCTTCATGGGGCAGTCGTATCCGGATTGGTGTTGGCTTGTGGGCATTCTACTGCGTTGTCCGGTTGCCCTCATCCGCGTGCGGAAGAGGGCGACCTTCACCGCGCCGCGCCGGTTTGCGTGATCGCGCTATAGACCAGCGTGCGTAACTGCCGCCGCACCGGATACGCGGACGACGGCAACAGCTGCGTCAGGAACAGACCAATCAGATCCTCCTGCGGATCGACCCAGAAGAACGTGCTGGCCGCGCCACCCCAGAACATATCGCCCGCGCTGCCGGGAATCAGCGTGCTGGCCGGTGAGATGGTGGTGGCAAAACCAAGTCCGAAGCCCACGCCGTCGTAGGTGGCCTCGCTGAACATCGAGCGCGACAAGCGCGGAATGTCCACGCCGCCCGGCAGGTGATTGGCGGTCATCAGCGCCAGGGTCTTCGGCCCCAGCAGCCTTACGCCATCGAGCTCGCCGCCGCCCAGCAGCATGCGCGCAAAGCGCATGTAGTCGGCGGCCGTGGATACCAGCCCGCCGCCGCCCGACAGAAATCCAGGCGGTTTCAGATAAGGACTGGTTTGCGGATCATCGTGCAGCATCGGGCCGCGCGGCGTGATGACCTTGGAGCCGAGCGCGCCGACGGCGTAGCACGCGCAGAACCGGCCGGCCTTGTGTTCGGGCACATGAAACCCGGTGTCGACCATGCCGAGCGGGTCGAAGATCCGCTGCTGCAGGAAGGTGTCGAACGGCATGCCGCTGATCTTGCCCACCAGATAGCCCAGCACGTCGGTAGCGAGCGAGTAGTTCCAGGCCTCGCCGGGCGAGAATTCCAGCGGCAGCTTGGCCAGCTTCTCGATCATTTCGTCGAGCGTGCCTTCGGTGGTCAGCTCGCCGATCTTGATCTTGCGGTAGGCCGCGTCGACATTGCTGTTCTGCTGGAAACCATAGGTCAGCCCCGACGTATGGCGCAGCAGGTCTACCACCAGCATCGGCCGCGCGGGCGGGCGAGTCAGAAAGCTCTCCATGAAGCCGCCGGTGAACACGCCGAGGTTTTCCCACGCGGGGATGTACTTGCTGACCGGGTCGTCAAGGGCGATCCGGCATTCCTCCACCAGCATCATGATGGCGACCGACGTGATCGGCTTGGTCATCGAATAGATGCGGAAGATGGAATCCTCGGCCAGCGGCACCTGCCGTTCGCGGTCGGCCTGGCCCAGCACCGCGTTCAGCGCCAGCTCGCCGCGCCGCCATACCTGGACCAGCGCGCCAGGCAGCTTGCCCGTGCTGACGTAGGTTTCGTCGATGAAACGTCCGATCCGGTCCAGCCGTTCACGGGACATCCCCTGCGTGTCCTGCATATCCGTGCCTCCTTGCCTGATGGAAGTGGAGGCCCCGGGCAGCGGTTCACGCAGAGGGCTTGCGCGCCCCCCACGGCAGCAGATTGCGCCAGGGCCATCCCAACGTCATGCCGGCGGCGGCCAGCAGGATCAGCGCCGCCCCGCCGACTTGCGACAGGTGCAGCTGATGTCCGAATGCAAGCCGGTCCACCAGAATGGCCACGATAGGATAAATGAACGACAGTGCGCCTGTCAGGTGCGTGGGCAACTTCTGGATGGCGCCATACAACAGGATGTACATCAGTCCGGTGTGCACCACGCCCATCGTCGCCAGCGTGCCCCAGGGCAGGGCGCCGCTGGGCAGGTCGGCGCGCAGGGCCAGCGGCAGCAGCATGACGCTGCCGACCAGCACATGGATCATGGCGATCAGGTGCGGCGCCACGCCCTTGAGCTGCTTGGCGATCAGCGCCGCCAGCGCGTAGAAGAACGCCGCG
>DAIOET010000525.1:0-3174 GCA_036746135.1 Cupriavidus sp.
GGCCACGCGTCTCTCTCGAAGTCTGTCTGAAGGAGTGGTTCGATGCGTACCGTTGCTGATAACGCGGCTCTGGGTTTGCCGCATGCCGTGCCGCTGGCGCGCACGCGCTGGGTGCAGTTGGCGCTGGGACTTGTCTGCATGATGGCAATTTCCAGTCCGCAGTATGTCTGGACGCTGTTCACCAAGCCGCTGTCCGCCAAGCTTGGCGTGCCGCTATCCGAACTGCAGGTCACGTTCTCGCTGCTGATCGTGCTGCAGACGTTCTTTTCGCCGTTTCAGGGGGCGATGATCGAGCGGTTCGGCCCGCGTCGCCTGATCGCGCTCGGCACGGTGTTGTCGGGCCTGTCGTGGGTGCTGGCCGCGTCGGCGCAGAGCGTGAGCATGCTGTACCTGACCTACGGCGTGGTGGGCGGGCTTGGCACGGGCATCGTCTACGTTGGCGTGGTGGGGCAGATGGTGCGCTGGTTTCCCGACCGACGCGGCTTTGCCGTGGGCATGGTCGCGGCCGGCTACGGCATGGGCGCCATCCTGACCACGTTCCCGATTGCGGCCGCGCTGGCGGGCAAGGGGCTGGAGTCGACGTTGTGGCAGTTCGGCCTGATCTTCGCGGTGATCGGTTTCCTGGCGTCGCAGGGCCTGCGGGCGCCGGCCGACGGCGAGCAACTGGCGGTGCGGCCCGCCTACACGCCGTCGAATGTGGCCGACGTGCCGACCCGCAAGATGCTCAGGACGCCGCTGTTCTGGCTGCTGTTCGCAATGATGACGATGATGTCGACGTCGGGCCTGATGGTCACGTCGCAGATGGCCGCGTTCGCCAAGGATTTCGGGGTGTCCAACGCCGTGGTGTTCGGCATGGCCGCGCTGCCGCTGGCGCTGACCATCGACCGCCTGACCAACGGCCTGACGCGTCCGATGTTCGGCTGGATATCGGACCGCTGGGGTCGTGAAAACACGATGTGTTTCGCATTTGCGCTGGAAGCGGTGGCAATGACGCTGTGGCTGCTTACGCGCGAGAACGCGGTGTTGTTCGTGCTGCTGTCCGGCGTGGTGTTTCTGGGCTGGGGCGAGATCTTCTCGCTGTTTCCGTCGACGCTGACCGATACGTTCGGGACGAAATTCGCCACCACCAACTACGGCTGGCTTTATATCTCGCAAGGCATCGGTTCGATCTTCGGCGGGCCGCTCGCGGCGCTGATGCACGAACGGATGGGTAGCTGGATGCCGGTCTTCGGCGTGGCCATCACGCTCGACATCGTGACGGCGGTGCTGGCCATTGCGGTGCTGAAGCCCTGGCGCAAGCGGTTTCTGGGCGGGCCGGCGGCAGGCTGACCGGGCGGGTTGCGCGCGGATGCGTCAATCCGCCACACCGCCCGGTGCGGCGGATTGCCTGGCCACCACGGTGCCGGATCCGAAAATGGGTAATAATTCGCGTCGAAGCAATTCTTGCCCTCGACATCCATGCAAGCCAATTCCCGCGCCTACTTCCTGCTGATCGCCATCGTCTCGTTTGCGATGCTCGGTGCCGCACTCTACATGCAGTACGTCGAGGGCTATCAGCCATGCCCGCTCTGCATCATGCAACGTTTCGCATTCGTGGGCATCGGCATCTTCTCGCTGCTGGCCGCAATGGCGCAGAACACGCGCACGCTGTGGCAGGGGCTGGGCATGCTGTCCGGCGTCGCCGGTATCGCCGTGGCCGGTTACCACGTGTCGCTGCTGCTGAATCCGAAGGCATCGTGCGGTATCGACCCGCTGGAAAACTGGGTCAACGCGCTGCCCACCGCCAAGCTGCTGCCGCAGGTGTTCTACTCGGACGGCCTCTGCACCGCGCCGCTGCCGCCGTTGTTCGGACTGTCGATTCCGGCGTGGTCGCTGATCTGGCTCGTGATTCTGACGCTGACGCTCGCGGTTGGCCTGATCCGCCGCGAGAAGAACTTCCGCTAAACGCCGTTTCCTGTTTCCTTCCGGGTTTTCCCCTCTCCCATTACGTGCGAGAGGGGGCAGGCCCAGGCAGTTTGCCCTGCCTCAGGCGATCTGCTCGATCTGCTCCTGCAATTCCAGCCAGCGTTCCTCAAGCTGGTCCAGCTCGCCGGTGACCTCGCCCTGGCGCTTCAGCATTTCCATCAGCTTTGCCTTGTTGGCGTCCTCATAGCTTGAGGATTCGGCCATGAAGGCGTCGATGACCGTCTTGTCGGCCTGCAGCACCGACATGCGCTTTTCCACCTTTTCCAGTTCCTTCGTCAGCGGCTTGCGCAGCACCGACAGTCGCTGCCGTTCGTCTGCCTCGGCGCGGCGCTGGTCCTTGCGGTTGACCGCCGGCGAGGCGTCGGCCGCGTGGGCGGCGGTGGCTGCGTTGCGCTTGGCCGCGGCCTGTTGCAGCAGCCAGTCACGATAGTCGTCGAGATCGCCGTCGAACGGCTTGATGGTGCCATCGGCCACCAGCATGAACTGGTCGGACGTGGCGCGCAGCAGGTGCCGGTCGTGCGATACCAGGATCAGCGTGCCCTCGAACTGGGCCAGGGCCATTGTCAGTGCTTCGCGCGTGTCCAGGTCCAGGTGGTTGGTCGGCTCATCGAGCAGCAGCAGGTTCGGCTTTTGCCAGACGATCAGCGACAGTGCCAGCCGTGCCTTCTCGCCGCCCGAAAACGGTTCGATCGGTGACGTGGCCATGTCCCCGCGGAAGTTGAAACTGCCCAGGAAGTCGCGCAACTCCTGCTCGCGCACGTCGGGCGCCAGCCGCGCCAGGTGCTGGAGCGGGGAATCGTGGTCGCGCAGCGTCTCCAACTGGTGCTGGGCGAAGTAGCCGATGACCAGGCCCTTGCCCAGCCGCAGCGTGCCGTTGAGCGGCGGCTGTGTGCCCGCCAGCGTCTTGACCAGCGTCGACTTGCCCTGGCCGTTGGCACCGAGCAAGCCGATGCGCTGGCCGTTCTGGATCGACAGCATGAGCTTGTGCAGGATCGTCACGGGCGGATCGGCCTCGCCGTAGCCGCAGTCCACGCCGTCCAGCACCATCATCGGATTGGGCGCCGAGTCGGGTTCACGGAATTCGAAGGCAAAGCCGGCCGCCACGTGCACCGGCGCCAGCCGCTCCATCTTTTCCAGCGCCTTGACGCGGCTTTGTGCCTGGCGCGCCTTGGTGGCCTTGGCCTTGAAGCGCGTGATGAACGATTCCAG
>DAIOET010000526.1:0-1946 GCA_036746135.1 Cupriavidus sp.
GAACCCCCGATAGGCTATTAACCTATACACGCTTTCCAGGCGTGCGACTTAAACCACTCATCCATCTCTCCGGGAAGTCGGCGATTATAGCAGAGCCGGCGCGCGTGTCCAGCACCGTTCGCCCACGCAGATCCTGACGCCTTTTCGAGCCACCACAAGCGTTCCCAAGCCAACCATCTTTCGTTAATATCTGACCGGTCAATTAATTTTTTGCTGGCCTTAGCCGGTATTGCATTGAGAGCTGTCTGCATGAGCGATTCGGAAATATTGGACCGTGGCGCACAGCCCGATCAGTCGCTGCAAGCGAACCTTCTGTCGGCCAGCTTTGCCTCGAGTTACGCGGGAATCATGGCGTTTGTGGCGGTGGCGAGCGAGGGAAATTTTGCGAAGGCGGCGCAGCGTCTGGGTATCGGACGCTCGGCGGTCAGCCGCAGCATTCAGAAGCTCGAAGCGCAACTGAACACCCGATTGTTCCTCCGCACGACACGTACAACAGCCCTTACGCGCGAAGGGGAGCGATTCTTTGAAAATTGCCACCAGGGCGTGACACACATGATGGACGCGATGCGAGACATGCTTGAGCTACGCGAAGGCCCGCCGTGCGGACTGATTCGCATTAGTTCATCGCTCTGCTTCGGCAGGCGCATCGTTGCGCCGCTGCTCGACAAATTCTCGAAGGCGTATCCCGATATCGATATCGAGCTTCTGCTCGATGATCGCCTGACCGACTTCGTGTCCGATGGCGTCGATGTTGCGTTCCGCAATGGGCGTATCGAGGATTCTTCAATCATCGGTAAGCTGCTCAGGCCGATGGAGTTGATGCTGGTTGCCGCGCCGTCCTATGTGGAGAAGTACGGGTTGCCTGAAACTCCAGACGATCTGTCCGCGCATCAGTGCGTCAACTACCGCTTCTGGCACGGACGCCTGTTCGAATGGGAGTTCAAGGCCGGAGGCCAGACGCGCAAGCATCAGCCTGCGGCACGCTTCACGTTCAATGATTTCGACCTGGTGCTGGATGCGGCGCTGCAGGGGCAGGGCATTGCGCAACTGGCTGGCTACCAGGTCTGCGGACACCTTGCGGCCAACGAGCTTGTGGTGGCATTGCCAGAATATGTGCCAGCAGATCGCGGACACTATCTCTGTTACCTAAGTCGTCAGCATCTGCCCACGCGCATTCGCGTGTTCATCGATTTCATGGCGGAGGAGATTCGCCTGCTCGACTGGCGCTGCATGGGCTGACCGACGTTGCGCGTTTGGCCGGAACCGGCCGCGAGCGCGACGGCACTCACCAAAAAAATGCCCGCTGCGCGGGGGCGAGCGGGCCGGGATAAATGTCATGGGGTCAATCATGACTGGGGTTGATTGTCTTCTAATGTATCTTCCGTGTCTTCCCTACGGTGGAGGGGCATGTAAGCGCTAACGTCCTCTGCCTCGTGGGATTTGCGGGGCCGCTCTGAAGACAGGTTCGTGATCTCGTTCGGTGACGGCACCTGCATCGCGGGCGCGCTGGATTGCCGGACGACGGGCGTTGATGAGTTCCGACCCGATTCGAATGCGCTGATGATGGTGGAGTTCATCGCCGACATGGCTCCCGCCACCCCGATGACCGTCGTGCCGGCAGCAATCCAGATATTCCATCTCAGCACCTTCGACTCCCTGCGGATTTCGACGACCTCGTCATGAATCGACGCCACCCGGTCCGTGAAGTGTCGGGTCATGTCGTCGATGCGCTTGTTCATGGCGCCAAATCTGTAGTCCAGCATGTCGCGGAAGCTCGCCAATTGTTCGGCGAATCGCTGGTCCATCTCTGCGAGCCGTCTCTCGCTTTCTTTCCTGTTCTGTTCGCGTCGCTCGTCGTATTCCTTCCTGTATTGCGCGGCGCGTTGCTCGCTCTCCATGCGTTGCTGTTCGGTACGTCTCTCCCATTCCTGACGTTGTTGCTCGGC
>DAIOET010000526.1:2046-3173 GCA_036746135.1 Cupriavidus sp.
GCGATGTCTTTTCGAGCCTGATCGAAGTTTCTTCTGCCTATGCATCATGGCTGGGGTCTCCGGTTGAAAAATGTTCAACCTCGACTGTCGGCCAACCTGCAAAGGATCGCTATAAGACAGTTCGCAAAGTGGGATGGCGCCGCCTACCATGCAAGAACACCCACCCAAAAGGAGGCTCGCATGTCGAAGGAAAAAGGGAGTATTGCCATGCCCACGCTGATTGCCTTTGCCGTGGCCGGCATGGCATTCACCGCTTCGCTGGTGCTGGCGTACTACGCCACGCATCCAGAAAAGCTCAGGCAATAGAAGGCCGGGCGACGCTGCGCCTCAAGCCATGATGGCGCGGGTCACGCGGTTGCGGCCGCTGCGCTTGGCTTCGTAGAGGGCTTCGTCAGCGCGGCCATAGGCGTGCTCGAAGGTGCGGCCCTGGGCGGACCAGCTGACGCCAAAGCTGGCGGTGACCTGGCGATTCACCGGCGACGGAAAGCTCTGGTCGGCAATTGCGCAGCGCATCCGTTCGGCAAGGTCGAGCGCGTCGGCCATCGAGAAGTCGGGCAGCAGTGCGGCGAATTCCTCGCCTCCCACGCGGCCAATCGCTCCTTCGGCGCGGATCGTGTCCTTCAGGCAGGCGGTGACGCCGCAGATCACGGCGTCGCCGGCGGGATGACCGAAATCGTCGTTGAGTCGCTTGAAGTAGTCGATATCGAGCACGATTAGCGCCAGGCTGCCGCGCGCCAGCGCCGCCGTGGCGCGGTCGATCACGGCGCCGCGATTCAGCGCGCCGGTCAGCGTGTCGTGCGTGGCGCGGTACTCCAGCTCCTGGGCCAGTTCCTGCAACCGGTGGTTCAGCCGGTTCATTTCCAGTTCTTCGCGGTCGCTGCGGCGGATCAGCCGGCGCGTCTCGCGCATGAGCCGTTCGTAGTAACTGATCAGCTGGCCGAGCGTATGCCGATAGGCTTCCTCACCCGCGTCGACATCGCAGAACACGGCCTTGGCATGTGCCAAGGCGCTGTTCTCGGATTCGAACAGGTCGGGTTCCGACATGGCGGCGGCGGTGGGCATGTCGCGCGGCGCGTTCAACTGCTGGTGGTCACTTGGTCGATGAAGTCGATGGCGGGGAAGTCGTC
>DAIOET010000527.1:0-3173 GCA_036746135.1 Cupriavidus sp.
GCACTACTTCTGGTCCGTCTCCGAGTACCAGTAGATGCGCTTGCGCTTGCCAACGCCAGTCAGCGTCACCTTCTGCACACCAAGTGCCGATTTGTCGTCGCCGCCGGCGCTGCTGGTCTGGTTGCCCACACCGAACAGTACCGGCTCCACCACTGGCTGTCCGTTCTTGTCGACACTGACCACGCCGAACACCGGCGACGGCGGAAACCCGCCGCCGTCCAGGATGACCGAGCGGTCGACATTCTGTCCCGCGCTGGTCAGGAAACTGTACAAATAGCTGCGCGCTGTACCAAGGTTCGGATAGCAGACCCCGGCCTTGGGCACCGAAGGCGTGTTTGTCCCGACGCTGGTATTGCCCGCGACGGTAAGCGGGGCGTTCACGGCTTTCTCGCCCGGATGGACCAGGGTGATGTAGAAGCCCGAGCGCGAACCGTCGTACCCGGCCGCGGTGGCGTCGACAAGACTCGCTTCCGTCAACGGCGTCCAGATGGCCGGCATGCGCGAGATGTTCGTGTCCCGGATCATGTAGAGCCGGTTCACCACGTTATAGGCCGTACCCGGCGTGGAGGAGGCCGAATACAGCGGGTGCTCGCGGTCGCCGGACCCGATCGACACAGCATCGTAGCCGCGCGTGGAAATCACGTCCGGCGCATAGAAGAACTTGCGTGCATCGTTGGTATTTGCCGCACCGCCCAAAGCCGCGAGCTTGTTTAGCGTCCAGCTGGCCGGCGCGTTGCCGCCAGTGGTTTCGAAGTCGGCACGCCAGATATTGCCGCCCACGTCCCCAACATAGATCCGCTCCACGTAGCCATCGCTATTGCGGTCAACCGTGGTGACGTCCGACGCGATGGCGCGCGTCAGCGACGGTACCGCCGTGCAAGCGCCGGTGGCTCCCATGCACGATGGCTGCGCGGACCACACCATGTTGCCCGTGTAGGCGTCCAGGACCAGCACGCCACGGCCCATCGAATCGACACCCGGCGACGGATCGCTGTCCTCGGCTGGGTCGTACCCGGCGCCCATGATGATGACCGGATTCGCATTGCCGCGCACGCGCGCCACCTTCGGTTGCGACCAGGTCTGCCCGAGTTCCGGGATATCGGCGCTGGACCGCTTCCAGACGAAGCGCGGGCTCGTGGGGTTGGTGACGTCGAGCGCATAGATCAGGCGCCCGCCGCGGCGTGCGGTGAGGTACAGCAACACGCGCGGGTTGGCCGGATCGCGCTGGTCCTGCATCACGGTGGTACTGCCGTCGAAAAAGTAATCGCGCGGCTTGGGTTCCGGGGAGATGCCCGCCGGCGTAGTCGACAGCTTGACTTCGGGCGAGTTCGTGTAGAGCCGGCTCAGCCTGTCCAGGAATTCCGGTGCGACGAATCCCCATATTTCGCCGCCGGGCCGCACGGCGCCGATGCCCTGCGCCTGATTGCCATTGACCGCATGGAACACCCCGTCGTTGGTGCCGTAGAACACGACCACCCCGGTGGTGCCGCCGTAGTTGACCACTGCCGGCCGCGAATGAAGCACATCCGCGTGGATCGATGAGCGTACCGTGACGGGCGAGCCCGGCCCCGTTTCGCTTTCGATACCGGCAATGCTCTTGTTGTCGACGGCCGCCTCGTCCTGGCCGCGCATCCAGGCGACAAGCTTGGGCAATTCGGACGAGGAAATCACGGCACCGCCGTTGGTGCCGCCATTGAATGCCGCCAGCCCCGAGGAGCCTGTCAGCCACGAATTGGACGTATCGAAGCTCGGGAAAGCTGCCGACACCGGACAATTGCCCACGCCATTGCAGGTCAGCAGCGTGCGCGAATCCTGGCTGGTCAGCCACTGCACACGCATCATCTCGCCGACGCCACCCTTTTCGACAACTTCTCCATCGGGCGTATCGAGCGCCCAGCCGGTACCCGACGGACTGTTCTGCCAATATCCCTTGGACGGCCAGTTCTTGATGGCGCTGCCGTAGGCGCCGCTTGCAAACGACAACGGCGCGTCGGCAGTCCAGAAACTCACGGCATTCGCCGAAATGAACCCAGTCTGCGCGTTGCTGATGGCCGATGCGCCCTGCGCATCCTGCATCACCAGCTTGCCGGTGTTGTCGTAGCCCACCTTGTATTGCTTGAGGTTGCCCATCCAGCGAGGGGCTGCCGAAGCGTCCGGCCGGAACATGCCCACGTACACCTGGTTCAGGAACTGCCCCTGCGCATTGACCGACGCCGGCAGGCTCACCGACGCGAACACGCTGTTCACGGCCTGCACTTCGTTGAAGATGGACAGCAGATCCGCCGTCAGGTCATTGGCCGCACCGAGCTTGACCGTATACGACTTACCGCCACCATTCGTGCCCATGCTTTGCGCCAGTTGCACGTAATCGGGGTTCTTGTCATCGGTCACGGCGATCGTGTACGTCGTCACGTTCTGCCGGTTGTCCATGTTGCCCAGCACGTCGGTCTGATTCAGGAATCGCGCCCACTCGTCGCCCCAGTTGCTCTGGTACTTGGTGTTGGCCGCAAGCACGATTTCCTGCTGCTGCGCCTTGGAGGCGCCCGCACTGA
This sequence comes from Cupriavidus sp., assembly GCA_036746135.1. Lineage (GTDB taxonomy): Bacteria > Pseudomonadota > Gammaproteobacteria > Burkholderiales > Burkholderiaceae > Cupriavidus. Next base: position 2,553 of record DAIOET010000527.1, read on the forward strand.
CCAGCGAATTAAACGCGTTCTGCCCGGTGTCCTGTGGTTTGCCGTTGTTGACGGCGTTGCCGATATAGATGATGAAGTTGCGCTGGCACGGGTTGTCGATCGGCGACGTGTACGTGGTGCCGGACAACCCGGTGTTGCCCGAAAAATAGGCCCAGGCCTCCTGCATGCCGCCGCCCACCTGAGAATTGTTCGAATTGTCGGCCTGGCGATCGATCGACTTCAGGTAGGTCAGGAATGCGCTGATGCCGTTCTCGTCCATGAGTGGCAGCTTGTACGGCGCCGCCGCCGGATAGCGCATCTTGCCGCCCACGTTGCTGCCGCTGCCGAACATCATCAACCCGATGTTGATGTTGCCGTAGAGCGTTGGAGACTTCCTGATCGAGTCGATCGCGTTGTAGAGCGCGCACTGGAGCGCTCCAACGTCCTTGCCGGCGTTGTTACTGGTGACCACCCCGCCAGTGGAGCACGTGAAATCGGCCGATGCATCCCACGTCGAGGCGTTGTCGAGCAGGATCAACACGTTTGGCTTGCCCGCTTGTGGCTGCAGCCCCGTGTAGAGGTCGATGTCCTCCGCCAGGCTCGGAGACGCCGCCGTCGCCAGGCTCAGGGCAAGGGCGACAC
>DAIOET010000528.1:0-3172 GCA_036746135.1 Cupriavidus sp.
CGGTGTAGCGTACCAGCACGCCCAGCTCCAGGCATTTCAGGAACGCCTCGTAGGCGCGCGCGCCGGGCGCGCCGGGGCGCGATTCCAGTTCCACGCCAGCCACCATGCCGAGGTTGCGGACGTCCTTCACATACGGCGCGCCACGCAGGCCATGCACGGCGGATTCGAACTTCGGCGACAGCTCCGCCGCGCGCTCGAACAGCTTGTCGCGCTTGTACAGATCCAGCGTGGCGATACACGCCGCCATTGCCAGCGGATGGCCCGAGTACGTGTAGCCGTGCGGCAGCTCGATGCCGCCCTGCGGCGTGGCATTGATCACGGCGTCGTGCACCTCGCGGCGCACTGCCACGGCACCCATCGGCACGGCGGCATTGTTGATGGCCTTGGCCATCGTGATCAGGTCCGGCGTGACCTTGAGCCGTTCCGCAGCGGTGGCGGCGCCCAGGCGGCCAAACGCGGTAATCACTTCGTCGAAGATCAGCAGGATGCCGTGCTTGCTGGTGATCTCTCGCAGCTTTTCCAGATAGCCGACCGGTGGAATCAGCACGCCGGCGGAGCCGGCCATCGGCTCGACGATCACGGCGGCGATGTTCGAGGCGTCGTGCAGCGCGATCAGGCGTTCCAGCTCATCGGCCAGATGGGCGCCCCATTGCGGCTGGCCCTTCGAGAAAGCCGCCTCGGCGATGTTCAGCGTGGCCGGCAGGTGGTCGGTGCCCGGCATCACGTTGGCCGACCACATCTTGCGGTTCGGTCCGATGCCGCCCACGCCCAGGCCGCCAAAGCCCACGCCGTGGTAGCCGCGCTCGCGGCCGATGATGCGCGTGCGCTGGCCTTCGCCGCGCGCGCGGTGGTACGCCAGTGCGATCTTCAGCGCCGTGTCCACCGATTCCGAACCCGAGTTCGTGAAGAAGATGCGGTCCAGCCCCTTGGGCATCAACGCGGCCACCTTGGTGGCGGCTTCGAATTCCAGCGGGTGACCCATCTGGAACGGCGGCGCATAGTCCAGCGTTGCCGCCTGCTGCGCGATCGCTTCGACGATCTCCTTGCGCGAATGGCCCGCGGCCACGCACCAGAGACCGGCGCAGCCGTCGAGGATCTTCCGCCCATCGTGGGTCGTGTAGTACATGCCGCTGGCCGATGCCAGCAGGCGCGGAGCGGCCTTGTACTGGCGATTGGCAGTGAACGGCATCCACAGTGCTTCGAGATCGGGAATCACGGTCTTGGCGGCGTCCATACGTTCTCCTGGCGTGGTGTGCGATATGCGGGTGGCGCGGCTGTGCCCGGCCGTGCATCGGTTTCCGGCAACTCTACCGGCGGGGTCTGGCGTAAAGAATATACGGTCATGAGATCGCTGCCTTACCGTACAGTTTAGTCATCGCCAACCGTACAGGCTCGCATCGTGCGATGCCGCACACTCGGGGCCCTGTGGTGCGCTGTTACAGCGGTGAAACAGCCGATTTTCGTTGCGGCGCATCAATCTCGGACCGATGACGGCATCCGGCGGTCCTTGCCAGTACACTGTACAGGTTTCCTGTCCCGCAGACGCCTGATGCTCAACCTGAACCTTGTTCGCAGCCGCCGTGGCGGTGAGACCCTCACCGAGCAGATCGTCGCTGCGATTGCCGCGCTGGTGGACCAGCGTGCCTTGCGCGCGGGCGTGCTGCTGCCGTCGGTGCGCCGCTTTGCGCAACAGCACAACGTCAGCACGTTCACGGTGGCGGAGGCGTATGGACGGCTGACCGCGCTCGGCTACCTGACGGCGCGGCCCGGCTCCGGCTACACCGTGGCGCACCGGCATGCGCCGGCCGGTCATGCCCGATCGTCGAACTGGGAAGCCCCGGTGCTCAATGCCGCCTGGCTGCTCTCCGATGTGTTCGCCGACCATTCCGTCCCGATCAAGGCCGGCGCGGGATGGCTGCCCGGCGACTGGCTCAACGAGGAAGGTCTGCACCAGGCCATGCGCAGCGCGGCACGTGTACCGGCCGCGCAGGTTTCCGGCTATGGCCACCCGTTCGGCTTTGGCGCGCTGCGCGAGCACATTGCCGTGCATCTGAGCCAATACGGCATCCCCGTGCAATCGCAGCAGGTGGTACTGACCCAGGGCGCCACGCAGGCGCTGGATCTGGTCGTCCGCACCCTGCTCCGGCCGGGAGACACGGTACTGGTGGAATCGCCCTGCTATTGCAACCTGCTGCAGATCCTGCGCCTGGCAGGACTGCGAGCCATCGGCGTACCGCGCACGGAAGCCGGGCTGGACACCGACGCGCTGGAGGACGCCATTCGCCAGCACACGCCACGCGCGCTGTTCGTCAACACGGTGCTGCAGAACCCCACCGGGGCAAGCCTGACCAGCATGAACGCGTTTCGCGTGCTGCAACTGGCCGAGCAGCACCGGCTGCTGGTGGTGGAAGACGATATCTACCGCGAGCTGGCACCGGCCGGTTCACCGATGCTGGCCGCGATGGATGGTCTGTCGCAGGTGGTCTATGTGAACGGATTCTCGAAGACGATCACGCCATCGCTGCGCGTGGGTTACCTGGCGGCCAGCCCCGATCTGGCCAAGGCATTTGCCCGCACCAAGATGGCGGTGGGTCTGACTTCGTCCGAAGTTACCGAGCGGCTCGTGTACTCGGTGCTGACGAGCGGCCACTACGGCCGGCACGTTGCCGCGCTGGCCGAGCGGCTACGCGCGCAACAGGATCGCGTGGCGGAAAAGATGGAAGCGCACGGGCTGGAGATGATGCTGCGGCCCGATGGCGGGATGTTTGCCTGGGCGCGGCTGGCGCAGGATGACGATCGCGCCAGCCTGTCCGGCAACCAGTTGGCAACGCTGGCACTGGAGCACGGCATCTGGCTGGCGCCGGGATCGTATTTCGAACCCGATGAAACGGACTCGCCGTGGATCCGCTTCAATGTGGCCACCGGTGACGCGCCCCAGTTGTGGGCGTTCTTCGATGCCGTGCGCGGCGGCCGGACGAAAAGCGCCCGGGCCGCCTAGCGCTGACTCAGAAGCGATAGCGGACGTAGCCGGTGTAGAAGTTGCTGCCCGGGTTCGGTTCCTTGATACCGGCATTGGAGATGTGCTGGAACCGGAAGCCCACTTCGGTGTTGGCGTTTTTGCCAAAGCCCACGCCCACGCCAACCATGTCCGAGAACTGGAAGGCGCTGCCCA
>DAIOET010000529.1:0-3160 GCA_036746135.1 Cupriavidus sp.
TGAAGAAACCGCCGATGCCGGCACCGGCGGCGCGGATGCGCTCGGCCAGGTTGCCTTGCGGCACCAGTTCCAGCTCGATTTCACCAGCGTGGAACAGCGAATCGAATACGTAGGAGTCCGCCTGCCGCGGGAACGAGCAAATGATCTTGCGCACGCGCTTGGTCTTCAGCAGCGCTGCCAGGCCCGTGTCGCCATTGCCGGCGTTGTTGTTGACGATGGTGAGGTCGCGCGCGCCCTGTGCAATCAGTGCATCGATCAGTTCCGCCGGCATGCCAGCCAGGCCAAAACCGCCGATCAGGATCGTGGCGCCATCGTGGATGCCGGCAACTGCCGCTTCCACCGAGTCATATAGCTTGTTGATCACTTGCGTTCCAGTACGGAGGGTCCGGCATCGCACCGGGACCGGCCGCAAGAGGGGCGGCACGCAAAGTTGTCTCCGGCAGGCTGCTCGAACGGGCGTCCTGATGGATTCAGGACCGGGTCCAACAATCTTGCAGTTGTCTTGATGGGCCGTCTTGCGGCGGCTTCTGTGATGGTCGGCGAATGGGTTCCGAAGCGATGTTCGCTATTAGAACCTCAATTCGCAGAATGAACAAAGGTTACACCCGCCCTCAAAACAGGGTCAATAAGGGGCTGCGCGTGGCGGGCGATAATCGGACATCCCTTCACGCGCAGGCCGTCAGGGCAGACTCAGCACCGCCTGGCTGCCAGTGGCACCGGGGCGCACTTCCAGGCGCACGTCGATCCGTTCGCGCAATTCGGCCACATGGGAAATGATGCCGACGAGCCGTCCGGCCTGCTGCAGATCCAGCAGCGTGCGAATCGCAAAGTCGAGGCTTTCCGGATCGAGCGTGCCAAAGCCTTCGTCGACGAACAGCGTATCGAGCTGGATGCCGCCGGCACGGGACTGCACCACATCGGCCAGCCCCAGCGCCAAGGATAGCGATGCGAGAAAGCCTTCGCCACCCGACAGCGTGTTGGCAGGCCGCGTGGCGCCGGTATCGTGGTCGAACACTTCCAGCTCCAGCCCGCCGGCCATGCGCTGGTCGCCCTGCTCGCGCACGCGCTGCAGCGCGTAGCGGCCACGGCTCATGCGCAACAGGCGCAGCGATGCCGCCTCCAGAACTTCGTCGAGCAGCGTGGCCAGCACGAAGCGCTGGAACGTCATGCGGCGTGGATTGTTACCGTTGGCCACTTCCGACAGGCGGCCCAGCACCGCATAGCGCGTTTCCACCTCGCGGCCCTCGGCGGCCAGCGATTCCACCTGCCCTCTGCAATGCAGCAGCGCATCGCGCGACGCGGCCAGCTCGCTGCGTTCCCGGATGGCTGCTTCGAGCTTTACCGCGGCCTCATCGCGCGCAGCCAGCAGCGCCGGCAGGTCGGGCACTTGCAGCGCCTGTGCGATGGCAGCCGTGCGGGCGCGCCATTCCGCGGCCCGGGCGAGTTCCACATCGAAAGCGCGGATCGCATCGTCGAGCGCGGCCGTGTCTTCAACCGAAAGAAATGCGGCCTGATAGGCGTCGTCGCTATCGAACGCCGCGGCGGCCATGACCGACGCCAGCGTGGCTTCGCGTTCCGAAGCCCGGGCATTGGCCTGCGCGACATTGTCGCGTGCCGATGCCAGCGCCGCCGCCGTGGCAGCCTGCAGCGCCACCGCATCGCGCTCGGCACCCTGCGCGGCTTGCAGCGCGGCCTCCAGCGCGCCGGCTTCGCGCCGGGCGGCCTCGATCGCGGCCGTCATGACATCGGGGTCGCGCGAGTCCTCGGGCACCTGCGCGCAATGGGCCTGCCATTCGCCATCGAGCTTGGCGTGCGCCTGAAGGGCCGTGCGGGCGGCTATGTCAGCGGCCTGGGCGGCGGCTTCGGCAGCCTGACATGCCGTGCGCGCCTGCGTTACCTGCGCGGCCAACGCCTCCGCGCGTTGCGCGGCCTGAGCGGCCCGCGCCACGGCCTTGGCGAGGACGGCAATCTCCGTATCGAGCGCCTGCGCGCCGGCCGCCGAGACGTCACCGGCGGCGTCGGCCAGGTCCGACAGACGCGCCTGGCATTGCGCGACGCGGCCTTCGGCATCCTGATGCGCGGCCGTGGCAAGCGCCAGCGCATCTTCATCACGTTGCAGCGCCTGGCGCGCGGCATCGAGGTCGTCATCGCTGACCAGCGCCAGCACCTGCTGCGCCAGCGCGGGATGATCCTTGCCGCCGCAGACCGGGCACGACTCGCCGCGCTTCAGGCCACCAGCCAGGCGCGCGGCCTGCCCGTGGCGCCAGTCGATCTCGGCCTGCCGCACGGCCGCGCGCGCGGCGTCGCGCGCTTCAACGGTACGGCGCCGGCCGGCCTCGCTTGCCGTCAGCGCGGCGCGCAGCGGCACCAGTTCGGCTTCGAGCTGGCGATAGCGCGCGATGCGCGCGGCTCGCTCGCCGGCCTGCGCATGCTGCAGTTGCAGCGCCTGCAGGCTGGCCCCGTCCTGGCGGACCTGTTCGAATTCCGCTTCCAGCGTCTTAAGCGCCGCCGCCGTGGCCTCGAAGGCATCGATCCTTCTGGCAGAGACCGACTGGGCCATCGCCAGCGTGGTGCCCGCCTGCGCCACGGCATTCCGCAACACACCGAGCTTGCGGGCCTGCGGCAGCAGATGCTCCAGCGTCGTCACCGTGCGCTGCGCGGCGACCCGGACATCATGGCGCGACTGTTCGGCGCGCAAGGTGCGGGCCGCAACCTCGGCCGACTGCGCGGCACGCGTGGCCGATGCTTCCGCCTGGGCCTGCGACGCATGCGCAGTGGTCTGGTCCTGGCGCGCCGTGTGCAACTGCTGCACGGCGGGAGTCACCTGGGCCGCGCGGCGCGCCGCATGCAGGCGCGCGCGATCACCGTCGACGCCAGCGGCCCGGGCCGACAGCACCGCATGCGCGCCCTCAGCTTCCCGCCAGGCCTTGATCTGGGTACCTTCGAGCTCGCCCTTGCGCAACGACGCATGGGCAGCCTCGCTCGTGGCGCGCGCCACATCCTCGCGGCGCAGCAGTTCGGTCAGCGTGGCCTGCAACGCGTCGATGCGCTCGCCCAATGCGTCGATGGAGCCGAGCTGGTGCTGGTCCAGCAAGGTCTTGCGCCGCACCGTGATCTCTTCGGCCTCGCGGCGGATGCTGGCCGCCTGCTCCTTGAGCTG
>DAIOET010000530.1:0-1835 GCA_036746135.1 Cupriavidus sp.
TGCACATGCTCCCCACGCCACCCCGCACCCTGACCATCGCCGGCTCCGACTCCGGTGGCGGCGCCGGCATTCAGGCGGACCTGAAGACGTTTGCCGCGCTCGGCTGCTTTGGCATGAGCGCGATCACGGCCATCACGGCCCAGAACACGCTCGGTGTCACCGGCGTGCACGCCATTCCCGCGGACATGGTGGCCGCCCAGATCGACGCCGTAGCCGGCGATATCGGCGTGGATGCGGCCAAGACCGGCATGCTGGGTACGGCCGCCATCGTCGAGGCCGTAGCCGGCGCGGTGGACCGTCATGCCATCCGCAAGCTGGTGGTGGACCCGGTCATGATCTCCACCTCCGGCGCCACGCTGTCCGACGACGCGACGAGCCAGGCGATGGTGAAGCTGCTGTTTCCGCGCGCCATGCTGGTCACGCCCAATCTGCCCGAGGCGTCGTACCTGCTCGGCCGCCGCATCACGCGCCGCGCGGAAATGGAAGCCGCCGCGGCCGAACTGCTGGCGATGGGTTGCCAGGCCGTGCTGCTCAAGGGCGGGCATCTGGAGGACGACGGCCCCGGCGCGAAGGGACTGGACGACCTGCTGATGCTGGCCGACGGTACCGTGCGCGTGTTCACGCATCCGCGCATCGACACCCCGAACCTGCATGGCACCGGCTGCACGCTGGCCGCGGCCATCACGTCACAACTGGCACGCGGCGACGCGCTGCCAGATGCCGTGGGTACCGCGCTCGACTACGTGGCTCATGCCATTGCCGCCGGCGCGCAACTGCGCTTCGGTGCCGGCAACGGCCCGCTCAATCACAGCTTCGCCCCGCGTCCGCTGGGCTGACCCGACATGGAAACACTGAAGGATATCGACCTGCGCGACGACCCCGCCGCGCGCTGGTACGTCAAGGATGAAACCGTGCAGGTGTTGTTCGCCGCCGAGCCGGGCGAACTGATCAGCCGCGAGGGGCCGAACCGCTACCAGCGCGCCGACGCCATCGTGACCGGCGCCACCGGCGACCGCTGGGTGGTGTCGCGCGAACGGTTCGATGCGCGCTACGTGGCGCAGGGGCCGCTGACGCATGGCGAATCGGGGCCATATCGCAACAAGCCCGTGCCGGTGCTGGTGAAGGAAATGCCGCAGGCCTTCGCGATCGAACGGTCGGCGGGCGGAGATGTGCTGACGGGCAAGCCCGGCGACTGGCTGATGCAATACGCGCCCGGTGACTATGGCATCACCGAGCGCGCAAGATTTCTGGCGGTCTATCGACCTGCGGAAGGCCCCAAGGCTTAATTGCCGCCGGCCAGCTGCACCAGCTTGAACGACGCGCGGGCCACGCAGCAGACCGTGCCCGATGCGTCGCGGGCCTCGCCTTCGCAGAAGGCGATCTTGTTGCCACGGCGCATGGTGCGAGCCTCGAACGTCAGCTCGCCGCGCGCGGCGGCCAGGAAATGCGTGGACATGTCGATCGTGATCACGCCCACGTCGAGCGGCGCATGCGAGCGCGCGGCGCCACTCAGCGTGAAGTCGAGCACCGCCATCAGCGTGCCGCCGTGCACATCGCCACGGCTGTTCACCACATTCGGATTGGCCGGCAGGCGGGTGCGGCACAGGCCCTCCTCCATATGCACCGGCTGCAGGCCCAGCAGGCGCATCAGCGGAATCTCGATACCGAAATAGGGCTTGTCGGGGGTGCCGGGTACGGCGGGGATGATCTCGTTCACTGCTGTTTCCTCTCGTGCGGGTTCCGTATGGCGGAACCTCGATCCTTTTTCCGTTGGAACAGAGAGGATATGCGGATTGAACGCGGGGTGGCTAGCGGGGTGGCCGGTTAGCGCCCAA
>DAIOET010000530.1:1935-3139 GCA_036746135.1 Cupriavidus sp.
GTCGGCCGGCGGTCAGCCAAACAGCGCGTGTAGCCCGTCAACGGCGGCCGGCACGTCACCCGCCTCGGTAATCGCCCGCACCACGGCCGCGCTGCCGACGCCAACATCGAGCACTTCGCGCATGTTGCCGGCGTTCACGCCACCGATGCCCACCAGCGACGGAATCACCGGCTGCATCAGCTTCACGTACGATTGGAAGCGGCCCATGCCCTGGGGCTGGGTCGGCATGACCTTGGTCGTGGTCGGGAAGATCGCGCCGAGCGCCAGGTAGCTGGGTCGGATCGCCGCCACGCGCAGCATCTCCGCGTAGCCGTGCGTCGACACGCCAAGGCGCAGGCCAGACGCGCGGATGGCATCGAGATCCGCTTCGTCCAGATCTTCCTGTCCGAGGTGGATGCCGTAGATACCGCTGTCACCGCCGCAGGCCGCGTGGTGATCGATGGCCACGCGCCAGTGGTCGTTGATGAACAGGCGCGATGCCGAACCCTTTGCGGCATTGGCTGCGCGTACCACTTCAGCCTTCACAGCGGCCGCGTCATCGGACTTGAAGCGCAGCTGCACGGTGGGCACCTTGAGCGGCACGAGCTTTTCGATCCATTCGGCGGTGGGCATCACGGCATACAGGCCAAGCCCGGGCGGGCACGGCGCAAAGGCCGGCACCGGCCGGTCAGGCGACACCAGCGCGGCATGCCGCACACGCGGAAAGCGCGTGAAGTCCGCCGGCCATGCCGTGGTGGCGGGCTGCCAGGCACGCGCGATGCACAGCGCATCATGCGCCGGGAAGTGAAGCGACAGCGCGGCGCACAAGACGGCCACAAAGGCCGGCGAATGCGCGGTGTCACCCTCGGCGTCGGATTCCAGCACCCAGGTGCCCATCGGCGAGCGCACGGTGTCGATCCAGCGGCCGCCTTCGCGCTCCGATTCGATCAGCACCGCATTGGCGGCGACCACGCGGTCGATCGCATCGGACGTGGCTTCGCCGTCGAACAACACCACGTCATGGCGGCTCAACGTGGCGGGCGCGTTGGCCAGCGGCCATGCCTGCCACGGTGTCTCGTCGCGTCCGAACATCGCCGCGTAACGCTTGAGCAAATCGTCGAACAGTGCGGCATCGATGGCCGCGGCAACGCCTTGTCGCGTCATGCGCGGTCCTCCGCGCCTTCGGCGTGCCAGAACGGCATGCCGACCACCGGCGTGCTGGCCT
>DAIOET010000531.1:0-3124 GCA_036746135.1 Cupriavidus sp.
AATCATGTTCGTGGACCGCACCGAAATCATCAACGCCGCCAAGGCACTGCGCGCCAGCCAGGAAGAATCCAGGTACAGCAAGCTCGTCGCGCTCGCGAACAAGCAACTCAAGGCAATGCAGACGGCGATCCAGAGGGGCAAGGAAGAATTCGAGACCAGCCTGGTACTCGATATCAACGAAGAAAATCCGCAAGCAGCGCTGGAACCGCGTGCGCAACGGCTGGCCGACGACCTCAGAGCGCAGGGCTACACCGCGACGGTGACCACGTTTGCGGAGGCCAGCGCCGACCGCAAGAACTGGACGCCGAATGTCACGGTTGCCATTGGTCTGGGCGATATGGTTTCCGAAGTCGACAACGCGAAAACGGAAAGCATGGTGAGCGACGAGACGGAAGTCGCACTGGCTGGCGAAGCCGCCAGTGAATTGGCCGCGGCGTAGTCTCTTGCGGCGACAACGCCTGTCGCCGCTCCATCCGCTCAAGCATCAATCGAATCCATCGAGGCTGATATTGGCCTCCTTTGCCAAGCTCCGCGCGCTGGGACTCGTCTGACCGCACGCGCGAAGACACATCCCCGGCGTCCACGCCAAGCCTCAGCCGCGTGGACGCCGGAATACCTTGCCGCCGTCACCGCAAAAGCCGCTGCTCTTTCCATTGCGCTGAAGCCACGGCCCTGGGTCGGGTGCGGTAGTTCGACGCTGCATCGGGGGCCGCGATCGACGACGCTCCCGCTTCAAGTTTGAACACCCTTACGGCCTGGGCCAAGGTGCGCGCCTGTTCCTGCATGGACTGCGCCGCCGCGGATGCCTGCTCCACCAGGGCGGCGTTCTGCTGCGTGACCTCATCGATCTGCGCAATCGCCTGGTTGACCTGCTCAATCCCCGCGAACTGTTCCTGCGTGGCCGCCGTGATCTCGCCCATCAGGTCCGTCACACGCTTGACGCCCGAGACGATCTCGCCCATCGTGGCCCCCGCCTCCCCGACAAGCTGATTGCCCTGATCGACCTTTGCCACCGAGTCGTCGATCAATGTCTTGATCTCTTTCGCCGCTGCCGCGGACCGCTGGGCCAGCGCGCGCACCTCCCCCGCCACGACAGCAAACCCCCGGCCTTGCTCGCCAGCCCGCGCAGCTTCCACCGCCGCGTTGAGCGCCAGGATGTTGGTCTGGAACGCAATGCTCTCGATCACGCCGATGATGTCCACAACCTTCCTGGAGGACTCATTGATCGATCCCATCGTATCCACGACCTGCGACACCACGGCTCCGCCCTTCACCGCCACTTCCGAGACCGTCACCGCCAACTGGCTGGCCTGTCTGGCGTTTTCGGTGTTTTGGCGAATCGTGCCGGTCAGTTCCTCAATCGACGCGGCAGTCTCTTCCAGCGAGGCCGCCTGCTCCTCGGTACGCGACGAGAGTTCGAGATTGCCTGCGGCAATCTGGTTCGATGCGGTGGCGATGGTGTCCGTACCGTTGCGCACATCGCCGACGATCTGCACCAGGCTTCCCTGCATGGTTTCCATCGCGTTCAACAGGTTTTCCTCCGCCCCGCCCGCGGCACGGATGGTGCTGGTCAGGTCGCCGGCCGCGATGCGGTGCGCAACCTTGACCGCATACGCTGGCTCGCCGCCCAGTTGCTTTCTGATGCTGCTGGAAATGACAAACGCGATGCCCAGGCCCAGGAGCACGGCGACGCCGCCCAGGATCAGCACTTGCTGCTGCGATGCGCGCGACAGGCGCAAGATCTCTTCACTCATGCTCGCGCTGCGCGCCGAGTGATGGGCCGTCATTTTCCCGATCGTGGCCACGTAATCGTTCAATGCCGGCTCCAGACCCGAGCGCATCAGGTTGCGGGCATTGTCTTCATTGACGGCCTGTTCCTTGAATACGCGGTCCCTCACGGCAAGATAGGCACTACGCTTTTCAGCGATCGTTGCGAACAGGCTGCTTTCCTCCGCCCCTTCCGCAACCGCTTCCAGCCGCTTCTGAATCTCGCTGATCCTGCCGCTGGTTTGCTTGATCTGGGCCTGAATCTGTTTCTTCCGCTCCGGGTCCGAGGTTTCCACGAGAATCATGGTGCGCGCGCCATTGGAATTGGTGCTGGCCGCCCATTCGGATGCCAGGCGCTCCTTCACGAGCACGTCGTCCATCATCGTCGTCATGACGCCGGAGCTGGCTTGCAGGCGCCACCAGGCAATGCCAACGATGATCGCCAACAGGATGAGTACAAAGAGGAAACCTGCCACCAGCCGGGTACTGACCCGTGTGTCCGCCAACTTCATCAAATACTCCCCAAGGAATTCCTGCCCAAGGACGCAATGGTCTGGTGCCTGGGCAGAATGGCCGATCAAGACTGCTTCACTTACGAGAAACCTGGCATCTATCCGTATCCGGCAAATCGCGATTCCCGTCGATCTTGTATTGATATGGGACGTTCGCGCTGCGCGCTTCCAAGCCGGCTAATTACCGCCGACGCCCTCCTTCCATGACCCAACAACTGGAAAGCAAAATGGGAAGAGAGCCTCAGTGACTAGACTCCGGTGGGTACATCCCGGTCAATAGTTATTTGCACCGATAAATTTGTGCGGCGCACATGCCGTCCACTGCGGGTTCCGCGCAGCAACATAGGTAGCGGCTTTCGGGAAAAGGGCCGTGCGACAAGGAACAGGCGCTGCAGAGCGGGAGGGAAGCCCGTTCACCACGGGGCCGCGAGCTTCGCCGACAGCGATGGATCGGGGCACGATCGCCCTCGATCAGACGCGCGGGAGCGCAGCGCCATTCTTCCACTCACCAATAAGCGTGCAAAAAAACCACTTCCGAAAGGAAGTGGCTCACCGCTCAAACCTTTAAAACGTTCGTAGTCGATTGCTAGAAACCACTACATGCGAACGGGGTATCCCGAACCATAGCGGCGATGGCCATTGCGACCAGCCAGGGGGACGCACCACAACGATTCGCTGGCCCGCGCCACGATAACGCGGGCCATACGTTTCACTGACGCCTTACCAGCGGTAGCGGAAGCCGAACTTGGCGCCAATCGCGTTGCTATCGCCAAAGTTCTGCACGCTGGTACGCGCCAGCAGTTCGCCATAGACCGTGTAGCGGTCATCGTCCCAGTTCAGCGATG
>DAIOET010000532.1:0-3118 GCA_036746135.1 Cupriavidus sp.
CTGGCACGATCCGGCTGAACCACCTGTGGCAGTCGCCGTTCACGATGCACAGCAATCTGGTCGAGCACATCCGCGCCGAGGCCCGCAACGCGCGCGCCGGCAAGCGCGCACGTATCATCGCCAAGATGAACGCGCTGCTCGAGCCAACGATCATCGACGAACTTTACAAGGCGTCGCGCGCCGGCGTGAAGATCGACCTGATTGTGCGCGGCGTCTGCGCCTTGCGTGCGGGCGTGCCGGGCATGTCGGAGAACATTTCGGTGCGCTCGATCGTCGGGCGCTTTCTGGAACACCACCGCGTCTACTACTTCCACGCGGCTGGCGAAGACGTTCTCTACCTGTCGAGCGCCGACTGGATGGACCGAAACCTGTTCCGACGTGTTGAGGTCGCATTCCCGATCCTGGACCGCTCGCTCAAGGCGCGCGTGATCAAGGAAGGCCTGCAGGTACATCTGCACGACAATGTGTCGGCGTGGGTCATGGAACCCAATGGCGAATACGTACGCAAGGCTTCGCGTGCGAAGGTGCAGCGCGTGAGCCAGCAGGAACTGCTGCTGAAGTTCGGCACGTAAGGGCCGTCAAGCCGGCCGCCTAACCTGCCGCGCAAAGGAAAAGGCCGCTACGCCTCGGTGTAGCGGCCTTTCTTTTTAAGGCAGGCAGATCGGCGCCGCGAGCGGCGCGCGGGCATGATCAGGCAGCGTAGCGCGGAGCGTCGCCCGCCTGGGACAGCGGTTGCGCGGCGTCCGGTTCGTAGCCGCTGCGGTCCACGGGAAAGACGATGCGGAAGGTGCTGCCGCGGCCGACTTCGCTCGTCACGCGCAGGTCGGCATGGTGGCGCGACAGCACGTGCTTGACGATGGCCAGGCCCAGCCCGGTGCCACCGGTATCGCGCGAGCGGCTGCGGTCCACGCGATAGAAGCGTTCGGTCAGGCGCGGGATATGCTCGGGCGCTATGCCCAGGCCGGTATCGCTGACCGAGAACACCGAATGGCCATCGGTAAAGGTCATTCGAATGGCAATGCGGCCACCGTCCGGCGTATAGCGCACCGCGTTGGACACGAGATTGCCCAGCGCCGACAGCAGCTCCCCTTCCGATCCACGCAGCACAACCGCGGTATCGATCTCGGTCTCGATATCGTGCCGGCCCTGCGACAGCGCCTCGGCATCGTGCACCAGATGCGCGGCCAGGCCAGCCACGTTGACGCGATCGTGCGCGGGCGGCTGGGCGTCCGATTCCAGCTTGGCCAGCGCCAGCAGGTCTTCGACGATATGCTGCATCCGCATCGACTGCACCAGCATCATATCGACGTAGCGCTTGCGGTCTTCTTCCGATACGGGCAGGTCGCGCACCGTTTCCAGAAAGCCGGTCAGCACCGTCAGCGGCGTCTTCAGTTCGTGCGAAACGTTCGCCACGAAGTCGCGCCGCATCGCCTCGGTGTTTTCGACCTTGGTGATGTCCTGCGTCAGCACGAGCTTGCGATTTTCGCCATACGGCAGGATCTGCACCGACGTGATATTGCGCTTGTGCTCGCCCATATCGCGCATGATCAGCGGCTCGTCATAGCGCTCGCGCGTCAGGTAGTGCACGAATTCGGGCCGGCGGATCAGGTGCGTGATGCGCTGGCGCACGTCGCGCCTAGCATTCAGGCCGAAGTGCTGCTCGGCCACGCCGTTGCACCATTCGATCTGGTCGGCGTCATCGAGCATCAGCACGCCATACGGCGACGCCTGGATAGCCTGGATGAAACGCGTGTGCTGCTGCTCCACCTGCAGAACCTGCGTGCGCCAGCGCTTGACCAGGCGGTGCAGCCGGTAATACACCTCGCCCCAGAGGCCAAGTGCGCTTGGAATCTCGCCATAGGCCGGCGCGTCGAGCACCCGCCACAGACGGTTGATCTGGAACAGGTAATAGCCGAGCAGGCCAAACAGCGCGATGCAAAGGAATAGCAGGCCGGGAACGGCGCCGGCGGTGACGTACAGACCGGCGGCGATAACCGCCAGGCCGACGAGGATGGCCACGGATCGGGCCCAGATGACATTCATGCGAGGAGTAGAAGAGGTTCAGACCGCGTTCGCATTGCGGCACAGTCTGCCACAACAAGCGCCACGGCGTGGCATACAGCCGGCATTATCCGACATCGGCCGGCGCGGCCCCCGCTGCTCCGCCGCCGGCCGGCCACATCAGTGGCTCGGCGATCGCGCCAGACGATAGCCGCTGCCGCGAACAGTCTCGATCATGTTGCTGTACCCGCCAGGCGTCAATGCGGCACGCAGACGCTTGATGTGCACGTCGACGGTACGTTCTTCCACGAACACGTGGTCGCCCCACACCTGGTCCAGCAATTGTGACCGGCTATGCACCCGCTCCGGATGCGTCATCAGGAAATGCAGCAGACGGAACTCGGTCGGACCCAGATCGAGCTTGATCGGGCCGCTGTCGTCCTGTCCGGTCACGCGATGCGTGGCGGGGTCCAGCCGCAGGCCGTTGATGGCTACCACGTCGTCGGTCAGCTGCGGTGCGCGGCGGCGCAGCACAGCCTTGATGCGGGCCAGCAGTTCCTTGGGCGAGAACGGTTTGGTCACATAGTCGTCCGCACCGGCTTCCAGTCCCATGACCTTGTCCTGCTCTTCGCTACGCGCGGTGAGCATGATGATCGGGATCTGCTTGGTGCGATCGTTGGTCCGCAGCTCCTTGGCGAAGGTTGCCCCGGACTTGCCCGGAAGCATCCAGTCCAGCAGCACGAGATCGGGCAACACGTCGCTCATCAGCGACAGTGCCTGCTCGGCGTTATAGGCGCGAATCGGATAGTGTCCCGCGTGCTGGAGATTGACGGCAATCAGCTCGGCGATTGCCGGTTCGTCTTCGACAACGAGAATACTGCTCGGCATGTATTTTTTCTCCGCTTATCAGTCCTGGCGCGTTATCAGCTTAATGCTTCGCGCTCCATGTCTTCGCGCGAGGCATGGCGCACGTCCGTGCCCTTCACGATGTAAATGATGAATTCGGCAATGTTCTTCGCATGGTCGCCGATACGCTCCACCGCCTTGGCGATGAACAGGAAGTCCAGCGCCACCGAAATCGTGCGCGGGTCTTCCATCATGTACGTGATCAGCTTGC
>DAIOET010000533.1:0-3117 GCA_036746135.1 Cupriavidus sp.
TGCTGTCGTCGGGCCGCGCGGCCATCCTGGGCTACACCATGCCGATCTGGGCCGTGGTCTGGGGCCTGCTGATCTTTCGGGAGCGCATCGCGCTATCGGCGTGGATCGGCATTGCCTGCGCGCTGACCGGCACGGTCCTGCTGCTGTCCGGCGAGATTGCCGCGTTGACCGGCAGCCCCGCCGGCACGCTGCTGATGCTGGTGGCCGCCGCGGGATGGGGGTTCGGCACCCAGTTGATGAAGCGCACGCAGATCGACGTGCCAATCGGCGCGCTGACCTTCTGGATGCTGGCCATCACGCTCCCGTTCCTGGCCATCGGCACGCTGCTGTTCGAAACCGGCTGGCGCATGCCCACCGCCATCGAATGGGGCGCCATCGCCTACAACGCGGTGGTGGTCTTCGCCTACTGCCACCTGGTCTGGTTTGCGCTGGCGCGCAGCCTGCCGCCCGTGGTGTCCAGCCTGTCGATCATGTTCATTCCGGTGGTGGGCGTGTTCTCGGGCATGTGGCTGCTGGGCGAAACGCCGCACTGGCAGGACTACGCGGCCATCGTGTTGATGTTTGCGGCGTTGTCATCCGTCATGCTGGCCCCGCTGCTGCGCCGGCGCCTGTGAGCAACACGGGCGCAGAGATTTCACTTAACAAGCCCCCTCCCGTTGGATTACACTCGCGGCCATCAGAATCCCGGAGAAACTACGTGGGCAGTAGCATCGGGTGTTCGGGTTGTTGCAGCCACGCTGCGTCATCGCCGGATGCCATGTCACTGCGGGCTGCGTAACGCCGATCCGCGCGGGGCCATTGCCCTGCTCGTCGCCGTACTTGCCCGCAGACACCTGCGGGTGAGTGTGTCTTTCCGTTTCCCCCGTGGCCGTCTTCCGACTGCCGCGTCACGCTGCGGATCTTCCCTCCCCCGGCTTGCCAGCCAGATACAGGCAACAGGCAAACGTCATCGCCTTGCAACGGATTGCACTTCGCGTGCCATCCGCGCGCAGCGCGATCACGCTTGCCGGCCGCCTCATGGTCGCTTTGCTGGCGATGCCTTGCCTGCGCGTGTCTCCGACCAGCGCAATCAGTAACAAGGAATCCAAGGGATGATCAATCTGTTCGTCCTGCAGAAAGGTCGGCTTGCCCAGGAGCAGGTCGACGAGCGCAACGAGCTGCTGCAGCACAAGCCCATCTGGATCGACGTCGTCAGTCCCGACGACGAGGAATTGGCGTGGATCAAGGAAGCCTATGGCGTGGTCCTTCCGGAACTGGAAGACCTCGGTGACCTTGAGGCATCGGCCCGCTATTTCGAAGGCGAGGACGAGAACATTCACATCCGCACCGATTTTCTGCTGGCGGAGGATGAAGCGTCCCGCAACGTGCGCGTTGCATTCGTGCTCACGCGCGACGTCCTGTTCTCGATCCACGACGAGGACCTGCCCGTGTTCCGGCTGGTACGGCTGCGCGCGCGGATGCGCCCCGGCTCGGTACGCAACGCCAAGGACGTGCTGATGGACCTCTACGCGACCGACGCCGAGTATTCGGCCGATTCGATCGAGGAGATCTACGAACGCCTGGAAGAAGCCAGCCGCCGCGTGCTGGCCGAGAACGTGACCGATGCCGCCGCGGCCGATGTGCTGGAAACCATCGCGCGCGAGGAAGACTTGAACGGCCGCATCCGCCGCAACGTCATGGATACGCGCCGCGCGGTATCGTTCCTGATGCGCAGCCAGCTACTGTCGGCCGAGCAGCAGGATGAGGCGCGCCAGATCCTGCGCGACATCGATTCGATCGAGAACCACACCGCGTTCCTGTTCGACAAGATCAACTTCCTGATGGACGCGACGGTCGGTTTCATCAACATCAACCAGAACAAGATCATCAAACTGTTCTCGGTGGTGTCGGTGGCGCTGATGCCGCCGACGCTGATCGCCAGCATCTACGGCATGAACTTCAAGCTCATGCCGGAACTGGACTGGGCCGTCGGCTATCCGTGGGCGATCGCCCTGATGGCCGTGTCGGCGGCGATTCCGCTGGTGTATTTCAGAAGAAAGGGCTGGTTGAGCTGACGCTCATCCTGTCTCCCTCTCCCGCAAACGTGAGAGGGGGAGACAACCATCCGCATCCCTAGTCCGGGAGCGTCGCCGCGCCCATGCGCCGGGCGATGATCGATGCCTTGACGCGGAAGTTCACGCGCACATTGGCGCAGTATTCCTTCTTGTCAAAGCACTTCGGCGCCGGCAGTGCAGCAGCCAGCCGGGCGGCCTGGCCCACCGTCAGTTTCGCGGCCGATGTGTGGAAATAGTGCTGGGCCGCGGCCTCGATGCCAAACACGCCCTCGCCCCACTCCACCGAGTTCAGGTAGATCTCGAAGATCCGCTGCTTGTCCAGCCAGAACTCGAGCATCCACGTGATGGCCAGCTCCTGGCCCTTGCGCACGTAGTATTGCTCCGAAGACAGGAACAGGTTCTTGGCCAGCTGCTGCGTGATCGTGGAACCGCCGCGCACAATGTGGCCGCGCTTCTTGTTGCGCTCCCAGGCATCGAGCATCGCGTCGAGTTCATAGCCGGGATGGTTGACGAAATCAGCGTCTTCGCTGGCAATCACCGCGCGCTTGAGATTGCGCGAGATTTCGTCGTAGCCCACCCATTTGCGGTCGACCGAACAGCTCCAGAAATTGAAGCCGCATAGCCGCCAGCGCTCGGCGCGCATGAACGATGTGGAAGACGGATTCAGGTATTGCCAGGCCGCAATCTGCAGGAAGAAATAGACCTGCAGCACCAGCACGCCGATGACCAGGCATTCCCCCAGATAGCCGATCCAGCGCAGCGGATTGGCCGCGCCGCCGGATGCTCTTTCCGGTGCGCGCGCGGCGGCGGTTCGCTGGCGTGCCAAGGCCGCTGCGCGCTGGTTAGCGGGCCGCTTCAGCCTGCAGCGCGGCGCGCAGCTCGGCCAGCACCGGCGCGGTGCTCGGTCGCACGCCGCGCCAGTTGTAGAACGCCTCGGCGGCCTGCTCCACCAGCATGCCGAGCCCGTCGGACGTACGCGCGCCGCACTTGGCGGCATAGGCCAGGAATACGGTCGGCCTGGCCCCGTACATCATGTCGTAGGCCAGCACGCCTTCGCCCAGCA
>DAIOET010000534.1:0-3101 GCA_036746135.1 Cupriavidus sp.
CGAACTGGCCGACCTGATCGTGCTGCGCTCAAACTGAACTGACAAGCCGGACACAAAGAATCCGGCGGCCGAACGGACAACATGACCACCTACACTCTGCTCAACAATATCGACGACCCTGCGGACCTGCGCAAACTGGACCGTCGCCAGCTCGGCACGCTTGCCGACGAACTTCGCTCCTATGTGCTGGAATCGGTCTCGCAGACCGGCGGTCACCTGTCGTCCAACCTTGGCACGGTGGAGCTGACCATTGCGCTGCACTACGTGTTCGACACGCCCAACGACCGCGTGGTCTGGGACGTGGGTCACCAGAGCTACCCCCACAAGATTCTGACCGGCCGCCGCGACCGCATGTCGACGCTGCGCCAGTTCGGTGGTATCTCCGGCTTCCCGCGTCGCGCCGAAAGCGAATACGACACCTTCGGCACCGCCCACTCGTCGACCTCGATCTCGGCCGCGCTGGGCATGGCCCTGGGCGCCCGCACGCAAGGCCATAAGCGCGTTGGCATCGCCGTGATCGGCGATGGCGCGATGACCGCCGGCATGGCCTTCGAAGCCATGAACAACGCCGGCGTCTACAAGGACCTGCCGCTGCTGGTGGTGCTGAACGACAACGACATGTCGATCTCCCCGCCGGTGGGCATGCTGAACAAGCATCTGGCGCGCCTGATGTCCGGCCAGTTCTACGCGGCCACGAAGAAGGGCATCGAAAAGGTGCTGTCGGTGGCGCCGCCGGTGCTGGAGTTCGCCAAGCGGCTGGAAGAACATGCCAAGGGCATGGTCGTGCCGGCCACGCTGTTCGAGGAATTCGGCTTCGACTACATCGGCCCGATCGACGGTCACGACCTGGAATCGCTGGTGCCGACGCTGCAGAACATTCGCCAGCGCGCCCTGGAAGGCCATGGCCCGCAGTTCCTGCACGTGGTGACCAAGAAGGGCCAGGGCTACAAGCTGGCCGAGGCCGACCCGATCCTGTACCACGGCCCGGGCAAGTTCAATCCGGCCGAAGGCATCCGTCCGTCGGCCAAGCCGTCGCGCAAGACGTACACGCAGGTGTTTGGCGAATGGCTGTGCGATATGGCCGCCGCCGACAAGCGCCTGGTCGCCGTGACGCCGGCCATGCGCGAAGGCTCGGGCATGGTGGAGTTCGAAAAGCGCTACCCGGACCGCTACTACGACGTGGGCATTGCGGAGCAGCACGCGGTGACGTTTGCCGGCGGCCTGGCCTGCGAAGGCCTGAAGCCGGTGGTGGCGATCTACTCGACGTTCCTGCAACGCGGCTACGACCAACTGATTCACGACGTGGCGCTGCAGAACCTGCCGGTCGTGTTCGCACTGGACCGCGCTGGTCTGGTGGGCGCGGACGGTGCCACGCACGCCGGTGCGTATGACATTCCGTTCCTGCGCTGCATCCCGAACATGATGGTGATGACGCCGTCGGACGAGCAGGAATGCCGCCAGTTGCTGACCACCGCGCACCAGCAGGATTGCCCGACCGCCGTGCGCTATCCGCGCGGCGCGGGCGTTGGCGTGGCCACCGAGGCGACGCTGACCGCGCTGCCGGTGGGCAAGGGCGAGATTCGCCGCGAAGGCCAGGCCCGTGCCGGCCAGCGCGTGGCGATCCTGGCCTTCGGTTCGATGCTGCATCCGGCGCTGACGGCTGCGGAATCGCTCGACGCCACCGTGGCCAACATGCGCTTCGTGAAGCCGCTCGACGTGGAACTGGTCAAGCAGCTGGCCGCAAACCACGACTACCTGGTGACCGTGGAAGAAGGCGCGACGATGGGCGGCGCTGGCAGCGCCGTGCTCGAAGCACTGGCCGAGGCTGGCATCGAGACCCCGGCGCTCGTGCTGGGCCTGCCCGACAAGTTCATCGATCATGGCGATCCGGCGTACCTGCTGTCGCTGTGCGGCCTGGATGCGGCGGGCATCGAGCGCTCGGTGCGCGACCGCTTCAATCTGGCCGATCAACCGGTCAAGGTGGCAACGCGCGTGGCTTGACGCCCTGACGCCTGCAAGCTGTATCGCAAAACCGGCGCGGAATTTCCGCGCCGGTTTTGTTTTGACTGTCAGCAAATGGCAGGAACCTGCATCGCTCACGCATTGCCCGCACGAAATGCGCGGATTTATGCGGAGCTACGGCAGCTCTTTCCAATATTGCGTAGAATCGCCATTCCCATTTTCGTGTTCGCAGCTGCGGGCCGGCGCCCCCCAATAGCTTTCTGCCTGGACCCGTCGTTTCACACTCGTTGCGCGGCGTGGAGAAATCCTGCGAAAACGCCGCGACCGTAAGGACGGCTGTCATCCGCTGATGGCGTCCTGGAGGAAACCGTAGATGAATGACATCAATCCCGCCTTTGTCATGCCCGACGTGCAATCGAGCGTCGATACCCGCCAGATCGTGATCCAGCGCGTAGGTGTGAAAGGCGTGCGATATCCGCTGACACTGAAGACGCCGTCGGGCGATGTCGGTACCGTCGGCACGTTCAACATGGACGTACGCTTGCCGGCCGACCAGAAGGGCACGCACATGTCGCGCTTCGTGGCACTGCTCGAAGACCATCGCGCGCCGCTGGACCTGGCCGGATTCCGCGCGTTGCTGGACGACATGCTCGTGCGCCTGGAGGCCGATGCCGGCCGCATCGAGGTCACGTTCCCGTACTTCGTCAACAAGACTGCGCCGGTGTCCGGCGTGCAGTCGCTGCTCGACTACGAAGTGACGCTGACCGGCGAAAAGCGCGACGGCCACACGCGCCTGTTCCTGACGGCGCTGGTACCGGTGACCAGCCTGTGCCCGTGCTCGAAGAAGATTTCGCAGTACGGCGCGCACAATCAGCGGTCGCACATCACGATGCAGGTGGAGCTGGCTGGCGACCTGGACGTGGAAACACTGGTGCGCATGGCCGAGGAAGAGGCGTCGTGCGAACTGTGGGGTTTGCTCAAGCGTCCCGACGAGAAGTTCGTGACCGAGCGCGCCTACGAGAATCCGAAGTTCGTGGAAGACTTGGTGCGCGACATCGCGATGCGACTCAATGCGGACGAGCGGATCGTGGCGTACACGCTGGAAGCCGAGAACTTCGAATCGATCCACAATCACAGCG
>DAIOET010000535.1:0-3100 GCA_036746135.1 Cupriavidus sp.
GCCCGGACGTCCTGCAGCCAGCTGGCCACGGAGCCGAAGGCCACCTTGTCGAGCTGCACCTGGACGGCGTTGTCGCCGGTAGCGGCCAGGCGTGTGGCCTTCAATCCGTGCTGATTGAGGTTGTCTTGCAGCGCCTGCGTCAGCGCATCGCCGCGTAGCGACGGCGCCGGGCTCGCCTGCAGGCCGCGCGCCTCCTGAGCCAGCGTTTCCATTTCCGCCAGGTCGGCGCGCTGCGCGGGCAGGTTGCGCATCAGGCGGTCACGGCCGGTGGCCGCGGGTTCCCATAGCACCAGATAGCCGAACACCAGCACCAGGACGATGGCGCCGCCGCCAAGAATGGCCTGCTCGCGCGGGTTGCGTGCGTTCCAGAAGGCATCGAATTTCTCGCGCCATGCGTCGGGAACACGCGGGCGCAGTCGGCCCAGGCGCGCGCCAATGGTGGCTGCGGGGGCGGAGCGATTTGCCGAATTGCCAGGCTTCATGATCCGGCTCCGCCTTGTGTCTTGCCGTCGGCGCGCGATTCGCTCTTGATGGTCCAGCGCGAGCCAGGCGGCGTCGGTGCGCCGCCTGCGCGGACGGTGGCGTCGGGTGGCGTCTTGTCTTCTTCCATCTGCAGGCCTGCCTGCCGTGCGGCATTGCGCAGTGCGTTGGTGTTGGTGCCCGCCTTGAGCGTGGCGTAGAGCGTGCCGGCGCGATAGTCGAGTTGCAGCAGGGCATCGGGCGGGAGATCGCTCGCGGCGCGGGCAAAGCCATCGGCCAGCGGCAGGAAATCGCTCGGGGTGCTACGGCCGCTGGCCGTGCGCAGCAGATCCATCTGACGGCGCATCAGGAGCGGCGGCTCTGCCACCGGCGGCACGTTCGGGAATGCCGTGTGCAGGATGTCGATCTGGGCCGCGTCGATGTGCCGGGACTCCTGACGAAGCATCAGCCATTGCACATTCATGCCGATGATCTGGGCGAGCACCAGTGCCAGGACCAGCGCAACCGGCGCGCGCCAGGCCAGCAGGTTCCAGCGGTCCATCCGGCCCTGGGCGAATTCGAACTGGGCCAGGTCGAGTTGCGGCTCGCGCAGGCAGGCTTCCGCGCCGGCCAGCCAGATGCGCCAGTCGTCGGAAATCCGCGATGCGCGTGCGATGGGACGCTGCGTCCGCAAGGCCGGCACCGGCGCGTGGCTTCTTGCCGCCTTGTCGCCGTGCCATTCGCCGGCGGGGGCCAGTGCCTCCCAGGCGGCAAGCGCCTGATCGTTGAGCAGCAGGCCGTAGCCATCGTACGGACCGGTGCGTACGGTCAACTGCCAGAGTCGGGCGGCTTCGGCTGCGGCGGGTGGCGGCGCGGCGGCGTCCAGCAGCAAGGCCGATTGCGCCAGCGCCGAGGCGGCCGCTTCCACGACGAGCGTGGCGGGTTGCGCCGCTTCGTCGCCGGAGGCCGGAGCTTCGGGTGCGGACGGTGTTGGTGCGGGCGAGGGCGCGGCGTCGCCTGCCAGGGCCGGTTCCGGTGTGCCGACGGGCGCCTGAGCCGTGGCTTCCGCAAGCGGCAGGCACAACTGCGCGGGCAGCACGGTGCGGCGACGGTGTTTGTGTTCGGCGAACTGGTCGAGCGCGGCGCGCAGCCAGGCACGGTCGGTCACCATCAGCAGGCGGCGTCGCGGACCGCGCGCCGGGGCGGTGGCATCGAGTGCCGGACCGAGGGCGATGTGGCACGGCGCGGCGTCCGTGGCCAGCATGTCTTCCACCAGGTTCGGCAGGGCCAGGCGCAGGCGGGCCGGGGGCAAGGGCGGGACCATTGCCGCCGTCAGCAGCACATCGCTGGCGGCCAGGATCAGAACCAGTCGGTCCGCGGCTGGCATTTCAGCGGGCAGGCCGTGGCCTTCGCGCAACAGCTCGGGTCCCGGCGGTGTGGCGCCGGGCCGGATCTTGTCCCCGGAAGCACGTACCAGCGCAAACGGCATCGCGCCAAACTGCCACGGTTGCGGCTGGTCATGCGGCCGGTGCGGCAGGCGGACGTAGAGCGTGGTACTCAAGATTTCCCTGTTGTCTGTGGCGAAGGCGCGCTGGAGGCGCGTGGCCGGCCTGTCGGCCGTCCGGTGTCGCTTTTCTGGGGCGAACAGGCTGGCGCGATCGGTTATGCCACGGCAGCTTGCTGCAGTGGACCCGGCACGGCGCAGCAGCATACCTTGCCTGTGTGACTTACGTGCGTCAATAGTGGCCTGGCTGATTCTGAAGAAGGTTTACGCCTACACGCATCCGGGCAAAAACGGCTTGCGCCCGCCGGTTTTTCAGCGTTGCTCGGGCATCGCGTCCGCGTCGCGGACCCAGATGATGCGGGTGGTATTGCCGCTGCCGAGCACATCGGCCCGGAACACCAGCGAAACCTTGAGCCGGCGCGCGCGCTCGTGCCGCACCAGGCCGTAGATCAGGAAATAGTGGGTGCGCACGTCCACGACATCGCCCGCGTTGGCCGCCTGCGGGGCAATGCCCTGCAACTGCGAAGTGACGTCGCCCGTGTTGTTGAAGTAGCTGCGGTCGCGCTGGCGCACCAGTTCGCGCGCACGGTCGATCGGCAGCTTGTCGATCACGGCGGACAGCACCTCGGCCTCGGCGGTATTCGCATTGACCTTGGTGCGCTCGGGCAGCACGGCGACGAACGGGTCCAGCACGGCAATCATCGCGGGCGTATAGCCGGGGATGGCCAGCAGGTCGTCGACGCTGTCGGGCGGGCGTGGCGCCGGCTGGCCGTTCGTCGACGTGGCCCGGGCCGCGCGCAGGAAATACTGCGCGGTGGGCTCGGCCAGGCCCGCGTTCATGCCGAGTGTTTGCAGCAGGCGCCTGAAGGCGAGCAGCGACGGCTGGTCGATATTGGCCACGCGGCCGGTGCCATCGGCCTGCCAGATATAGAGATTGGTCAGGTTGAAGCGTGCCTGCGCGTCGAGGATCCGGCCCGATACAAAGGACGTTTCACCGCCCTCGGACGTGCTGACGCCGGCGCCGAGAAAGTCCGACAGCCGGGTTTCCGCCACGGGCACGGACCAGGGCTCGCCCAGATAGTCCACCTGCGAGCGGCGCTGGTCGTCGCGCAGGATCAGCCGCGACCAGTCCACGGC
>DAIOET010000536.1:0-3093 GCA_036746135.1 Cupriavidus sp.
TCGTGCATGGCCAGGTAGAAGCCCGAGCCCAGTTCTTCCATCTGCTGGATCGCTTCGAGCCGGCGCTGCGCCTGCTTGGTCAGGCCATCCACGTCATGCACCAGCAGGTAGGCATAGGCCTGATGGTGGCTGCGGCCCACGCGTCCGCGCAGCTGGTGCAGCTGCGCCAGGCCGAAGCGGTCGGAGCGATGAATCAGGATCGTATTCGCCGTCGGCACGTCGATGCCGGTTTCGATGATCGTCGTGCAGAGCAGGATGTTGTCGCGGCGCGCGACGAAGTCCCGCATCACGCGCTCCAGCTCGCGCTCGTGCATCTGGCCGTGCGCCACGGCAATGCGCGCCTCGGGCACCAGCTCGGCCAGCTTGGCGCGCTTGTTCTCGATCGTTTCCACCTCGTTGTGCAGGAAGTAGACCTGCCCGCCGCGCTTGAGCTCGCGCAGGATGGCCTCGCGGATCACGCCGTCTTCCTCGCGTCGCACGAAGGTCTTGATCGCCAGCCGCTTCTGCGGTGCCGTGGCGATGACCGAGAAATCGCGCAGGCCTTCCAGCGCCATGCCCAGCGTACGCGGGATCGGGGTCGCGGTCAGCGTCAGCACGTCCACCTCGGCGCGCAGCGTCTTCAGCGCTTCCTTCTGGCGCACGCCAAAGCGATGTTCCTCGTCGATGATGACCAGGCCCAGACGCTGGAACTTCACCTCGTCGGACAGCAGCTTGTGCGTGCCGATGACGATGTCGACGGTGCCTTCGTTGATCTGCTTGATGGCGACGTCCACTTCCTTCTTCGTCTTGAAGCGCGACAGCTCGACGATACGCACCGGCCATTCGGCAAAGCGGTCGGACAGCGTCTGAAAATGCTGCTCGGCCAGCAGCGTGGTCGGCGCCAGCATCGCCACCTGCTTGCCGCCGAGCACGGCCACGAACGCCGCGCGCAATGCAACCTCGGTCTTGCCGAAGCCCACGTCGCCACAAACCAGGCGGTCCATCGGCTTGCCCGACGTCATGTCGGCGATCACGGCGGCAATGGCGGCGGCCTGGTCCGGGGTTTCCTCAAAACCAAAGCTTTCCGCAAACGCCTCGTAGTCCTTGGGTTGCAACGGGAAGGCAAAGCCCTGGCGCAGTGCGCGGCGCGCGTACAGGTTCAGCAGCTCGGCCGCCGTATCGCGGATCTGCTGCGCGGCGCGGCGCTTGGCCTTGTCCCATTGGCCCGTGCCCAGCGAATGCAGCGGTGCGGTATCGGGATCGGCGCCGGAGTAGCGAGAGATCACGTGCAGCTGGTGTACGGGCACATAGAGCTTGCTGCCCTTGTCGTAGTCCAGATGCAGGAATTCTTCGTCACCCTGACCCATGTCCAGCGTGACCAGGCCCTGGTAGCGGCCGATGCCATGCTCGCTATGCACCACGGGGTCGCCGATCTTGAGTTCGGCCAGGTCCCTCACCATTGCATCGACGGTGCTGGCCTGTTCCTGCTTGCGGCGGCCAGTCCGGCGGGCGGTGCCTGCGTAGAGTTCGTTTTCGGTGACGAACGCGAACTGCGCGGCCGGCAGCGCGAACCCGCTTTGCAGCGGGGCCACGACGATCGAAAAATGCGAATCGCCAGCCAGGAAAGCGGCAAAGTCCTCCACGACCATCGGGCGCAGGCCGCTCTCCGCAAACAGCTGCATCAGCGTTTCACGGCGGCCGGCGGAATCGGCGCACATCAGCACGCGCGTCGTCTTGTTGAGCAGCAGCGCTTCCAGGTTGACGAGCGGGTCCTCGGCGCGGCGGTTGACCGAGACATCGGGCAGACTGGCGGCGAATGCGGGCACGTCGGCCGACGCCGCCTCGCGCTGCAGCACCAGCCGTGCCAGCGGCTTGGCGCCGATGAAGAACTGCTCCTCGGACAGGAACAGCTCCGACGGCTGCAGCAGCGGCCGTTCGCGGTCATGCCGCATGAAGGTGTAGCGCTGCGTGGTATCGGCCCAGAAACGGCGGATCGCTTCGTCGATCTGGCCTGAGAATGCCAGTTGCGTGCCTTCGGGCAGATAGTCGAACAACGTGGCGCTTTGTTCGAAGAACAGCGGCAGGTAGTACTCGATGCCCGCCGACGGCACGCCGTTGCCGATGTCCTTGTAGATCGGAGACTTGGTCGGATCGCCTTCGAACACCTCGCGCCAGCGGCCACGAAATGCGGTGCGCGCCGGCTCGTCGAGCGGAAACTCGCGGCCCGGCAGCAGGCGTACTTCCTTGACCGGATAGAGGCTGCGCTGCGTGTCCGGATCGAACGCGCGAATGGTCTCGATCTCGTCGCCGAACAGGTCGATCCGGTACGGCAGAGCGGACCCCATCGGGTAGAGGTCGATCAGGCCGCCACGCACGCTGTACTCGCCGGGACGCATCACGGCACTCACATGTTCGTAGCCGGCCAGCGTGAACTGTGCCTTGAGCGCGGCCTCGTCGAGCCGCTCGCCCTGCTTGAAGAAGAACGTGTAGGCGGCCAGGAACGATGGCGGCGCCAGGCGATAGAGCGCGGTCGACGCCGGCACGATCATCACGTCGCATTGCCCGCCCTGAATGTCGTGCAGCGTGGCCAGGCGCTCCGATATCAGGTCCTGGTGCGGCGAGAAGCTGTCATAGGGCAGCGTTTCCCAGTCGGGCAGCAGCCGCACGCGCAGTTCGGGCGCAAACCAGGGGATTTCTTCGGCCAGCCGCTGGGCGTCCATTGCGTTGGCGCAGACCACGGCCACCATCGGCACGTTGCCACGATGCTGGCGTGCATACGCGGCAATCGCCAGTGCATCGACGGATCCGGTGAGGCCGGTCAGGGTATGGCGCATGCCAGGCTTGACCAGCGGCAGGGTGGCGAACGGAAATGCGGTAACGTTGTCAGGCATTGGCAGCAGTGAACGCAAAAACGACAGCACCCCGCCGGCACGTGCGGCGGCACTGAGCGGGCAGGGAAGTCGGTCATGCCCAGCCGTGGCGGCGGGCGAGGGCCGTATTATAGAATGCGCTCCGGCTGGCCTGCTGGCCGGTTTCCATTTTCCAGGTCCCCAGAACTGTGTCCGATCGTCGATTCGCCCTGATCCCCTGTGCCGGTACCGGCAGCCGTGCCGG
>DAIOET010000537.1:0-3093 GCA_036746135.1 Cupriavidus sp.
TGCTGAAAGCCCATGCCGGCCAGGCCATCCAGCGAAAACGACAGCGTCACCATTGCGATGGCCAGGAACAGGTAGCCCGCGATATCGAAGCGGCCCATCCCGGGCAAACGCGCATTCGGCATGAAGCGCACCGTGGCCAGCGCGCCGATCACGCCCACCGGCACGTTGATCAGGAAGATCCAGTGCCAGGAGAAGGTCTGCGTGATCCAGCCGCCGAGCGTAGGTCCGATCAGCGGCCCGATCATGCCCGGAATCGCCACGAAACTCAGCGCCTGCAAATACTGCTCGCGCGGGAACGTACGCAGGACCGACAGCCGCCCCACCGGCAGCAGCATCGCCCCGCCCGCCCCCTGCACAACGCGCGCGGCGGCCAGCATCGGCAGCGTGGGCGCCCAGGCGCACAGCAGCGATCCCAGCACGAACAGGCCGATGGCAGTCTGGAAGATCGTGCGTGTGCCAAAGCGGTCGGCCAGCCAGCCCGACGCGGGAATGATGACGGCCATCGTCAGCGAATAGGCGATGACTACGGACTGCATGCGCAACGGGCTTTCGCCCAGGCTGCGCGCCATCGATGGCAAGGCGGTATTGACGATCGTCGAATCGAGCGTCTGCATGAAGAACCCCACCGCCACCACCCAAAGCATGATGCGCAGCTTGGGGTCCTGTGGCATGGAGGACGCTTCGACGGGAGGCGTGGCTAACGACATGGCGGCACGCGGGTAGCGGCTAAAACCGCCACCTTAGGCGTCTGGTGTGCCGTTGGCAAGACGCGCAGACGGAGATCGCCCCATTTTCCGCGCATCACATCGACGCCCGCATGCCCACAAAGAACCGTCGTCCCGGCGCGGGTTCGTAGTATCTGCCATTCGCTTCATTGACGATGACGGAGCCGATGTAGTGGCGATCGGCCACGTTGTCGATGCGGCCAAACACATAGAGCTGCGTGGCGCCCACCTTGAACGTGTAGCCCGTTTTCAGATTGACGATGAAGTAACCGGGGGCGGCCTGCGTGTTCAGGTCATCCGCGTAGACCTTGCTGTCTGCCTTTGCTTCCACGCCCACCATCCATTGCCCCCACGGCCGGTATGTCGCCTCCGCGCCGAAGCTGTGGCGGGCCGTGCCGGGCAGGCGGTTGCCGGCGGCCACCGTGGCGCCTTGCGCGTTGACGAACGATTCGCCGAAGTATGCGTCGAGGTAGGTATAGCCCAGCGCGGCGGATATGCGCTGGCCTGGGCCGAACGCGCCGCGCCATCCAAGCTCCAGGCCGCGTCTGCGCACCCCATCCACGTTCTGGTACACGGTACGGCCGTTGTCGTTCGACAGCGGCACGATCTCGCTGTGGCTATCCGCATCGAACAGCGCGGCTTCCAGGCGCTGGTTGCCCGCCTGCCACTTGATGCCGATCTCGCCCTGGCGGCTCGTCGACGCCTGCAGCCCGAGGTTGGCGCCGACGCCGCCCGGCCCATAGGCCACCTCGGTCAGCGTGGGCGTTTCAAAGCCGCGTCCGAGATTGGCGTAGACATTGAGCGTGTCCATCGCGTGCCACACCACGCCCAGTACCGGGCTGAGATTGCGGTATGTGGAAGTGCCGCTGTCGTCGGGGCTGGCGGTGGTGATGTAGTGGTCGTCGATGCGCAGACGCACCATGCTCGCGCGCAGTCCGCCCACGAGTTCCCAGGCCGGATGCACGGTCCAGTTGAACTGTGCGTACGCGCCGTAGTCGGCCGCCTCGTCGGTCTCGTCGCGTCGCAACGCGCCCTGCTGGCCGTTGTCGTTGACGTAGCCATGCCGCGCATCGCGCATGCCGTTGGCTTCGATGCCGGCCGTCCATTGCAGCGGCAGCCCGTTGGCCGTGGTCTTGCGCGTCCAGGAGAGCGCACCGCCGCCATAGGTCCGGTCCAGATCGACGATGCCGCCAGCCGACGTTGGCGCCGCCCCGCTGAAACCCAGGCGCTGGGTCAGTTGCCGGCCGCCGCCGTACAGCCGGAAGTTCAGGCTGTCCTTGTCGGTCAACTGGTGTTCGACCACCACGCCTGCCTGGGTCTGCTCCACCTCCTTGCCGGTATTGAACTGCGTGGACGCGGCAATGGACTGGCGCGGATTGGCCTCCGCCTGCGCGCGCGTCAACCCGAGCGGGTCCTCCGCGAGCGGCTGGTTGAAGTAGTTGAACTGGCCCGTGATCCTGGTGGCCGTGCTGGGCTGGGCGACGACCTTGGCGTTGAGCTGGTAGCGCCGGGCGGCACTGTGGTCCCGGTAGCCGTCGGTCTGATAGGTCCACGCATCGAGCGTGCCGCCGAGCCGGTCGTTGCCACCGCCCAGCATGACACCGGCCTGCCATTGGCCATCCGATCCGAAGCCCGTCGACGCCCGGCCGGTGAAGCCCGTCTTGGGCGGGTCGGGGGTGAATACCTGCACCACACCGCCCGACGCGTTGCCGTACATCTGCGCGAACGGACCGCGCAAGATTTCCACGCGGCTCGCATTGGCCAGGTCGAAGGTCGATGCCTGGCCCTGCCCGTCCGGCATCGTCGCCGGGATGCCATCGACGAATAGCCGCACGCCGCGCACACCAAACGTCGAGCGGCTGCCAAAGCCGCGGACGGCTATCTGCAAATCCTGGGAATAATTCTGGCGGTCGCGTACCGCGATGCCTGGGCTGGTCAGCGTCAGTTCCGACAGGTTGACCAGCGGTGAAGCGGCCGTGAAGGGATCGACCGGAATACTGTCGATGGCCGCCGGTGCGTCAAAGCGCCGCTGTTCGCTGCGGCTGGCGCTGACGACCACATCGGGCAGGGTCGTCTCCTCCGCACCAGCCGGCCCGGCGGGCGCCATGACCAGCGGCAGCGCCATCCAGGCAGCGGCCTGATGGCGCTTGAGGACGAGAAAGCGGGCAAAAGCCAGGGTCCAGCCGGCTGCGGGCATAGGGGCGCGTCCCGAAAGTAGAACCTCGCACGCGCGGACTGCGCGTGGCGCCTAGTCTACTCCGGGTCGGCCCCGGCCTGCCGTCAGGCTGGCGCTGACAGCACCTCAGTTGTCGGCGTCGACCAGCGTGCGGGCGTCCACCACCTTGTCGCGGTACGCTTCGAAGATGCG
>DAIOET010000538.1:0-3078 GCA_036746135.1 Cupriavidus sp.
AGGCCATTCGCGCGCGCCTGGGTCAGGAACGCTTCGTTGCGCGATTCATCGCGCAGGAAGAACGGTACGTTCATGCGCGAGCGGCTGCCGGGATCGATTTCGTTACGGTAGAAGTCGCTCTGGTCCAGGAAGTCGTACAGCGCGCGCGCCTTGGCGATATTGCGCTGTTCGATCGCGGCCACGCCGCCCTGAGCCTTGAGCCATTGGAACACCAGGCCCGCGATGTAGATCGCATACGTGGGCGGGGTGTTGTACATCGAGTCATGCTCGTCCACCAGGCGCCAGTTGAACGCCGACGGGCACAACGGGTGCGCGAAGCCGATCAGGTCTTCACGCACGATGACGATCGTCACACCGGCCGGGCCGATGTTCTTCTGCGCGCCGCCATAGACCACCTGCACGCGCGACCAGTCGATCGGGCGCGAGAGAATGTGGCTCGATGCATCGGCCACGACGATACGGCCCTTGTCATGCGTGCCGGTTTGCCCGATGTCCGGAATCTCCTGGAACTCCACGCCAACGATCGTCTCGTTCGTGCAAAGGTGCACGTAGGCGGCATCGTCGGAGAGCTTCCAGGTGTTCACGTCGGGAATCTTGTGCCACTTCTGGTCCTTGCTGGACGCGGCGATGTTCACTTCGCCGTAGCGGCGCGCTTCCTGCTCGGTCTTGACCGACCACGTGCCGGTCACCACAAAGTCGGTCTTGGGCTTGGCGGCATTGACGCGGTTGGCCAGGTTCAGCGGCACGATGCCGTTCTCGCCAATGGCGCCGCCTTGCAAGAACAGAATGCGGAAGTTCTTCGGCACGTGCAGCAGTTCGCGCAGGTCCGCCAGCGCCTGCTGATGGATGCTTTCGAATTCCTTGCTGCGGTGACTCATCTCCATCACCGATACGCCGGTACCCCGCCATGACAACATCTCCGCGGCGGCCTGCTGCAGGACTTCAGTCGGCAGCGCGGCCGGGCCAGGCGAAAAATTGAAGACGCGCTCGGCCAGGGAACGTTGCAGGCCGGTGAGGGCGGGATTCTGGGGATCGTTCATGGAGGAAAAGAAAAATGGCTGCCGGATTGCACCAGGCAGCCATTATCGCCCAAAACCCGCGCACCTTGGACACCACGGTATCCAGATGCGGGCCTGGACTGCGCTGACCTCTCCGCTCCAAGGACCGGAGAGGTCAGCCGTCGATCACTTCGCAGCAGCGGCGATTTCCTTCTCGGCCGAGTCGCGCATCGACTTGCCAACCTGCGGACCGTACTTCTGCATCATCGAACCCCAGATTTCCTGGGTGGCCTTGCCCTGGTTCTGCATGAACTTCTGGCCCGTCGGCGACTTCAGGAACGTGGTCAGATCCTTGATTTCCTGGGTCGAGTAGTACTTGCCGAAGGCGTCGTAGTGCGCCTTGATGGCGTCCTGACGGAAGCCATCGGTGTTGAACGCCGTACCGGCGCCATCCACCATGCGCTGCACGGCGCCGTTCTTCTTGAGCTTCTCGACAGCGGCCTGCTTCTGCTTGTCGTTCAGCGTCTTGTTTTCCACCAAAACCTGCTCCAGCACCAGCGGTGCCTCCTGCTTGGCGCCTTGTTGCCAGTTTTCGGCCTGACCCTTGACAGCCTGGTCGGCCTGCATGACGGACAGCAGTTCCTTGATGGCCGCGGTCTTGTCCTTGTCTTCCTGAGCGTGCGCGCCTTGCGCAAGCATCATGATCGGAGCGAAAGCAGCCAGAACAGCGATACGTCGGTAGGTTTTGAGCATTATGACTCCCTGGTAAATACGTCCGGATTAGTCCGAGCGGCCGTCTGGCGAGTTCCGGCCGTCGTCCCGTTGTTGCAACAATTTACGAATTCGCGTCCGCGTCGGTAGCGCCCGCATCGGTATCGCTATCGGTATCGGCATCGCCAGCGGCATCCTGA
Source organism: Cupriavidus sp. (assembly GCA_036746135.1). GTDB lineage: Bacteria > Pseudomonadota > Gammaproteobacteria > Burkholderiales > Burkholderiaceae > Cupriavidus. Next base: position 1,910 of record DAIOET010000538.1, read on the forward strand.
GCCAGATCGTCGTCTTCGCCGTTGCCGTTGCTGTCGGCGTCAGTTTCGACGATGCGTTGCAGACCCGACAGCTTGGTGCCTTCGTCCACATTGATCAGCGTGACACCCTGGGTGGCGCGGCCCATCTCGCGAATCTCGGCCACGCGGGTGCGGATGAGCACCCCGCCCGTGGTGATCAGCATGATCTCGTCCTCGGGCGAAACCAGCGCCGCCGCAACCACACGGCCATTGCGCTCGCTCGTCTGGATCGCAATCATGCCCTTGGTGCCACGGCCGTGTCGAGTGTACTCGGAGATCGGCGTGCGCTTGCCGTAACCATTCTCGGTAGCGGTCAGCACGCTGCCCACCGTCGGGCTGCCCTCGGCCGCTTCCGCATCGGCGGTCTCCGCCGGCGCGACCAGCATGGCGATCACCGCCTGGCCTTCGTCAAGGTTCATGCCGCGTACGCCGCGCGCCTGACGGCCCATCGGACGCACATCGTTCTCATCAAACCGCACGGCCTTGCCTGCATCGGAGAACAGCATCACGTCATGCTGGCCATCCGTGATGGCGGCGCCAATCAGGAAGTCGCCGTCGTCGAGGTCGACAGCGATGATGCCGGCCTTGCGCGGGTTCGAGAAGTCGGTCAGCACCGTCTTCTTGACCGTTCCGCGCGCGGTGGCCATGAAGACGAAATGCTCGGCATCGAACTGGCGCACCGGCAGAATCACATTGATCTTCTCGCCGTCGGCCAGCGGGAACATGTTCACGATCGGGCGGCCACGCGAATTGCGCGAACCCTGCGGCACCTCGTAGACCTTCAGCCAGTACAAGCGGCCGCGGTTCGAGAAGCACAGGATGTAGTCGTGCGTGTTGGCCACGAACAGCGTGTCGATCCAGTCATCTTCCTTCGTGGCCGTGGCCAGCTTGCCGCGGCCGCCGCGTTTCTGCGCGCGGTACTCGGAGATCGGCTGGCTCTTCATGTAGCCCGAATGGGACAGCGTCACGACCATGTCCTGCGGCGTGATCAGGTCTTCCGTATCGAGTTCGGTCGCGTTCAGTTCGATCTGCGAGCGGCGCTCGTCGCCGAATTCGGCGCGGATGGCACCCAGTTCGTCGGTGATGATCGAGGTAATGCGCTCCGGGCGGGCCAGGATGTCGAGCAGGTCGGCAATCAGGCCCATCACTTC
>DAIOET010000539.1:0-3067 GCA_036746135.1 Cupriavidus sp.
CCAGCCGCGCCACGATGCCGAAGCGGTCGCGCAGCGGATTGGTCAGCATGCCGGCGCGCGTGGTGGCACCCACCAGCGTGAACGGCTGCAGGTCGAGCTTGACCGAGCGAGCGGCCGGGCCCTCGCCGATCATGATGTCGATCTGGTAGTCCTCCAGCGCCGGATACAGGATTTCTTCCACCACCGGCGACAACCGGTGGATCTCGTCGATGAACAGGACGTCGTTCGCTTCGAGATTGGTCAGCAGCGCGGCCAGGTCGCCGGGGCGCTCCAGCACCGGCCCCGAGGTCTGGCGCAGGTTGACGCCCATCTCGCGCGCGATGATGTGTGCCAGCGTGGTCTTGCCCAGGCCCGGGGGGCCGAACAGCAGCACGTGGTCCAGCGCTTCGCGGCGCTTGCGGGCCGCGTGCATGAAGATGTCGAGCTGGCCGCGCACCTTTTCCTGACCGACGTATTCGTCGAGCAGTTTCGGCCGCAGCGCGCGCTCGAAAGCCTCTTCCTGGGTGGAGGCAGGCGTGGCGGAGATCACGCGCTCCGGCAGGCGGTCGCCGGTCAGCTTGTCGGTTTCAATCATGGCAGTGGAAGGCAATATCCCGCCATTCTACGCTGCGCGGTGCGCGTGGCCAGGCTCATCCATTCATCAGCCTTTCGACAGCGCCTTGAGCGCGAGCTTGATGCCCTCGGACACGCCCGTGCCCGCCGGCACTTGCTTGATTGCCTGCGCGGCTTCCTTCTCGGAGTACCCCAGGGCCAGCAGCGCGTTGAGTACGTCGACGGCGCTGTCGGGCACGGGCGTGACGCCGGGCGCGTGGCCCAGATCGGCGCCAAGCTTGCCTTTCAATTCCAGCAGCAGGCGCTCGGCGGTTTTCTTGCCGATGCCCGGGATTTTCGTCAGGCGGCCGGCTTCCTGCATCGTCACGGCCTGAGCCAGTTCCGGCACCGACAGGCCGGACAGCACGGCCAACGCCATGCGCGCGCCAATGCCGGTGATCTTGATCAGTTCGCGGAAGGTATTGCGCTCCGTGGCGGTGCCGAAGCCGAACAGCAGGTGCGCGTCCTCGCGGATGATCTGCTGCGTCAGCAGCGTCACGGGGTGGCCCACCGCGGGCAGGTTGTAGAACGTGCTCATCGGCACATCGATCTCGTAGCCGACGCCGTGGCAGTCGACCAGCAGATGCGGAGGGTTCTTTTCAAGCAGGGTGCCGGCGATGCGTCCGATCATGATGGGTGTGTTCTGGTGCGAAATCTGGCCGCAAGTGTAGCGCGGCCCGTTGGGTTTGCTTCTCTCTATCGAGCACGGGAGAGAGGTTAGGGGAGTACGCCGTCGGCAGCCTTGCGACCCAGCGCGGGGTCGTCCGTGAAGAAACCGTCCACGCCGGCGGCGATGAACGCCTGCACTTCGCGCACCATGCCGTCCGGGCTGCGCGTGGCGTCGTCGCCGGGCGCACGCAGCGGCTTCGGCAGGAAGCTGTTCTCGGGGCGGAACGTGTACGGATGGACGACCAGGCCCGCCGCGTGCGCGTTGGCCACCAGTGCCGTGGGGGCGGCCAGGCCGCCTTGTGCATCGCGCGGAATCACCAGGTTTTTCTCGGGGCCGATGCCGTTGGCATAGGTGGCCACCTCGCGCAGGCCCAGCGGCGTCAGCATCGACGCATAGGTGCGGCTGTCGCCGGCCAGGCGCCAGTCGGCGGGACGGCTGTGCGCGTTGCCCAGCAACTGCACGATCCTGACGTTTGGCATCGACGTGCCCAGCAGCCGCTTCATCGTGCGCAGCGGCCCCACCTCGAACGATTGCACGTAGACCGGTGCCGTCTTTGCGTAGGCATTGCCTTGCAGCGTGGCAGCCAGCTTCTCTTCGAGTGGCAGGCCGATGCCGCGGAAGTAGCTCGGGTGCTTCAGTTCGGGATAGATGCCCACCGGGCTGCCGCGCCGGCTTGTGGCTTGCCCCGCGAGCTTCAGGATTTCGTCGAAGGTCGGGATCTCGAACTGGTCGTCGAGCTTGGCGTTATAGGGCCGCAGCTTCGGAATGCGTTCGCGGGCGCGCAGCGTCTTGAGTTCGGCCAGCGTGAAGTCCTCGGTGAACCAGCCATCGATGCGCTCACCGTCGATGACCTTGATGCGCCGGCGGCTTGCAAACTCGGGCACTTCCGCCACGTTGGTGGTACCGGTAATGTTGTTTTCGTGGCGTGCCACGAGCACGCCGTCCCTGGTGGAAACCAGATCCGGCTCGATGATGTCGGCGCCGTCGTCGATGGCCTTCTGATACGACGCCAGCGTGTGTTCGGGCCGCAGCGCGCTGGCGCCGCGATGGCCGATGACCAGGGCCGGCGGGGCCGGGGCGGGAGCAGGCGCGGCCGGTGCCGGCGCGGCGGACGGGTGCGTTGCCTTGGAAACCGGCGCGCGGGGTGCCGTGGCGCAGCCGGCGATCAGTGCGGCGGTGGCTGCGGCAAGCGAAAAACGGAAGACGAAAGGATGCGGCATCTGGGGCGTTCCTGAACGGACTTTCGAACGCCGATTCTAAGCGACGCGGATGAATCGCTGAGCTTTCAGCCGATCAGTCGGCCGCGCCGCACGCGCAGCCCCTTGCGCGCCAGCTCGGGCGCCATGCCGGCCAGCGTGCCGAGCGTGTCGCCGCCGTTGGCATGACAGATTGCCACGCCGAGCGCATCGGCCGCATCGGAGCTGGGTCGTCCCGACAGCGACAGCAACCGCATCACCATTTCCTGCACCTGTTCCTTGTTGGCGCGGCCGTAACCGACCACGGCCACCTTCAGTTGCAGCGCCGTATATTCGAACACGGGCAGCCCCTGCCCAACCAGGCCACAAATGGCGGCGCCGCGCGCCTGGCCCAGCAGCAGCGTGGACTGTGGATTGACGTTGACGAATACCTTTTCGATCGCCGCGCAATCGGGCGCGTAGGTACGGGCAACCTCGGCGATACCGTCATAGAGCGTTTTCAGGCGCTGCGGCAGGCTTTCGTCGCCATTGCTGCGGATCGTGCCCGAGGCTACATAGGCGAGCTTGTTGCCGTGCTTTTCGAGCACGCCAAAGCCGGTGGTCCGCAGAC
>DAIOET010000540.1:0-3065 GCA_036746135.1 Cupriavidus sp.
AGTGATACACAACGGCCGGCGTGTAACCCGCCGCTGCGGCGATGCCACGCAGCGAAACCTTGGCGTACTCCTGTTCAGCAAAAGCCCGCCGCCCGGCAGCGATCAAGGCCTCTCGTACCGCCGCCTTTTCTTCGGGAGAGCGCGCGCGCTTGCCGGCTGTCCTGCGCATGGCCTGCGTGTCGCCATCCGACGTCGCTGCCTCGATGATCGGGTTCTGTTTTCGCATGGAAATGCTGGAAGTCATGTGCTCGATGAGCCGTACAGGTAACGCGCCGATCCTAACACGCTAGCCTCGATGGCTGGTGTATACCCTCCCCCGCCGCGCTGCGAATTCAGCTTGTCTCCATATAATTTTACGTGTTTAATTATATGCAACATCGACAGCCCCCAATTGTCCGCACCGAACCTCACGGACACATTCCCATGCCTTCCACACCAGACTCAATCGAAGTCCAGGTCCACGCGATCTCGATCGCCGCCGTTGACGCGCTTGCCTTCGAGCTGCGCGATCCCCACGGCGGCATGCTGCCTGCCGTCGAGGCTGGCGCCCATATCGAGGTGCGCCTACCCGGGAACCTGACCCGTCACTATTCGTTAATGAATACGCCAGGCGAGCGCCACCGCTACCGGATTGCGGTGCGCTTGCAGCCAGACAGTCGCGGCGGCTCGCGCTATATGCACGAGCGGCTTCGGGTCGGCGACCGGCTGGCGATCAGCGCGCCGCGCAACAACTTCCGACTCGCCGAGGTGCCGCCTCTGAGCGTACTGATCGCAGGCGGGATCGGCATCACGCCGCTGTATTCGATGATTGCGCGGCTCGAGCAACTAGGCCGCGACTGGAAGCTGCACTATGCGGCGCGCAGTGCCGCAAGCGCGCCGTTGCTTGAGGAGCTGGAGCAGATCGAGCGCCAGCGTCCGGGACGCGTGCATCTGCATTTCGATGAACGGCACGCCGGCCGTCCGCTCGACGTGTGGGCGGCCGTGGCTGCCGCAAGCGGCGACGAGGGTACTCACTTCTACTGCTGCGGTCCCACGCCAATGCTTGCGGCATTCGAGCAGGCCTGTGCCAGTCTGTCTTCAGAACGCGTGCACGTGGAGTACTTCGGCCCGAAGAAAATTCCCGCGAATCAGACCTCGGCAGGCCTTGCCCGTCCGCCTGCCGGCGAATCTTTTGAGGTCGCGCTGCGCCGTTCGGGCGTTACCGTAGAAGTACCGCCGCAGCGATCGATCCTCGACGTACTGCTCGATGCCGGCATCGACGCGCCCTTCTCCTGCGGAGAGGGATTCTGCGGCAGTTGCCGCACGGCGGTCATCGAAGGCCAGCCGGACCATCGCGACACAGTCCTCGATGCAGCGGAACGCGCGCAGGGCGACACCATGATGATCTGCTGCTCGCGCAGCCGCAGTCCCAAATTGGTGCTGGATCTTTAACAACATCCGACACACAGCAAGCCCCACAGGAGACGAAATGACGATGCATTACCCCAGGAATTGCTGGTATGTAGCCGCAATGAGCCATGAGGTCGGGCGCAGCCTGCTCGATCGCACCATCCTCAACGAGCCGATACTGCTGTACCGCCGCGAAGACGGCAGCGTGGCTGCTATCGAGAACCGCTGCAGCCATCGCCGCGTTTCGCTATCGCTCGGCACGCTGGTAGGCGACCACGTGCAATGCGGCTACCACGGCCTGCGCTTCGACGGCGACGGCGCCTGCGTGCGAATTCCCGCCCAGGACCGGATCCCTCCGCAGGCCTGCATCCGCGCCTATCCGGTCTCCGAGCGCGACGGCTTCGTGTGGATCTGGCCAGGTCAACGCGACCTTGCCGACCTGAGCCTGGTTCCCGATTTCTCCGAGGTCTGCTCGTCGCCGCGCTTTGCTGGCCGGCGCGCTAGTACGCTGCCGGTGCAGGCGCCGTGCTTGTTCAATATCGAGAACGTGCTGGACCTGTCCCATGTCAGCTATGCGCATGAGAAGACTGTGGGCACGCCCGAAGTGGCGGAGACGCGTCCTGAGACCGAAATCACCGATACCTATGTCGAGGTCCGCCGCACATTGGAGCGCTCGAGCGCGTCACCACTGTATCGACGGCTGTTTGACTGGCATGAAGTCAGGCATACCCAATCCATCCGGTTCTGGCCCGGCGGCAACGTGCGCCTGAACATCACGATCGAGCCAGTCGGCAACACCGATCCGTCACAGGTGCGCCACCTGCGCGTGGTCGGCCCGTGCACGCCCGAGACCGATATGACCCATTTCAAGTTCTCAGCCATGTACCGCGATTTCGCACTGGAAGACGCCGACGTAACCGCCACCATTGCCGAGCAGTTCCACAAGACTATCCTCGAGGACAAGGTCCTGATGGAGGACCAGCAGCGCAACTGGCACGCCGATGGCGCCGGAATCCGGATGATCGACCTGGCTGTCGACCGAGCCCCGCTGGCCGCGCGCCGCATGCTCAGGCAACTGGCTGAAGCCGAGCCGCAGTAGTCGGCCCCGCTCAATCCATAACGACAACAAAAGGAGACTAACCCATGCCCTACCGCGCCCTTCTGTGCCTGCTAGCGCTCGCGCCCATGCTGGCCATGCAGCCGGCCGACTCCGCACCACCGGCGTCCGGCTATCCAGCCAAGCCTGTCACCATCGTCGTACCCTACGCCGCGGGCGGCGCGACCGACGCCATGATCCGTCCCATCGCCGAAGCGCTCAGCATCCAGTGGAAGCAACCGGTCATTGTCGACAACCGCCCGGGTGCCAACGGCATCATCGCCACGCAACTGGTCAGCAAGGCTGCGCCGGACGGATATACGCTGTTGCTAAACCTTACCGGCATCGTCCAGAACCTGAGCCTCTACAAAAAGGTTCCATATGACCCGTTCAAGGGCCTGCAGGCCATCACGCAGCTCGGCACGCAGCCGATGGGTCTCGCGGTTTTCCCCGCCAGTCCGTATCGCAATGTCGGCGCATTGCTGGATGCCGCGCGCGCTGCCCCTGGCAAGTTCTCTTACGGGTCGTTCGGCACCGGCTCCACCGGCCACATCTACGGCGAACTGCTGCGCAGCACCGC
>DAIOET010000541.1:0-3061 GCA_036746135.1 Cupriavidus sp.
GGAACGACAGGCCCAGCATGATGCCGCCGAACACCTTCACGCCCACCGCGCCGGCACGGGCGTGCAGGTAGGCGAAGGGCAGGGCAAGCGCCACCATCACGAACAGCGTCAGCGGATACACCACCTTCTTCCAGAACGCGATCTCGTAGCGCTGGGTGTCCTGCTTGTTATCGCGCAGGTGACGGATATAGCGGAACAAGTCCAGCGTCGACATCCGCTCCGGCGTGACCAGCAGCACCGACAGGATCTGCGGCGTCAGCTCGGAGTGCATCACCATGTTCGGGAACAACGCCTGCTCGGCACGGAAGTCGGGCGCCAGCGCGTCGCGCTGTGGCGCGCTCTGCGGCGTGGCCTGGCCATCGCGCAACTCCACGAAACGGATTTCGTTGACGTCGTTGAGCTGCCACTGCTGGCCGCCCTGGTAACGGCCTTCCTTGGCCACACGAATCACGCGCAGGCGGTAGTCCTTGTCGAATTCATAGATCGTGATGCCGTTGATGGTCTGGTCGGCTTTCAGGCCCTGGACGTTGACGAAGCGCGTGATCTCACCGCCGCCGGCCGCCGTGTCGCGGTCACGGTCCTTGACCCAGACGCCGGAGCGGAAGCCCGACGACACCGTGGCGCCGATCGCCTCGAGCTTGATCTTCTGGGCGTACTGCTCGGCCGCCGGACCGATGAATTCGCCAAAAATGAACGTAACCAGCGCCAGCGGAACGGCGAGCTTGAACAGCGAAAACAGCGCCTGGCGCGTGTTCAGGCCGGCCACGCGGAAGATCGTGTACTCGGACTGGCTGGCCAGCTGCGAGAACACGTAAATGGCGCTGATCAGCACCGCAATCGGCAGCACCTCGTAGATCCGCGTCGGTGCCTGCAGCATGACGTGGAAGAACGCCACCAGCGACGTGTAGCCGCCCTGCACGCTCTCCAGCTCGTTGAGCATGTCGAAGAACACGAACAGCGCCAGCACCGCGAACAGGATGAACGCGAAGACTCCGTAGATCAACCGCGCGAAATAGCGCTCATAGACGGCAAGTACCCTCATGCCTGGCCTCCGGCCTTGCCGTTGGCCTTGCGTTTCAAGCCGAATACCGCGCGCCACCCGCCGAGACTGCGGTTCTGGCGGTAGCGGAACATCATCAGCGCGCACAGGAACACGACCACGTGGATCGGCCACAACGCCATCCAGAACGAGAGCGAGCCGGAGCGCACCCAGGCCTGGGACAGATTGATCAGGTTGCTATAGGTCAGATAGATCAGCACGGCAAACACCAGCGGCGTATAGCGGCCCAGACGCGGGTTCACATAGGCCAGGGGAATCGCGATCATCACGAAGTTGAAGGCCAGGATCGGCAGCGATATCCGCCACAGCAACTCGCCCAGGTTCTCGCGCGTGGGATTCCGGATCAGATCGATCGTGTCGCGGCTCTTGGCCGGCAGATCGGCTTCGGTCTCCGGCGGCTTGTTGTCTACCTTGACGGCGTATTTATCGAATTCCAGGATCCGATAGTTAAGCTGGCCCGGGATGCCGGCGTAGCGCCGGCCATGCTCCATCACCACCAGCCGGTCGCCGTTGGGCTGGGTCTCGAACTGGCCCTGATGCGACAGCGCCACCCCGATCTTGCCCGCCTCGGAATTTGCAACAAAAACGTTACGAGCGTGCTTCATGTCGGAGTCGATGCCCTCGATGAACAGCACGTAGTTGCCGTTTGCAGGTTCGATGAAGCGCCCGGAGGCGATCATCGACAGCACGCCGCGTTGCTCGAACCGGTCCCGGAACAGTGCGCTCTGCTGGTTGGCCCACGGCCAGGCAAACATACCCAGCAGCAGCGCCATGACGAAGAACGGCGCGGCAAACTGCAGCACCGGCTTGACCAGGTCGCGCAGGGAGATGCCGGCCGAGAACCACACCACCATCTCGGAATCCTTGTACCACCGGGTCAGGACGATCAGGGTCGAGATGAACAGCGTGGCCGACAGCAGGATCGACAGATAGCCAATGGTGGCCAGGCCGATCAGCATCAGCACATCGTTGGGGCTGGCCTTACCGCTGGCGGCCATGCCCAGGATGCGGATCACGAGCGACGTAAGCATGAACGTCAGCATTACCAGAAACACCGCACCGGCGGTGTAGGCAAGCTCGCGTCGCAGGGCTTGTTGAAAAATCATGCGCCAATCGCTTCCGGCTTCCGGCCGGAGCGGGCGATATGCCGGGGGCCGAGGGACTGGCAGGACCGCGGGCTGTCAGCTTGAAGGATCGGCGGCGGCAGATCGCGGATGAAAATCGCGGATAATGGGGGCTTTCTTTTCGACGAGCCCCTGGAAGGAAGCGCGATGGAATTTAGCACAAAAGCCCTGGATCTGAGCAAAGCCGGCCAAAATGGTTTCCTGGCCACCAAGTCTGACTGCCTGGTGGTGGGCCTGTTCGAGGGCCAGAATCTGGCCGGCGTGGGGAAGGCGCTTGACGTGGCCACCAAGGGGCTGGTGGCGCGCCTGGTGAAGCAGGGTGACTTCGAGGGCAAGCGCGGCACCCATCTGATGTTGCACGAAGTGGCCGGTATCGGCGCCGCCCGTGTGCTGCTGGTGGGCCTGGGCAAGGAAGTCGAATTTACCGACAAGGCCTTTGCCGAAGCCGTGCGCACGGCCATGCGTGCGCTGGGCGGCACGCGCGCCGCGTCGGCCCTGTGGTGCCTGGCGCAACAGCTGCCGCCGCAGCGCGACGTGGCCTGGGCCGTCATCACGACGATCACGATCGTGCGCGACGCCGGCTACCGCCTGCTGGAGCGTCACCCCGAACTCAAGCGCCCCGCCAAGGGAGCCGGCGCCGCCGACAAGCCGACGCTGCGCAAAATCGTGCTGGCCGTGGACTCGGCCGACGCCAAGGCGGCCACCCAGGCCGTGGTGCGCGGCACCGCCATTGCCAACGGCATGGAACTGACGCGCGACCTCGGCAACCTGCCGTCGAACATCTGCACCCCGACCTACCTGGCCAACGCCGCGCGCGGCATCGCCAAGCGCCACAAGCTCAAGGCCGAGATCCTGGGCCGCAAGCAGATCGAGGCGC
>DAIOET010000542.1:0-3060 GCA_036746135.1 Cupriavidus sp.
GCGACTGGGCCGCCAAGGGCGTGCGTCTGGCCGGCGTGGAAGCCATCGTGGCCGAAGGCTTCGAGCGCATCCACCGCACCAACCTGATCGGCATGGGCGTGCTGCCGGTGGAATTCTTCCCCGGCACCAACCGCCTGACGCTGGGCATCGATGGCACCGAGACGTTCGACGTGGTCGGCGAACGCCGCCCGCGCGCGGAACTGACGCTGGTCATTCATCGCAAGAACGGCGAGAAGGTCGAAGTTCCCGTGCTGTGCCGTCTGGACAGCGATGAGGAAGTATCGATCTACGAAGCCGGCGGCGTGCTGCAGCGCTTTGCCCAGGATTTCCTGGAATCGTCGCGCGCGGCAGCCTGATTAGGAAACCAGAATGGCTCACGTACCCCAAATCAAGATTCCGGCCACGTATATGCGTGGCGGCACCAGCAAGGGTGTGTTTTTTCGCCTGCAGGACCTGCCCGCTTCGGCGCAGGTTCCCGGCCAGGCGCGCGACCGCCTGCTGATGCGCGTGATCGGCAGCCCCGATCCCTACGGCAAGCAGATCGACGGCATGGGCGCGGCCACGTCGAGCACCAGCAAGACGGTGATCATCTCGAAGAGTTCGCGTCCGGACCACGACGTCGATTACCTGTTCGGTCAGGTGTCGATCGACCAGCCGTTCGTCGACTGGAGTGGCAACTGCGGCAACCTGTCGGCGGCTGTCGGCCCATTCGCGATCAGCAACGGCTTTATCGATGCATCGCGGATTCCGGAAAACGGCACCGTGACCGTGAAGATCTGGCAGGCCAATATCGGCAAGACGATCATTTCGCACGTGCCGGTCACCAATGGCGCGGTGCAGGAAACCGGCGACTTCGAGCTTGATGGCGTGACGTTTCCGGCGGCCGAAGTCCAGCTCGAATTCATGGACCCTGCCGCCGAGGAAGGCGACGACGGCGGCGGCGCGATGTTTCCGACTGGCAACCTCGTCGACGACCTCGAAGTGCCGGGCATCGGCACGCTCAAGGCGACGATGATCAATGCGGGCATTCCAACGATCTTCGTCAACGCCGAAGCCATTGGCTATACCGGCACCGAGCTGCAGGACGCCATCAACGGCGACGCGAAGGCACTGGCGATGTTCGAGACGATCCGGGCCTACGGCGCCAAGCGCATGGGTCTGATCAAGGACATCGACGAGGCGAAGACGCGCCAGCACACCCCCAAGGTGGCGTTCGTGGCCAAGCCGTCGACCTATACGGCGTCGAGTGGCAAGACCGTCGACGCGGGTGGTGTCGATCTGCTGGTGCGCGCGCTGTCGATGGGCAAGCTGCACCACGCGATGATGGGCACGGCGGCCGTGGCGATCGGCACCGCTGCGGCAGTGCCGGGCACGCTGGTCAACCTTGCCGCCGGCGGCGGCGAGCGCGAGGCGGTGCGCTTCGGGCATCCGTCCGGCACGCTGCGCGTTGGCGCGCAGGCAGCGCAGGTGGACGGTCAATGGACCGTGCAAAAAGCGATCATGAGCCGCAGCGCGCGTGTGCTGATGGAAGGCTGGGTGCGGGTACCGGGCGACAGCTTCTGACGCATCGCACATCCTTCAGTTTGTCGTTACCGAGCGGCATTCTTCCTTGGCGGAGAATGCCGCTTTGTCTTATCTGGCATACGTTTCAGGGTTGTGAGAGTTTTGTGGAGGTTGTCGACGCAACGCCGTTGCATGGTTATAGTGCACGCTCCGTCGCGCATCACCCGACGGCTCCGTGAACCAAACACAAGCGGCGCACGCGTGTTTCCAAAAGACACTCGCCAGACGCCAACAAGAGGAGAAATCATGCAACGTTTTGCCAAGCTCACCCCGCTGTCCGCCCTGCTGTTGTCCGCTACCCTGCTGACCGGCGTCGCACACGCGCAGCTCGCGCCGTCCGCCAGCTCCACTGCACCGGCCGGCACCACGGCTGAAGCACGCAAGGCCAACATCGTCATCATCGGCACGGGCGGCACCATTGCCGGCGCCGGTGCATCCGCCACCAACACCGCGGCCTACCAGTCCGCCGTGGTGCCGGTCGACAAGATCATCGCCTCCGTCCCTGAAATCTCGAAGGTCGCCAACGTCAAGGGCGAGCAGATTTTCCAGATCGGCTCGGAGAGCTTCAATAACGAACGCCTGCTCAAGCTGGGCAAGCGCGTGTCGGAACTGCTCAAGCAGCCCGACGTGGACGGCATCGTCATCACGCACGGCACCGACACGATCGAGGAAACCGCATACTTCCTGAACCTGACGCTCAAGAGCGACAAGCCCGTCGTGGTGGTCGGCTCCATGCGTCCGGGCACCGCGCTGGGCGCCGACGGCGCGCTGAATCTTTACGACGCCGTGCTGGTGGCGTCCAATCCGGTATCGAAGGGCAAGGGCACGCTGGTGGTGCTCAACGATGAAATCCAGTCCGGCCGCGACGTGACCAAGACCAACACGTTCAAGACCGAGACGTTCCGCTCGCCGTTCGGCCCGCTGGGTTACGTGGTGGAAGGCCGCACGCTGTTCTTCCGCACGCTGGCTCGCCCGCACACGTTGCAGACCGAGTTCGACATCGACAAGATCGACAAGCTGCCCGAAGTGGCCGTGGTCTACGCCTACGGCAACGTGAACCCGGCCAGCGTCGAAGCCGCCGTGAAGAATGGCGCCAAGGCCATCGTCTACGCGGCCACCGGCAACGGCAGCGTGGGCGACTACATGGTCGAACCGCTCAAGGCCGCGCAGGCCAAGGGTGTGCAGATCGTGCGTGCCTCGCGCACCGGCAGCGGCATCGTCGTGCGTAATGCCGAGCAGCCGGACGACAAGTACAACTGGATCGTGACGGATGACCAACTGCCGCAGAAGGCTCGCATCCTGATGGCGCTGGCGCTGACCAAGACCAACGACCCGAAGGCGCTGCAGCAGATCTTCTGGAAGTATTGATACCGGCAACGTCCTAGAGCAGGGCCGTGCTCATCAACGCCTTGGCGGCGAGCACGGCCTCCGCGTCTTTCTCCGCAAAGACCGACACCTCGGTCACAACCTGGCGCTTGCCACGGCGCACCACGTCGG
>DAIOET010000543.1:0-3058 GCA_036746135.1 Cupriavidus sp.
TGTCGCTATCGCGACTGTTCGCGCAGGAGTATGCCGACGGCACGCTCGACCAGTTGCTGCTGTCACCGCATCCGCTCGCGTTACTGGTGCTTGGCAAGATCTGTGCGCACTGGCTGACCAGCGGCCTGCCACTGCTGGTGCTGACTCCGCTACTGGCGCAGCAGTACTCGCTGCCCGGAGGTGCGACGTTGCTGCTGTCGGTGTCGCTGCTGCTGGGAACGCCCGCGCTAAGCCTGATCGGTTCGGTCGGTGCCGCGCTGACCCTGGGGGTGCGCGGCGGTGCGGTGCTGCTGTGCATCCTGGTGCTGCCGCTGTCGATTCCGATCCTGGTCTTTGGTGCAAGTGCGGGTGCCGCTGCCGATGCCGGACTCGACGTGATGCCGCATTTCTCGCTGCTGGGCGCCTGCCTGGCGCTTGCCCTGCTGCTCTGCCCGCTCGCCACGGCAGCGGGCTTGCGCATTGCGATGGAGTGAGCACGATGACCCAACCCGTCCTGCTACCCGAAGCCCGCTCCCACACATCGCCAGCGCTACGCGGACGGCTGATGCAATTCGCGGCGCCCGCAAGGTTCTATCCGTTGGCGGGCCGGCTGGCGCCATGGTTTTTTACGTTCGCGGCGCTTTGGCTTGCCGTGGGACTGTGGCTCGGCTTTATGGTGGCGCCCACCGATGCGCAGCAGGGTGAGGTCTACCGCATCATCTTTATCCATGTACCCGCCGCATGGATGTCGATGTTCATATATCTGGTGATGGCCGGCTATTGTGCATTGGCGCTGGTGCTACGTACCCGGCTGTCGGCGATGATGGCTTCGGCGCTGGCACCGACCGGTGCGATGTTCACATTCATCGCGCTGTGGAGCGGTGCGCTGTGGGGCAAGCCGACCTGGGGCACGTGGTGGGTCTGGGATGCGCGGCTGACGTCCGAGCTGATCCTGCTGTTCCTGTACCTGGGTTTTATCGCACTCGAATCGGCCATCGACGAGCCACGTCGTGCGGAACGGGCCTGCGCCGTGCTTGCGCTGGTAGGTGTCGTCAATATCCCCGTGATCTATTTCTCGGTGCAGTGGTGGAACACGCTGCACCAGGGCGCCTCGGTCAGCCTGACCGCCGCGCCCACCATGGCGCATACGATGCTGGCGGGCATGCTGGCCATGACGCTGGCGTGCTGGATGTACACCATAGCGGTGGCGCTGGTGCGCGTGCGTTGCATCCTGCGCGAGCGCGGCGAAATCCGGGAGACTGCATCATGAGCGGCCATGCAGCCTATATTGCCGGTGCGTTCGGCATGGCGTTCGTACTGGTCGCCATCGAACTGCTCTGGCTCGCCAGACGACGTCGCCGTCCCGTTGCAACGGAAGACGACCAATGACACCACGCCAGCGTCGGCTCGGCTTGCTGCTTGCCGCACTGGTATGCGGCGGCGTGGCGCTCACGCTCGTGCTCAATGCATTTCGCTCGAACCTGGTGTTCTTCTTCAGCCCAAGCCAGATCGCCGCCAGCGAAGCGCCCACGGCGCGTGCGTTCCGGCTAGGTGGCCTCGTCGTACCGGGCTCGATACGCCGCGAGGCCGACTCGCTGACCATCCACTTTGTGGTGACCGACACACGGCACGAAGTGCCCGTGGTCTACAACGGATTCCTGCCCGACCTGTTCCGCGAAGGCAAAGGTGTGGTGGCACGGGGCACGCTCGACGCCAGCGGTACGTTTCGGGCCAGTGAAGTACTGGCCAAGCACGATGAAAACTATGGCTCTTTTGAAAAATGAGTGGGTTATGCGGCATGCGGGTTGATCGCGGAGAAGTCGAGCTTTCCGGCGATCAGGAAGATCACGGTGCACATGGTTTTGAAGCTCACGTAACCGCGGGCCTTGCGCTTGGCGGCTTGGAACAGGCCGTTGAGCGCCTCCAGGAAGCCATTGGTCTGGCGCGTCTGGGTCCATGCCACGATGCCGTCGAAATGCTTGCGGATCATGCGCGCGACCTCCTTCATTGGCTCGACCTTGGATCGCATGACGTTCGTGCACCACTGCTCGAGCATTGCGGAAACAACGTTGATCTGCTTGCGCTCAAGGATATCGCGCAATTGCTCGCGATACAGCCAGGCACGGGCAGTGCGTTTGGTCGTGACGTTCGCAATCAATGCATCGAGATCGGCACGCTGCGCGGCTGGCAACCCGTCGCGATCCTTGAGCAGCGTCCAGCGCAGGCCTTTGAGGCTTGGATCGGTCTTCTGTTCGATACGCCGGGTCTTGTCCACGGCTGCCGAAGCGTGAGCCACGACATGGAACTTGTCGAAGGTGATGCGGGCGTTGGGCAAATGCTCGCTGACGCCCTTGATGAACGCCGGCGACATGTCGATACTGACCACCCCGATCTGCTCAGGCGCAGCGTTGTGCTCGCGCAGATGTGCAGCGAACTTGCCAACCGTGGCAGCATCCTTGCCTTCGGTCACAAACACGACCTTGCGCGCGTCGGCATCAGCTACAAGCGTCAGGTAGTTGTGACCGCGCCTGTAGGACGTTTCGTCAACGGCGGCAGCGGTCACGGCGGCCAGATCGAGTTCGGCCACCGCGAGGTCGACATAGCGCTCGCAGATAGCGTACACGCGATGCCACGACTCACCCACCGTTCTGGCTACAGCAGAAAACGGCATCTGCTGCGCAAGCGCCACCACCATGGCTTCAAACAGCAACGTGAAGCCAGAGAGCTTGCCAGCCCAGTCCGGCTCGACCAACGCCACGCGGCCGTCGGGAAGCTTCACGCGTGGCGTGCGGACTTCCAGATAGCAGTCGTGCTCGAAGAAGTTCAGGTGCCGATAGCGTTTGGTCACCGTGTCGTGAACCGGGTGCCCACCGGCGACCTCCGGGTGGGAAAAGCGGCTGCCGGCGACAAAGTCAATCTGGATCGTCAACGTCTTGGTTTGCGCGTTGAAGTCGACTTCCCGGACGAACCACGGATCGCTTACGCCAAGGGCTGCTTGAAACAGTTTGCTATGCATCGCTCTTGTTGCTCTTTACCTGAAACCCGTCACGATACCACCCACTTGAAATTCAAAAGAGGC
>DAIOET010000544.1:0-3050 GCA_036746135.1 Cupriavidus sp.
TCGGCAATACGGTCCCAGGCGGCGTTATCCAGCAGCAACCCGCCAAGCACCGATTGTTCGGCCTCGATCGAGTGCGGAGGAACCTTGAGACTGTCTAGTTGGGGATCTGCGGCAGGCGCGTTCATGGGGGGCAATTATAGCGGGGTGAGCCAGCACGGGACGGCGCGCAAACAAAAAAGGCAGGAGCATGGCTCCTGCCTTTTGCGTGCATCGGACGCACCGGCCTGAACCGGCGCATCTCTGCAAGGTACGACTTAGGCGTGATCGCCCAGCACCGACACGGTGATGTCGACCAGCACGTCGGTGTGCAGCGAAACACCAACCGTGTAGTCGCCAACAACCTTCAGCGGGCCGTTCGGCAGACGCACTTGCGACTTTTCGAGCTTGAAGCCTTGACCTTCCAGGGCTTCAGCGATGTCGGCGTTGGTCACCGAACCGAACAGACGGCCGTCCACACCCGACTTCTGGGTGATCTGGACGGTCAGGCCGTTCAGCTTCTCGCCTTCGGCTTGCGCAGCAGCCAGCTTCTCGGCAGCGGCCTTTTCCAGCTCGGCGCGCTTCACTTCGAATTCGGCGATGGCGGTTTGCGTAGCACGGCGAGCGCGCTTGGTCGGGATCAGGAAGTTACGTGCGTAACCGTCCTTCACGCGAACGATATCGCCCAGGTTGCCCAGGTTGATGACTTTTTCCAGCAGAATGACTTGCATCGTGTATTTCTCCTTGCGGTCCTGGGACTATCAGTTCTTGTGCAGGTCGGTGTACGGCATCAGCGCCAGGAAGCGGGCGCGCTTGATTGCCGTATCCAGCTGACGCTGATAGTGCGCCTTGGTACCGGTCAGACGAGCCGGCGTGATCTTGCCGTTGTCGCCGATGAAGTCCTTCAGCGTGTCCAGATCCTTGTAGTCGATCTGTTCGACGCCAGCCACGGTGAAGCGGCAGAAGCGCTTGCGCTTGAACAGCGGGTTCTGTTGCTGGAAGCGCTTCTTGTTCTTGTTGTCACGTTTGACGAATGCCATGATTCAATCCTTTTCGAATGCTTTACATCGAGTGATGTGAAAGACCAGTGTCTTGCTGTTGCGGTGCTTGCGGGCCAGAAAGCCCTCGCAGTCGAGCAGCGTGCCGAGCGGCATGCGCTCCAGCCGCTGGCCAATGGCGCCAATGCCCATTGCCACCACCGCGAATTCCACCTGCCGGGGCGTTTCCGCCTCCATCACCTCGCCGACATGCTGCAGGATGCAGTTGACGACGGGGATGCCGGCCGGGGTATAGCGCAGCGTGTCTCGCTCGGCGAGAGTGGCGGTCAGCCGAAGCTGGTTCACCGCGACACAGCAGTCCGCACTTAGGCGGCCTGGCCTTCCGTGGTCGTTTGCGCGGCCTTGCGGGCTTCTTCGCGCTGCACTTCCTTCATCATCGGCGACGGAGCGGTTTCGGCCTTCTTGGTCTGGACGATCAGGTGACGCAGCACGGCGTCGTTGAACTTGAACGCGTGTTCCAGTTCAGCCAGCGTGTCCTTGCCGCATTCGATGTTCAGGCAAACGTAGTGAGCCTTGGCCAGCTTCTGGATCATGTAGGCCATCTGACGGCGGCCCCAGTCTTCCACGCGGTGGATCTGACCATTTTGCGACGTGACGAGCTGCTTGTAGCGCTCGATCATCGCCGGCACTTGTTCGCTCTGGTCCGGATGGACGATAAATACGATTTCGTAATGACGCATTGACGCTCCTTTTGGGATGAGCCACCCGGGCGTCACGTCCGGTGCGGCAAGGTTGAATAGCCCGCGAGTATAGCCCGGAACCCCGCAACTCCGCAAGATTCCGGCCGACGGGCGTCTTAGTACGCGGCAAATACCTCTTGCAGGCGCCCCGCATCGGCACCCAGACCGGGATCCCCGGCCAACGCCACCAGCAACAGCACCCGCGCCTTGTACGGATTGAGATCGGCGGCCGACACGAATATTCCCGCCGCCGGTACCGGCCTGGACGGTATCGCCACATGACCGGCTCCTGTGCGGGAGCTGCGCACGACAGCCACTCCGCGCGCGCCGGCATCGATCAACCCGGCCGCCAGGGTTTCATGCACCGATCCGTTGCCCGCGGCCGCCACGACCAGGCCCTGGACGCCGGCCGACACCAGCGCATCGACCGCCACCCTGCCCGGCTGGGCATAGCTCGCCACAATCTCCACCATTGGCCATGCCGACGGCACCGGCAACCGGGGGGCAGCCAGCATCGCGGGCGCGCGCGTGAATCGAATATAGGCGTCCTGGACGAAACCAAGCGGGCCGGCCGACGGCGAGACAAAGGCATCGACCGCGGACGTGTGTGCCTTGGTGACATCGCGCGCGGCATGAATCTGCTGATTAAGCACCACCAGCACACCCCGGCTCCGCGCGTCGGGACTGGCTGCCACCCTCACGGCGTCGAGCAGATTCAGCGGGCCGTCCGCCGACAGCGACGTCGACGGACGCATGGCCGCCGTGATGACCACTGGCACGGGGCACGCCTGCGTCAGATGCAGGAACATCGCCGTCTCTTCCAGCGTATCGGTGCCGTGCGTGATCACGATGCCAGCCACATCTGGCTGGGCGCACCAGTACGCCACGCGCGCCGCCAGTTGCTGCCAGAGGCTGAACATCATGTCCTTGCTGTCGATCTGCGCCACCTGCTCGGCTTCCACGCGCGCGACATCGGCCAGCGCCGGCACCGCCTGCACGAGCTGTGAAACCGGCACGGTGGCCGCCTGGTACTGGGCACTGCTGGCGGGGTTGCCGGACGACCCGGCAATGGTGCCGCCAGTGGCGAGCACGACAACGCGGGGCAAGGACTGGGAAGCAGAAGCTGGCATGAGAACGCTGATCTGTGGCAGTTACAAGCGGACGCCTGGGGCGCCGATTGTAACTGCCACGCCGCGACGGCGTAGCCATGAAAAACCCGTGGCAGCGAGGCACGCGCCACACCCCATGTCGATCCTGCTGCGCAAATTGTGCTTGCACTTCACACGATACTGTATAAAATCACAGCATACTGTTTAAACATACAGTGCTTCGGCAC
>DAIOET010000545.1:0-3050 GCA_036746135.1 Cupriavidus sp.
GCCAGTAGTGCGCTGACCACACCGTTGGTCCAGCCGAATCCGTCCTGCAGCGGGTATTCGCCGCCGCCGCCGCCTTCGGCACTGCCGGGGCGCCGCCGTTGCAGCCGGTATTTTTCCACGAGCTTGTATTCCGATGCGTAAAGGCTGGCCACGGTCTGGAGCCAGCGATGCGCGATGTCGTCCGCGAGCGCGTCAAAGCCATAGCGCCGCAGGCCCATGACGCCGATCCACTGTAGCGGTGCCCAGCCGTTGGGGCGGTCCCATTGTTCTCCGGAGTCGATCTCGGTGGTGGCAAGGCCGCCTTCCTCGATCAGCCTGGCGGCTACCACGTCCGCCACCCGCGCCGCCTGCGCTGGTGTTGCCAGGCCCAGGAACAGGGGCATCAGCGTGGCGGCGCTCAGGTATGGCCGGATTTCGCCGCGATGCCAGTCGAAATCCGCAAAGGCACCGGTACGGTCATCCCACATGATCGATGCGATGGCCTGACGCCGACGGTCCGCGGCTTCGGCATAACGCGCGGCCGCGTTGCGGTCGCCAGTGCGCTCGCTCAATTCCGCTAGGCGGCACTCGGTGTGCCAAAGGAGCGCGTTGAGGTCGACCGGCAGGATCGCCGTGGTGCGGATGGTTGCCAGGTCACAGGTGGGTTGCTCGCCCACGAGATCGGGGTCGCACCAGCGTGAACTGAAGTCCCAGCCTGACTCCGCCGCCGCGCGCAGATCGCGGAATACCAGGTGAGCGGGGCGCCCGGCGCGCCGGGCCGTGGCCACATCTTCGAGATAGGCTTCCTCACGCGGGTGAGCGCGATCGTCCCAGTAGCGGTTCAGCCACGCACCACCGGGCAGGCACACCAGGCGCCGATGGGCCTGACCCGGTGCCAGGTGGGCGGCGCCGTCCATCCAGAACGCGTATTCGCGGGCAAGCTGGGGCAGATAGCGCGTCGCCGCGTCGATGCCCTGATCCTCGAACAGGTCAGTCATCAGCGCAAACACCGGCGGCTGCGACCGGCTCAGGTAGTACGACCGCGTGCCGTTTGGCACCAGCCCGTAGGTATCGAGCAGGTAGGCAAAGTTGTCCGCCATTGCGCGCAGCAGGTCGCCCCGCCCGCTGGCGGACAGGCCAAGCATCGTGAAATACGAGTCCCAGTAGTACAGCTCGCGGAAGCGCCCGCCCGGTACCACGTACGGCTGAGGCAGCGGCAGCAGGGAGCAGAGCGGCGGGTGCTCGGCGGGCGCGCGCGTCAGCACGGGCCAAAGACCGTCGATATGCTCGCGCAGCGAGTTGTCCGGATTGGATTCGTAGTGGTCGTCGGGAACCGTCTCCCGTGCGAAATTGGCGCGCACAAAGGCTTCGAGTGAAAAGCCCGCGGTGTCGCGCTGCTCGCGGTAGCAGGCGAGGATGGTTTCGGGCGCGTCAAGTGGAATGCAATCGGGAAACGTCTTGCTGTCCGCGAACATGCCGCTGGCCTGCACGTCGACGAACAACTCGGCATACCGCTCCGCTGGCGATACCGCGTCAGCCGCCGCGCATCCCGGCAAGGTGCACGGCGCCGGGGTGGGCAGATGGGTAATCGAGGGCGCGTGCGCATGGCAGTGCGAAGGCCGCGATGCGGCTTCAGTCCGCGCATGGGCCTGCGCGGCCGGGTGCGGTTCGGCATCGGCCTGGGCGGGCGTGGTGCGCGGGGGCACATGCGGCATGCCGTCGTCGGACGGGACGTCACTGTTCCGCATAGTTCCAGAGGAGCCCGCCGTCGATGACGAGCGTGGCACCTGTGATGTAGTCCGCGTCGGCGCTGGCCAGGTAGGCCACCAGGCCGGCCACTTCGTCGGGCTGGCCGAGCCGCCCGAGCGGAATATTGGACAGAAGCGCCTGCAGGCCGGCGCGGTCGGCCATCAGCTTGCGGTTGATCGGCGTCTGGATCGCGCCGGGTGCGATGTTGTTGACGGTGATGCCGGCAGGTGCGAGCTCGATCGCCAGATTGCGCATCATCATGCGCAGGCCGCCTTTGCTGGCGCAGTAGCTCGTGAAATGCGGGAAGGGCAGGTCTTCGTGAACGGAGCTGATGTTGATGACCTTGCCGCCGAGCTTGCGCGCGAGCCGATGCTTGACGAATCGTTGTGTCAGGAAGAACGGGCCTTTGAGATTCGTGTCGAGCACGCGGTCGTAGTCGGCCTCCGTGACTTCCGCGAACGGCGCACGCACTTCAACGCCGGCGTTGTTGACGAGGATATCCAGGCTGCCGGAAGGGGCCACCGCGGCGACGGCCTGATCGACGATGGCGAAAGCCTGCGCCACGTCGCCGATATCGCCGGCCACCACATGGGCAACGCGCCCGGCGGCGCGCACCCCGTTGGCGGTGTCTTCGGCTTCGGCATCGTGGCTGTGCACTGCAACAACGATGTCCGCGCCTTCGCGGGCCAGGCGCAATGCGATGGCCCTGCCGATGCCGCCGGCGCCGCCCGTGACCAGTGCTGTCCTGCCTTGCAGCTGCATGGTGGAACCTCCTTCGGTGTCACCGTCAGAGCCGCGCACGGTGCGCGAAGTTCAAATGTAGTTCGACCCTGCCAGATGTCACGTCCCGACGCTGTCAGCGCAATCGGAAACGCCTGTCGGCCAGGTGCTCAATCATGGGTGGCGGGGTGCGGCGCCGCGGCGTCCGGTGAGGGCAGTCCAAGCCGGTCCAGCACGCTGGCGGCGGCCTGCGCGACGGTGCCGGCGTGCGCCGGCATGATCAGATGGGCGATCTCCCGATAGAGTGGATCGCGCTCGCAGAACAGCGCTTCGAGCTGCGCGCGGGGGTTTTCCACTTGCAGCAGCGGACGGTTGCGATTGCGCCGCACGCGCCGCCACAGTTCCAGCAGCGTGGCGTCGAGGTAGATGACATGGCCGCGCGTGCGCAGCATTTCGCGGTTCTCGGGGCGCAGCACGATGCCGCCGCCGGTGGCCAGCACGATGCCGCTGCGCCGTGTCAGTTCGTCGAGAACGCGCGTTTCACGGCGGCGGAATCCTTCCTCGCCTTCCAGCTCGAAGATCGTCGTGATGCGTACCCCGCA
>DAIOET010000546.1:0-3046 GCA_036746135.1 Cupriavidus sp.
CCAGCACATTACCATGCGCCCGGAAATAGTTGGCGAGTCGTTCGGCGATGAACACTGAACGATGCTGCCCGCCCGTGCAGCCGATGGCCACCGTCAGGTAGCTGCGGTTGTCCGCAATGAAACTTGGCAGCCACTTCTCCACGTAGGCGCGGATATCCTCGGCCATCGCCAGTACCATCGGCTGGCTTTGCAGGAAATCCACGACCGGCGCGTCGCGGCCGGTGAGCGGGCGCAGGGCGAGGTCGTAGTAGGGATTCGGCAGCGAGCGCACGTCGAAGACGAGGTCGGCGTCGCTAGGCACCCCATGCTTGAAGCCAAACGATTCGAACAGCAGTGTCAGCGACTGGCCGCTGGCGCGGTCATCACGGATCAGTTCCTTGACCCAGCTGCGCAGCGTGTTGGTGCGCACGTTGCTGGTATCGATGCGATGTGCCGACTCGGCCAGCGGGCTGAGCAGCTCGCGCTCCATCTCGATGGCTTCGATCAGGGATGTGCTGGCTGGTGCTTCCGCATCGCTGGCCGCGCCAGTCTCCACCTGTGCCGACAACGGATGGCGGCGGCGGGTCTCCGAATAGCGTTGTACCAGCGCGTCCGTATTTGCCGTCAGGAACAGCACCTGCACCTGATGGCTCGCGGAGAGCTCGCGTACGGTGTCGGGCAGGCGCGCCAGCGACTCGCGGCTGCGAATATCGGTGGCCACGCCAAGGTGCGTATAGCCCTGATCGGCCAGATAGGTGGTGAGATCGGGGATGAATTGGGCCGGCAGATTGTCGACGCAGTAGTAGCCTGCATCTTCCAGGACGTTCAGGGCGACAGACTTGCCGGAGCCGGAAATTCCGGTGATGAGAATGATCCGCATAGCGACGCAAGCATAGCACCGCAAGGTGGCTGCGTCATGACAGCGTGTGCCATACAAAAATGGCGAATCGCCGAGGATTCGCCATTTTTACGGTAAGAATTGCCAGATATGCGGCGATCGATCAGGCTGCCGGTTTTGCCGACAGGCAATCGCTCATGGACTTCTTGTAGTCGTCGCCCTTCTTGCCCTTGTTCTGCTTGCTGCAGGCCGACATCTTTTCCTGCTGGGTCTTCGGCTCGGCGGCCGCGGCCGGGCCGTTACCCGACAGGCACTCGCTCTGGGCCTTCTTGTAGTCGTCGCCCTTCTTGCCCTTGTTGGCCTTGGAGCAGGCGGCCATCTTTTCCTGCTGCGCGGTCTTGCCCGATTTCTCGGCCGCGGCCGGAGCCGACGCACCCTGGGCAAACGCGCCCGTGGCGAACAGGGGGGTGACCAGCACACACATCGCGATCAGCTTCTTCATGCTTCTCTCCTGGCTGTGGAAACACACATCGTGGCCGCAGGCCATCTGGGTGGCTGGCGGAAAAACGGGCTCGATGCCCATTACAGCACAAAACGGAGACTACCCACACCCCGTTGACGAAAACCGGGCCGGGCTTGTAAGCAAATGAAAACGCCCGCGGTCAGGCGGGCGTTTGGCGATCAGCAGCGCGGCCGCGGTCAGAGCAGGCGGCCTTGCCCGCGCGACACCACATCGGCCTGCATGGCGGCACGCTGGCGGTCCATGAAATCGCGCAGTGTGTCGATACCGCGCAGGCGCAGGATCGTATTGCGGACGGCGGCCTCCACCAGAACGGCCAAGTTACGGCCAGCGGCCACCTGGATCTTGACCATGTGGATTGGCAGGCCAAGCACATCGAGGTACTGGGAGTCGAGCGGCAGTCGCTCGAATTCGCCATCGTTACGGCGTACCAGCTGCACCACGAGCTTGAGCTTCATCTTCCGGCGTACGGCCGTTTCACCGAAGATGGTCTTGATGTCGAGCAGGCCCAGGCCGCGCACTTCGAGCAGGTTCTGCAGCAGGGGCGGGCAGCGGCCTTCGATGAAATCCGGTCCCAGGCGCACGAAATCCACGGCGTCGTCGGCCACCAGGCCGTGTCCGCGCGAAATCAGTTCCAGGCCAAGCTCGCTCTTGCCCAGGCCGGATTCGCCCATGATCAGCACGCCCATCCCGAGGATGTCGAGAAATACGCCGTGCATCGTTACGCGCGGCGCGGAAATGCGCGACAGGTAGAGCCGAAGGTGGTCGATTACGGCCGCCGAGGAGACCGGCGTCGTGAACAGCGGCGTGGACGAGCGCGTGCAGCGCAGTTCCAGGTCGGGCGGCGGCTCCATGCCGTCGGCGACCACCAGGAACGGTGGTTCGAGCAGGATCAGTTCGCCCATCTGGCGCTTGCGCGGCTCGTCGTCCAGACGCTGGTAATACTGGATCTCGGGCTTGCCCAGCACCTGGATCCGGTTCGGGTGGATCAGGTTCAGGTGGCCTACCAGGTCGGCGGCGGAGGTGGCTTCGCGCGCGAATTCGACGTCGAAGGCGCGATCGGCCCCTTCCAGACCGGCTATCCACGACAATTTGATGTCGGCTGCGTTGTCATCGAAGATCGACTGCGAGGTGACGCCGGTGAGTTCCATGCGGGATGACTTTCTACGAGGGGGCGGTATGGCGTCAGGCGGCGTGCCAGTGCAGCCTGTGGATCATCACGGATGCCATTCGGTCAGCAACTGATGGACCGCCTCGGGCGTGGGCAGCGTGGCCAGGCCCTCGCGCATTTCGCGGTCCGACAGCAGTTGCGCGATTTCCGAAAGGATCTCGAGGTGCTGCTGCGTGGCCTGTTCGGGCACCAGCAGGAAGATGAGCAGCGAGACCGGCTTGCCGTCCGGTGATTCGAACGGAATTGGCTCCGCCAGGCGCATGAAGCCGCCCAGCGGCTGCTTCAGTCCCTTGATACGGCCGTGCGGAATGGCCACGCCGGCGCCCAGGCCGGTAGAGCCGAGCGATTCGCGTGCGAAAAGATTGTCCGTGACAGTGGCTCGGGCTACGCCATGATTGTTCTCGAACAGGAGCCCGGCTTGCTCGAAGACCCGCTTCTTGCTGGTGACGGTGACGTCGAGATGGATGTTGCCGGGTGGCAGCAATTTGGCCAAACGATTCATGGGCGATGCACGAGAAGTCAGGTTGGCGATACGGCG
>DAIOET010000547.1:0-3044 GCA_036746135.1 Cupriavidus sp.
CGATATTGCCGCGCATCATCATCACGTTGGACAGCAGCTGGATCGTGCGCACCGACTCCTTGTGCTGCGTCAGGCCCATGCCCCAGCACATGATGGTGCGTTCGCTCGTCGCATAGACGTCGGCCAGGGCATCGATATCCTCGCGCGTCACGCCCGATTCGGCCACGATGTCGGCCCAGCTTTCGGCGCGCAGGTCGGCGGCGAAAGCCTCGAAATCGGCCGTATGTTCGTTGATGAAATCGACGTCGACCACACGCTTGCCGCCCGTGGCCACCGCTTCGTCATCGAGTTCGATCACGCGCTTGCCGATACCCTTCAGCAGCGCGAAGTCGCCGGCCAGCTTTGGCCGCACGAACATCGACGCGATCTGGGTGCCGCCGCCGCCCAGCATCTCGGTAACGTGTTGCGGGCTGACAAAGCGCTCCAGGCCGCGCTCCTTGAGCGGGTTGATCGAAATGATCTTCGCGCCGCGCTTCGAGGCATCGCGCAGTTCGTTGAGCATGCGCGGATGGTTGGTGGCCGGATTCTGGCCCCACACCATGATGGTGTCGGCCAGCTGGAAATCGTCGAGCAGCACCGTGGCCTTGCCCACGCCCACCGTCACCGGCAGGCCACGGCTGGTGGCCTCGTGGCACATGTTCGAGCAGTCGGGGAAGTTGTTCGTGCCGTACATGCGCACGAACAACTGGAACAGGAACGCGGCTTCGTTGCTGGCGCGGCCCGACGTGTAGAACGTGGCCGCATCGGGGTTGTCCAGGCGGCCCAGGTGATCGGCGATCATGCGGAACGCCGCATCCCACTCCAGCGGCACGTACTTGTCGGTGGCGGCGTCATATCGCACCGGATGGGTCAGCCGTCCATGCTGCTCAAGCTCGTAGTCCGACTGCTGCATCAGTTCGGTGACCGTGTACTGCGCAAAAAACTCATTGGTCACGCGCTTGCTGGTGGCTTCGGCGGCCACGGCCTTGACGCCGTTTTCGCAGAACTCGAACGTCGACGCATGCTGGCGATCCGGCCAGGCGCAGCCCGGACAGTCAAAGCCGTCGGGCTGGTTCTGCTTGAACAGCGTCTTGTATTTGCCGCCGCCAACCTTTTCCTTCACCAGGTTGATGGCAACTTGCTTGAGCGCGCCCCAGCCAGCGGCTGGATGCGTATAGGGCGCGATATGACCCTTTTCGGGCGCGGGAGTACTCATGGGGGCGACTTCCAGAACAATTGCCCGAGTGCCCGGCCCGGTTTTCCGTGTGATATCCGGACGCTCGCTGCGATGGAAGCAGACTAGGCCCGGAATGTGATCCGATGGACGTACAGAACAGGTACAGCCGGAAGAGTACAGTTTGCACCATCGCAGCGCACAAATATGGATCTGTACTTATCGGATTTGCATGAATCAGGTGCATTGGCGCCGAATTCTCACGAATCCGGCTGTCCAGCACACACTGCGGGCACTGCCGCGCCGTTGGCTATTCCGGCTGCTGCGGCGTCGCCTGGATGATGTCTTCGAGCTGCGCGCTCATCGGAATGCCAAGCCGCTCGCCGGTTGGCAGCCTGTTGAGGAACCACTGCTTGTAGAGCCGCTCCAGCTCTCCCGACGTAATCAGCCCACGCACGGCCTTGTCGACCACGGCGGCAAACTGCGGATCGCCACGGCGCAGCATGATGCCGTAGGGATCGTAGGACAGGAACTCGTTGGTCACGATGAACTGCTTGGCTGCGTTGTAGTGGGCCAGGAACCCGTAGAGCAGCACGTCGTCGCCCGCGTACGCATCGGCGCCGCCGTGACGCAGCACTTCGAAGGCATCGGCGTGATCGCGCGCACGGATCAGTTTCACGTTGAGATTGAACCGCGTGGAAAGATCGTCGATGGCGCTGGCGTTAGTAGTGCCGGCCGTGGCCACCACGGTCTTGCCCTTGAGATCGCGGAAAGTCCTGATCGGTGAATTACGCGGCACCATCAGCTTGGTACCCGCCACGAAGATGACCGGTGAAAACGCCACGGTACGCATGCGCTCCGCATTGCGCGTGGTCGATCCGCATTCCAGGTCGGCCTTGCCCGACGTGATGGCATCGAAACGGTTTTCGGAGGTCACCGGCACCCACTGCACGGTCAGGTCGCGGCTGATTTCCGCCGCGGCGGCATCGACGATGGCCTGGCAGACATCGATCGAATACCCGATCGGGCGCTTGGCCTGATTCAGATACGAAAACGGCAGCGACGATTCCCGATAGCCGATGATCAGCACACCGGTATCCCTGGCCTTTTTCAGCGTGCCGCTCAGCACCACGGCATCCTGCGATTGCGCGCGCGCCGCCGGGGCATGGGCCAGCACCAGCGTCATGAGCGCCACAAATGCCACCAGCGCGATCCGCTCGATGGCGGCGATCCTCAAGGCAGCTCCGCGCATGGCATCAGGCCCCCGCAGCGGTGCGAGGCTCCTCGCCCGGTATGTCTTTCTCGGTCTCGGGAACCGGCCCGGTGGCCAGTTGCCCTTCCCACTTGGCCACCACGGCGGCGGCGATGGAATTGCCCACGGCATTGGTCGCCGAGCGGCCCATATCGAGGAACTGGTCCACGCCCATGATCAGCAACAGGCCCGCCTCGGGAATCCCGAACTGGTTCAGCGTGGCCGCGATCACCACCAGCGACGCGCGCGGCACGCCCGCCATCCCCTTCGACGTCAGCATCAGCAACAGCAGCATCGTGATCTGCGTGCCCATTGGCAGGTGGATGTCGTAGGCCTGAGCGATGAACAGCACCGCGAACGTGCAGTACATCATCGAGCCGTCCAGGTTGAACGAATACCCGAGCGGCAGCACGAAACTTGAGATCTTCCGGTTCACGCCGAAGCGGTCGAGCGAATCGAGCAGCTTCGGATAAGCGGCCTCCGAACTGGCCGTGGAAAACGACAGCAGGAACGGCTCCCGGATCAACCGGATCAACTCGAACACGCGCCGGCCCAGGAACACGAAACCGGCCAGTGTCAGCAAGCCCCAGAGCACGAACAGCGCCAGGTAGAAGCTGCCCATGAACTTGGCGAATGTGA
>DAIOET010000548.1:0-3036 GCA_036746135.1 Cupriavidus sp.
CGGGCAACGGTCGGCGACAGTTGGGCGCCAACGCCTTGCCAGTAGGCCAGACGGTCCTGCACCACGCGCAGGCCTTCTTCCTTTTCGGAAGCCAGCGGGTTGTAGAAGCCAACGCGCTCAATGAAGCGGCCATCGCGACGGTTGCGCGAATCGGTAGCAACGATATTGAAGAACGGGCGCTTCTTGCTGCCGCCGCGAGCCAGACGGATTACGACCATGTTAATTCCTCGAAAAAACGGGGTGTGCGAACACGAAACGCAAGAGTATAGCCCACTTCCCGAGTCCAAACAAACACTTAGGGCTTTCCAGCACTGCATGGCCGCTTCGAAGCGCTGTTGACGCAACACTTGCGGCATAGCATCGTGGCGAAAACCGCGAACCGGAGGAATGCCGTGCGTCCAAATCGACACTTTTCCAGCATTGTCCGCGTAATCCGGACGATGACCGCATTCAGCCTGGCCGCCGTTTGCGTCCAGCTTGCCCATGCGGCACCGCCGGTGGACCGAATCAAGCTGCCACCGGGATTCCACATCGACGTACTTACCGACGATGTTCCCGGTGCACGGGGCATGACACTGTCGCCGCAGGGCACACTCTTCGTGGGCAGTCGCGGCGAGGGTAAAGTGTACGCGCTGGCGGCCCCGCTCGCTGCCCGCCCGAAACCACGCGTGATTGCGTCGGGCCTGAACATGCCGGTAGGCGTGGCATTCCGTGACGGCGCGCTCTATGTGTCGTCCACTTCAAGGATCGTTCGACTGGACGATATCGAGACGCGCCTCGATTCGCCGCCGAAGCCCGTCACGGTCTCCGACAAATTTCCGACCGAGACGCACCACGGGTGGAAATTCATTGCGTTCGGGCCGGATGGCTACCTCTACGTACCAGTCGGCGCGCCCTGCAACATCTGCGCGCGCGATGAAAGCCGCTACGCCAACATCATGAAGATGAAGGCCGACGGCTCGGACCTTCAGGTGGTAGCCAAGGGAGTGCGCAACACGGTGGGCTTTGCCTGGCATCCCGTCAGCCATGAACTCTGGTTCACGGACAATGGCCGCGACTGGCTGGGCGACGACCAACCCGATGACGAACTGAACCGACTGACACAAGCCGGCCAGCATTTCGGCTACCCCTATTGCCACGCGGGAGACATTGCCGACCCGGATTTCGGCAAGCAGCGCCCCTGCTCCGCATTCGTTCCGCCCGTCGCCAAACTGGGCGCGCACGTGGCCGCGCTCGGCATGCGGTTCTATACGGGCACGCAGTTTCCGGCCGAATATCAGCAGAACAATATCTTCATTGCCGAGCACGGCAGTTGGAATCGCTCCGAACGCAGCGGCTACCGCATCGTGCGCGTGGTGCTGGACGATAATGGCCGCGTGTTGCGCCAGGAAGTGTTTGCCGAGGGCTGGCTGCAGGGCGGCATTCCCTGGGGCCGACCCGTCGATGTCCAGGTTGCCCCGGACGGCTCACTGTTGGTCAGCGACGACATGGCCGATGCCATCTACCGCATCCGCTATGCACCCTGAAATCGCGCTCCAATCGCCGCCAAAGCAGGCGGCTGGCGGCTTTGCAGCGGACGCGCCAAAGTTGGCAAAAATGACGAAACAATCCGTTACACCGGTAACGGGTTTCGCATAGGCCATCACAGACTCCCTGCGTACCATGAACCCAACGCCTGACTCATCACCTGCTACAGGACTTTGGGATTCCACATGCTTACCCGCCCCCACCTGCGCCATCTGGTGGCTGGTACCGTGGCCGTCATCGGCCTGGTTGGGACTGTCGCCACCAGCCACGCACAAGTTGCCTTCTGGCAGCGCGCCTTCGCCGAGCATCCGGTCCGCATGGGCCGCGTGGGTGCCGGCTGGGAGGTCGCAAGCGTCCGAGCGGAAAACCGTGACCACGTGCAAGCCCAGATCGATCGGATGGAAAAGCGCGCACGCAATGACGACCGGCTCAGCGGGCGTCCGCAAGGCCCCGGCAATCAGGGCGACGATCGCGCCACGCGCCAGCCGGGCAACGTCGACCGCAACAACGGCGGCGATGGATCGATCCGCGGGACGGAGATGCGCCCCGCCAATGTCGGCCCAGGGTGGCAGGCGCGAGGCCGCGACGGCGGCCGCTGATGCGCCACCCCAGCGAATACCTTCAAGACGGCCGGAACTTCCGGCCGTTTTTTGTTGTCACTCTTCAGTGCGCGCAAGAAAACGCCGCACAGGCTGCCGCCCGGCGCTGTCCGGGGTCGCCCAGCGTGCCGTCGTTGCGCAGACGGCAATCGACCTGACCTGCCTCTGCCCGGCACCCACTGCCAGGCCCCGAGGCTGGGCGCGGCCTCCACAAGAATGACTTGTCGAGGTTCATCATGTCTCCCCTGCTTCACGATCTGGCCCGACACACGGGCCAGTTGTCTTTGTCGCTGCTGTTCATGCTGCTGCTGACCCTTGTGCTGTACAGCGAAACGCATATCTCCGCACTGGCGGCCCGTCTGCTGACCGTCATCTGGCCATCCTGACGCTACAATGTGCGCCGATGCCGCCGGCATCCCAGGGATACCCCAATCGCCTCGCCTACGATGCCTGCCGCCAGCCAAGCCCCCGCCATTTCCCGCGAACCCGTCCGCCCGCCTGAGGTGTCCCAGACGCCACGCGGAAAATCGAAACTGATCACCGTCGCGCTGGCCTTCCTGTTCGGCTGCCTGGGTGCGCACCGTTTCTACCTGAAGGGCCTGCGCGACCTGTTCGGCTGGGTCCATCTGCTGGCCACGGCGGCCGGAGCGCTGGGCGTGGCGTCGATGATCCTTGGAGTGGGCAGCACGCCACTGAACTGGGTGTTTGCAGTGGCAGGCGGCGCATCGATCATCGCCGCCTTTCTGACTGCCATCGTGTTCGGCTTGCGCCCGGACGATAAATGGGACGCCCGCTATAACGCGCATGGCACACCAACACGTTCGGGATGGCCGGTGGTCATCCTGGTAATCCTGTCGCTCATGATCGGTACCGGCCTGCTGATGGCAGGGCTGGCCATCAGCTTCCAGAC
>DAIOET010000549.1:0-3036 GCA_036746135.1 Cupriavidus sp.
TGCCGACCTTCGCCGAGGAAGGCATGAAGGACATGAACAACATGGCCTGGTACGGGCTGGTGGCACCGGCTGGCACGCCGGCCGCGATCGTCGCCAAGGTGCACGATGCTGCCATCAAGGCACTGCAGGACCCGAACGTGAAGAAGCGTCTGCACGACGCGGGCGCCTACCCCGATGGCAATACGCAGCAGCAATATGCCGCGCAGATCAAGCGCGAACTGGAACTGCGCAAGAAGATTGCGACCGACCAGAACATCACGCTGGAATGACAGCCTGATGATGGCGTGGCAGTAACGTGACGCGCCCGTCGCCCGAGTATTGTTACTACAACTCCGCGCGGCAGGCCGTCACAAATCCCGGTACAGTGTCATTATCGATACAGGCATTTTCCACAAATTTCTGTTTCCGGCCGGCCCACTGTCCGGCCCTCACTTGAAGAGGATGATGATGCTGAAGAAAACCGTACCGACGCTGATCGTTGCCGCCCTGACTACCCTGGGTGCCGTGCAACTGGCACACGCGCAGAAGAACTACACGGACGGTGGCGATCTTTACAGCGGCAGCCACACCAAGAACAAGGCGAACGCGAACCAGAACGCAGCCAAGTCCGGCAAGTTCGATCCGTACACCGACGGCGCAAAGAAATCGACCCGCACCGATCTGGCACCGAACAAGAAGGTCGATCCCTACACCGACGGCGCCAAGTCCGGCAAGCCGGACCCGTATCTGGACGGTGCCAAGGTCGGCAAGGCCGACCCGTACACCGACGGCGCAAAGTCGGGCAAGGCCGATCCCTATACGGACGGCGCAAAGAAGCAATAAGTTGCTTGCGGGTCATCGCCCGCAAACGCGAAGGTCCTCGCAGCCCCTGCCATCCGGCAGGGGCTTTTTCATTGCCGCGCTCACGTCAGACATCCGACAATTCCCGCGCTGCACGGCATGCAGCCACCCCGGCGCCCCTCCGCCAAAAGATTGACTAGGAAATACCCGACCTGTCATGCAAATGTCCCAACATTACTGATAGTGTTCGGCCTACCGATTTTTACAGAAGCGACCGGCCCCACTGAGAGGCAGGCGCCCACGCCGTCCGGGCCGGCTAAAGCACCGGCCCAAGAAGTGTCATAGGCGGCAAGAACCCTTATATGGGAGACCTGAGCAAATGCAGCCCAAAGCACTCGAAATTCATGAGCCTGCCGTGATATCGCTTGTCGATGCCGTCACCGCATGGCAAAGCGCCCTCGAACAGACGCTGAGCGTATCGGGGCTGACCTATCCGAAATGGCTGCTGTTACGAGCAATCCGGCTCGACCAATTCACGCGCGGCCAGCCATGCCAGGGTGCCATCTTCCTTGATGTGCCCCAGACCAAGCGGATGCTGCGCGAACTCCATGCCGATGGCTGGCTGGAATTTCCGGCAGACGGCAATCCGACGATCGCTCCCGATGCGCGGCCGCGTCTGGAGCGTGCGGCCCAGGCCGTGCGCGCATTGCACTCGGTGTCGGTCGGCCAGCTGGCTTCGGCCGAGCGTGCCGCGCTGACCAGCCTGTTGCATCGCATGACGACCACGCTGAACGATCACGCGGATCGCCACAGCCGGCGCGCCGCGCGCGACACGCACGAGCTGTCGCTGGTGGTATCGGGCCATGCCGGCCACACCGCGCCACAGGCATTGGCTGCCTGACCCTCGCTTCGTTTTCTTCGCCCGGTATCACCGTGACGCCCCGCCCTGCGGGGCGTCGGCGTTTTGTCGCCCCGGCCGTGCAAATCTTTCCTACAGTGTGAGGATGCACCGGCACACCACCGAGGAGACGCCATGCCCCCGGAAAACGAAGAAAAGGTTGCGCAACTGCTGGAGGATCTGGTCGCATTCGCGCGTGAGCGCCTGCCCGCGGCCACCTTTGCCATCGTTGAACCGCTGTTCCGGCACTACTACGACCTTGCCGATACGGAAGACCTGCTGGCGCGCGACGTGGCAGACCTGTACGGCGCCGTGATGGCGCACTGGCAGACCGCGCAGAAATTCGTTCCCGGCTCCGCGCGACTGCGCGTGTACAACCCGAACCTCGAAGAACACGGCTGGTACTCCGACCACACGATCGTCGAGATCGTGAACGACGACATGCCGTTCCTGGTCGATTCCGTGGCGATGGAAATCAACCGCCTCGGCCTGACGCTGCATTCGGCGATCCATCCCGTGTTCCGCGTGTGCCGCGACGCGCGCGGCGGCATCGAAAGCATCGGCCTGGGCGGCAGCGAGGACAGCACCGAAAGCTGCCGGCTCGAATCGTTCATCCATTTCGAAGTGGACCGCACCGGCGAGGCCGCGCGGCTCGACGCGCTGCGGATGGGCATCGCCGCATCGCTGGGCGACGTGCGCGCCGCGGTGGAAGACTGGCCGCGCATGCGGCAGATCGCGCAGGAAACCGTGGCCGGCATGGCCCACGCAAGCGACGCCGGCACACCCGAGTCGACGGAGGCGCGCGCCTTCCTGGAATGGATGCTGGACGACCATTTCACGTTCCTGGGCCAGCGCGACTATGAACTGGTGTCGCGCGACGGGCAGTTCTTTCTGCGCGGCGTGTCGGGCTCCGGCAGCGGCATTCTGCGCGAGGCACTGCGCGACCCCGGCACCGACGATCTCACACCGCTGCCGTCCGCGGCACGCTCCATCGTCGAAGGCGCTTCGCCGATCTTCATCACCAAGGCCAATTCGCGCTCCACGGTGCACCGGCCCGGCTATCTCGACTACGTTGGCGTGAAACTGCTCGACAGCAACGGCAAGCTGTTCGGCGAGCGTCGCTTCGTGGGCCTGTACACGTCCACCGCTTATATGGTGAGCACCAGCGAGATCCCGCTGATCCGGCGCAAATGCGCCAATATCCTGACGCGAGCGGGCTTTCTGACAAAGGGCCACCTGTACAAGTCACTGGTCACGATCCTTGAGCAGTATCCGCGCGATGAGCTATTCCAGGCCGACGAAGACGAGCTGGCCGAGATCACGCTAGGTATCCTGCGCCTGCAGGAACATCAGCGCAC
>DAIOET010000550.1:0-3023 GCA_036746135.1 Cupriavidus sp.
CCAACGCCTGGCGCGTGATCGACAACACGAAGCTGTGCTCGATCACGGGCAACCTTGGTGATACCCGCACGACGATCACGCATCCGTACACGACCACGCATGGTCGCGTGGTGCCGGAAGCGAAAGCCGCTGCAGGGATCTCGGAAGGGCTGATCCGCCTGGCCGTGGGCCTGGAATCGGTGGAAGACCTGAAGGCCGATCTGCTGCGCGGCCTGGGTCAGTAAGTTTTGTTGTGTCCCCCTCGCCCACGGTGTGGGAGAGGGGGCTGCCTCTCGGCAGGCATCTATCCTCAGCGCAGCATCCGCTTGCGCAGCAATACCAGCGCCACCATCAGCGCCACCACCGCATAGACCGCCAGCACGGCCACATGCAGCGTGACGTTCTCCACCGGCCTTCCCAGCATCAACGGACGAATCAATGCCACGGCGTGGGCCAGCGGCAGTGCCATCGTGGCCTTCTGCGCGCCTTCGGGCAATTGCTCCAGCGGGAAGAACACGCCTGACAGCAGCAGCATCGGCGTCATCACCAGCGTCTGGTAGAACATGAAGAAGTCGTAGCTCGGTGCCAGGGCCGTGACGATCATCGCCAGGCTTGCGAAGGCGATGCCGGCCAGCACGATCACAGGCAGGGCGGCAAGCGCTCCCGGAAACTGCGCATAACCAAGCAGGCCCGCCACGAGCATGATGGCCACACCGGACAGCACTGCCTTGCTGGCAGCCCAGAGCACTTCTCCCAGTACCACGTCGCCAAGCGTCAGCGGCGCATGCATGATCGCCTCCCACGTGCGCTGCACATGCATGCGCGAGAAGGCCGAATACATCGATTCGAAGCTGGCGGACATCATCACACTCGATGCCGTGGTGCCGGCCGCCAGGAAGGCGATGTACGACACGCCGTGCACCTGACCTACCAGCAGACCCAGGCCAAGGCCCAGACCGAACAGGTAGATCATGGGATCGGCAAGGTTGCCGATCATCGACGGGATGGCCAGCTTCTTCCAGACCATGTAGTTGCGGTACCAGACCATCATCCAGTTGCGCGCGTTGCGCGGCAGCAGCGGCTGCGGATAGTGCTGGTGCGGGACCGGCGCCGCGGGTCTGGAGGCCATTGCGACGTCGGGATTGCGTGGGTCCTGTTCGCTCATGTCGATGTCTCAGTCTCTCATTTCGCGGCCGGTCAGCTTGAGGAACACGTCCTCAAGATTGGCGGGCCGGTGCAGATAGCGCACGCCGCCCTTGCCATGCAGCGCGGTCAGCAGCGGGTCTGGATCGCGCACGTAGCAGAACAGCGTCTCGCCGCGCATTTCGCAGCGATCCGCCAGCGGCGTCAGCGTGTCGCGCAGCGGTTCCAGTTCGTCGCCATAGACCTCCACGACATCGCACCCAATCTCGCGGTCGATCAATTCATGCGGCTTGCCTTCGGCAATCTTGCGGCCAGCATCGATCACGCACAGGTAGTTGCAGAGCCGCTCGGCCTCTTCCATGAAGTGCGTGGTCAGCAGGATGGTCTTGCCTGCGGCAAGCAGCGACTTGAGGCGTTCCCAGATCAGATGGCGCGCCTGCGGGTCGAGGCCGGTCGTCGGCTCGTCCATCACGAGCAGGTCGGGGTCATTGATCAGCGCGCGCGCCACGGTCAGCCGGCGGCGCATGCCGCCGGAGAGGTCGCGCACCTGGGCGTTGGCCTTGTTTTCCAGTCGTGCGAATTCCAGCAACCTGGGCACCCGTTCAGCGATCTCGCCCGAGGACAGCCCGAAGTAGCGGCCGAAGATGCGGAGGTTTTCGATCACGGAAAAATCTGGATCGAGGTTGTCGAACTGCGGAACCACGCCCACGCGCATACGCGCCTGCGGGGCGCGCTGCGGAATCGGCTCGCCACACAGTGTCAGCGTGCCGGACGCGGGGGTGGTCAGGCCCAGCAGCATCCGCAGCGTGGTGGTCTTGCCAGCGCCGTTGGGGCCGAGCAGGCCATAGCACTGGCCGGGCTGGACTTCCAGGTCGAGGTTGTCGACGACAACCTGGTCGCCATAGAGTTTGCGCACGTTGCGCAGCTGAAGGATGGCAGTCAAGGCGGGTGTCCTTGCAAGCGATATCCGCCATTATGCAGGCCATCGCGTGACGCATTGTTGGCGCATCGCAGCAAGACCATTCCAATTGCAAGGGGTATCGGCGGGGTGGCGGAGTGGGGTGGACAGGGGTACGCTCACCGTTTCAGAACGATAACGAAGAGGAGACATCATGTCCTTCGAACACTGGATCGCGTTCGTGTTGACCAGCGTGGTCCTGCTGATCATTCCGGGACCCACCATCCTGCTGGTGATTGGCGACGCACTGGCGCATCGCGGCCGCAGCGCTTATGCCACGGTGGCCGGCGTCGCGGCAGGTGACCTGACGGCCTTCACGCTGTCGATGGCGGGCTTGGGCGCCGTCCTGGCGGCGTCTGCCGCGCTGTTCACGGCCCTGAAGTGGGCGGGGGCGGCCTACCTGGTGTATCTGGGCATTCAGGCGCTGCGCACGGCCAGTCGCGCGCGATCGCTCGATGTGGCGTCGCAGTCGGGCAGCGGTGGCCAGCGCTTTGCCAAGGCCTGGCTCGTAACGGCGTTGAATCCGAAGAGCATCGTGTTCTTCGTGGCCTTCGTGCCGCAGTTCATCGACGCCAAGCTGGCCTTCTGGCCGCAGGCCGTGGTGCTGATCCCGACATTCGTGGTGCTGGCGACGGCCAACGCTATGGTCTACGCCTTGCTCGCGCGCTCGCTGGCCACGCGGCTGACGTCGCAGCGCGCGCAGGCCAATGTGCAGCGCGCCGGGGGTATCACGCTGATCGGGGCCGGGGCGCTGATCGCCACGCGCACCTGAGGACGCCCGGAGTCGGGACGAAAAAAAACCGCCAGTGAACTGGCGGTTTTTCTTGGCAATGCGCGAATCAGTAGAGCTTCTTCGGCAGCATTTGCATGCGCAGACGCTTGCGCAGGCGGGCCTCGGCAGCCTTCTTCTTGCGCTTGCGCTCGGTCGTCGGCTTTTCGTAGG
>DAIOET010000551.1:0-3015 GCA_036746135.1 Cupriavidus sp.
GTCTGCTACGTCATGGTGGATCCGCGCATTCATTTCGAGGGGATGCACCGATGAAATTCGGCCCCAAACACGCGGTTGCCGGCAACGGCCTGCCGCACTCGTTGTCGCCGCGCCAGCGTGCGTGGCAGCGCTTCCGCCGCAATCGTCTGGGCTACTGG
Organism: Cupriavidus sp.; assembly: GCA_036746135.1. Taxonomy (GTDB): domain Bacteria; phylum Pseudomonadota; class Gammaproteobacteria; order Burkholderiales; family Burkholderiaceae; genus Cupriavidus. The sequence continues at coordinate 159 of DAIOET010000551.1, forward strand.
AGCCTGGTCCTGTTCGTGATCATGTTCGTGTTGAGCATGGGCGCCGAGCTGTTGTCGAGCGACCGTCCTCTGGTGGTGAAATACAAGGGCGAGTACTACTTCCCGATCGTCAAGTCTTATCCGGAAACCACGTTCGACGGCGACTTCCCCACGCGCACGGATTACCTGGACCCGTTCATCCGCGACCGGATCACCACGCACGGCAATTTCGCGGTGTTTCCGCCCAATCGCTATTCCTACGATTCGATCAACTACTTCGCCAAGGAGCCGAATCCGGCGCCGCCGTCGGCCGACAACTGGCTTGGCACCGACGACCGCGGCCGTGATGTGCTGGCGCGCCTGCTGTACGGATTCCGCGTATCGGTGCTGTTCGGGCTGGCGTTGACGATCATCGGCGTGCTGGTCGGCACGCTGACCGGCGCCCTGATGGGCTTCTTCGGCGGCCGCTTCGATCTGATTTCGCAACGCGCGATCGAGATCTGGAGTTCGATGCCCGAGCTTTATCTGCTGATTATCTTTGCGTCGATCTTCGAGCCGAGCCTGGCGCTGCTGATCATCCTGCTGTCGCTGTTCGGCTGGATGGGGCTGTCCGACTATGTACGGGCGGAGTTCTATCGCAACCGCTCGCTGGACTATGTGAAGGCCGCGCGGGCGCTGGGTTTGTCGAACGTGCAGATCATGTGGCGCCACATCCTGCCCAACAGCCTGACGCCGGTCATCACGTTCCTGCCATTCCGCATGAGCGCCGCCATCCTGGCGTTGACCAGCCTCGATTTTCTGGGTCTGGGCGTGCCGCCGACCACACCGAGCCTGGGCGAGCTGCTGGCGCAGGGTAAGGGCAATCTCGATGCATGGTGGATCTCGCTGTCGACGTTTGCGGTGCTGGTGGTGACGCTGCTGCTGCTGACGTTCATGGGGGATGCGCTGCGGGACGCATTCGATACGCGTCTGGGCCTGGCCCAGTTGCGCGGCCGCGTGGAACCGAAGGTGCCTGCCGGTGGCACCGCAGCGGAGGCTACGCCATGAATTCCGCGACCCCGATGACTTCTGTCGCGCCTGTTTTCCCGGACCCGGTGGCCGTGCCCGAGCCGGGCACCAAGCTGATGTGCCTGGATCACCTGTCCGTCACGTTTGGCGAGGGCGAGCACGCCACGCGCGCCGTGCGGGACGTGAGTTTCGATTTGCGCGCCGGCGAGCGCTACGCGCTGGTGGGTGAGTCCGGCTCCGGCAAGACGGTGACCGCGCTGGCCATGCTGCGGCTGGTGGAAGATGCGCACTACCACGGCGCGATCCGCTTCGAAGGCAAGGATCTGCTGCAGGTGTCCGACCGCGAGATGCGTCGCATCCGTGGATCGGAAATCGCGATGATCTTCCAGGAACCGATGACGGCGCTGAATCCGCTCTACACGATCGGCAATCAGATCGTGGAGACGCTGGCGCTGCACGAGGACCTGGATCGCCGCGCGGCGCGAGACCGCGCAATTGCGCTGCTGGAACGTACCGGCATCAGCGACGCGGCCAACCGCTTCAACAGTTTTCCGCACCAGTTGTCGGGCGGGCAGCGCCAGCGCGCGATGATCGCTATGGCGCTGGCCTGCCGTCCGAAGCTGCTGCTGGCGGACGAGCCGACCACGGCGCTCGATGTCACCATCCGCGCGCAGATCCTTGACCTGCTGCGCAGCCTGCAGGCCGAGTTCGGCATGACCGTGATGCTGATCACGCACGACCTGAACATGGTGCGCGCGTTCGCGCAGCGCGTGGGCGTGATGGAGAAAGGCGTGTTGGTGGAGACCGGTGAAACGGCCGAAGTCTTTGCCAATCCGCGCCACCCGTACACGCGCAAGCTGATCGACAGCCGGCCAAAGCGCGAAGTGCTGCCGCTGGTGCCACTGGCGCCGGTGCTGCTGGAAACCGACGCGCTGTGCGTCAATTACCAGAAAAAGCGCGCCGGCATTGCCGGCTGGTTTGGCAAGGAAGCGTTTGCCGCGGTCAAGGACGTCACGCTGCAGCTGCGCGAGGGCGAGACCGTGGGTATCGTGGGCGAATCGGGCTCGGGCAAGACGACGCTGGCCCACACGGTGCTGGCCTTGCAGCGCAAGAGCGGCGGGGCGATCCAGTTCCTGGGCCGCAGCTTCGATACTTGCTCGCAGAAGGAGCGCAGCGCGCTTCGCAAGCGCATGCAGGTGGTGTTCCAGGACCCGTTCGGTTCGCTCTCGCCACGCATGACGATCGAGCAGATCGTGGGAGAAGGGCTGGCCTTGCATCAGCCCGGCCTGTCGAAGGAGTCGATGCGCGAGCGAGTGATCGAGGCGTTGCGCGAAGTAGGGCTGGACCGCACGGCGCTGGGACGATATCCGCACGAGTTCTCAGGCGGGCAGCGCCAGCGCATTGCCATCGCGCGCGTGCTGATTCTCAAGCCGCAGGTACTGGTACTTGATGAGCCGACTTCTGCACTTGATGTATCGATCCAGCAGCAGGTGCTGGCGCTGCTTTCGCAACTGCAGCACAAGTACAACCTCAGCTATCTGTTCATCAGCCACGATTTGGCCGTGATTCGTGCGATGGCGCACCGAGTCATCGTGATGAAAAACGGTGAAGTGGTGGAATCGGGCGAGACAGAAACGGTTCTCGGCGCGCCGCAGCATCCGTATACAAGAAAGCTGATGGCCGCAGCCCAGTTGGGGGCGGCCTGAGTGATGTGCGTTGCAACGCGCTTTGTCACGTAGTGGTAACACGGATTCTTTATAAGGAATCCGAGAAACAGAATACGTTTTTTACTCTAGTTCGTTGATTTACTAGAGATTTGCGGGAAAGTTGTAACCATCTTTGACATGTCAAGGGTGGGTACTTTACTATC
>DAIOET010000552.1:0-3012 GCA_036746135.1 Cupriavidus sp.
GACGTCTCGCGCGGCAGGCCGAACTTCTCCATCAGATAGAACGTGTAGTACGTGTTCAGGCTGGCCATGTAGAAGTACTTGGAGAAGATCAGCAGCAGCAGTACCGAAATCGCGCGCACCACGGTCGACGTCGGCAGCTTGTTCACCACCCCGGTCGCGGCCTTCTTCTTCGCGGCGCGCTCGGCCAGGTGCCGGCCGTACCAGCCACCGATCTGCCACAGCACGGCGATGGCCAGCAGCGCGGCCAGCGAGAACCACGCCACGCTGCCTTGCGTATGAACGATCCACGCCGCCAGCAGCGGCCCCATCGCACTGCCGCCATTGCCGCCAACCTGGAAGATCGACTGCGCCAGGCCATGCTGGCCACCCGACGCCAGGCGTGCCACGCGCGACGATTCCGGGTGGAAGATCGACGACCCCGTCCCGACCAGCGCGGCGGCGATCAGCAGCACGCCATAGCTGGGCGCCACCGACAGCAGCAGCAGGCCGCCCAGCGTGAAGCCCATGCCGATGGCCAGCGAGTGGGGTTTCGGATGCTTGTCCGTGTACAGGCCGACGACGGGCTGTAGCAGCGATGCGGTGATCTGGTACGTCAGCGTCAGCAGGCCGATCTGCGTGAAGCTCAGGTTGAAGCCGCCCTTCAGCATCGGATAGATGGCAAGGATCAGCGACTGGATCATGTCGTTGAGGAAGTGCGCGAAGCTGATCGCGTACAGCACGCGGAAGCGCGTGCCCTCCTCTCGATGTGCCGCGGCGGCGGCGGTATTGACGGTTGTGCTCATGGTCGGGGGCGCATTGGCCAGTTCTCTTTCTGGAATCCCCGGGTGCCACCTGCAGCCCGGCATTCGGGGAGAGTGACGATGCTAATTGGCAAAATCGCGCCTGTCCTGCGAGAATGGGGCCGCAACTTTGGAGAAAAGGACATGCCCGGTGCCCAACGCCCCCCGCAACGCGGCAAGCCAGCCAAGCCGCGGATTTCGTGGGTCGACCACGACACAGCGGGCAGCAAGCCTTTGCCCGCCGATGCACCGCGCGATCCGGACATGGATAGCCGCGCCGATACCTATTCCGAGCGCCCTGCCTATCTCCAGTACGACCGCAGTCCGATGCCCGTCACGGCGATGGCGGCCGACTATGTGCCCGGCCACGTCACCAAGCCTCACCAGCACCCGCATGCCCAGTTGATCCATGCCATGCATGGCGTGATGGTGGTGTCCACCGCCGAGGGGCAATGGACGGTGCCACCGACGCGCGGCATGTGGATGCCGGGCGGCACCGTGCACTGGATTCGCATGGTCGGGCGCGTGCAGATGCGCACCGCCTATATCCGCCCGGATGCCGCACCGGACCTGCCCACGCGCTGCACTGTGCTGGGCATCTCGCCGCTGCTGCGCGAATTAATCCTGGCGGCGATCGATATTCCCCCGCGATATGAAGCCGAGTCGCGCGACGGCCGCCTGATGCGGCTGCTGCTCGACGAAGTCAAGCTCGTGCCGACGCTGCCGCTGCACCTGCCGCGACCCACCGACCAGGGCTTGCGCAGCATCTGCGATGAGATCGTCGGCTCACCGGACAACGCGCTGACGCTGGCCGATTGGGGCGAACGCCTTGGCGTGGACCCAAAAACGATCCAGCGGCGTTTTGCACGCGAAACGGGGATGACGTTCGGCCAGTGGCGCCAGCAGGCCCGGCTGCTGGCCGCGCTGGAGCGGCTGGCCGCTGGCGACAAGGTGCTGGATGTGGCGCTGGAGATGGGCTACGACAGCCCAAGCGCCTTTGCGACGATGTTCCGGCGGCAGTTTGGCGTGCCGCCGAGCGCGTTCTTCAAGTGAGCCGCCCTGCTCCGGCGCGGCCCCTGGTTCATTCCGTCAGATAGCGCTCGACCAGGCGCGTCCAGTACGCGGCGCCCACGGTCAGGTTGTCATCGTTGAAGTCGTAGCCGGCGTTGTGCAGCAACGGCTGGTTGGCGCCGTTGCCCATCCGCACGAAACAGCCGGGACGCTGCTGCAGGAAGTACGCAAAGTCCTCACTGCCCGCGATACGGTGGAAATTGCCGATCGCGCGCTCGGGACCCACCAGTTCCTCGGCCACCTGACGCGCGAACTCGGTCTCGGCCTCGCTGTTGACCAGCACCGGATAGCCGCGCACGTAATCGATCTCGGCCGTGGCGCCATAGCCTTCGGCGTGCGACGTGACCAGCTGGCGGATGCGCGCCTCCATCGATGCCCGCACCTCGGCGCTGAACGACCGTACGCTGATTTCCATGCGCGCGCTGTCGGGAATCACGTTGGGTGCATGACCCGCGTGCAGCGTGCCGATGGTGACCACGGCGGTTTCATTGGGGTCCACATTGCGGGCGACGATCGACTGCAACGCCATGACCAGGCTGCCGGCCACCAGGATCGGGTCGATCGACTGGTGCGGCCGCGCCGCGTGGCCACCCTTGCCGCGAATGGTGATCGTGACCGTGTCGCAGGCGGCCATGAACGGCCCGCTGCGGAACATGAAGGTACCGGCTTCGACACCTGGGTGGTTATGCAGGCCAAAAATGGCATCGCACGGGAAGCGTTCGAACAGGCCGTCGTCCAGCATCCGCTCCGCGCCGCCACCGGCGCCGATTTCCTCGGCGGGCTGGAAGATCAGGTGCACGGTGCCGTTGAAGTGGCGTGTGCGCGCCAGCTGGCGCGCGGCACCAAGCAGGACGGCCGTGTGGCCGTCGTGGCCACAGGCATGCATCTTTCCCTCGTGCACGCTGGCATATGGCAGACCAGACCGCTCGTGAATGGGCAGCGCGTCCATGTCGGCACGGATGCCGACGCTGCGCTTGCCGCTGCCCGAGCGCAAGGTGGCCACCACGCCGGTACCGCCCACGCCGCGCGTCACGGCATAACCCCATCCTTCCAGCTTGCCGGCAACGAGTTCGGCAGTTCGCACTTCGTTGAAGGCGAGCTCGGGATGCTGGTGGATGCTGCGGCGGATGTCCTGCAGTTCGTCACGCGAGTCGAGCGTGTC
>DAIOET010000553.1:0-3011 GCA_036746135.1 Cupriavidus sp.
TGCATCGCGGCCGTGATGCTGCCCGCCGCGGCGATGTGGTTTTCCTTGATCAGGATGCCGTCGTACAGGGCCAGGCGCTGGTTCTCGCCACCGCCAACCTTTACCGCATACTTCTGCGCAAGCCGCAGACCCGGCAACGTCTTGCGGGTATCGAGCACGCGCGCACGCGTGTCGGCAATCAGGTCGGCGTAGCGGCGCGTAGCGGTGGCCACGCCGGACAGCAACTGCAGGAAGTTCAGCGACGGGCGCTCGGCGGTCAGCAACGCGCGGGCCGGACCCGTGATTTCGCATACCACGTCATCGGGCGCCATCCGCGCGCCCTCTTCCTTGAGCCACTTCACCTGCAGCCGCTCGTCGACGGCCTTCATGCAGGCCTCGAACCACGGACGGCCGCATAACACTGCCGTCTCACGCACGATCACGCGCGCTTGCACAGCCTTGTCAGCAGGCACCAGCAGGCCGGTCAGGTCGCCGCTGCCGACGTCCTCGGCGATTGCGGCGCGCACATTGGCTTCCAGCGCCGCCTTGAGCGCCGCGCCATAGTTGTCGAATACCGGATTCACGCTCATGCCGGACCAACTCCCTGGAACAGTGCGGCTTCCCTGGCCAGGTCGGCGGCGGGACGCACATTGGCCTTCTGCTGCGCGGCAAAATCGAGCATGCGATCAATACAGGTGACTGCACGCCGGCCGATGTCCGGATCGACGTGGATTTCGTTGCGGCCAGTCTCCAGGACTTCGGCCAGGTTGGTCAGCGCGTTCATGGCCATCCACGGGCAATGCGCGCAGCTCTTGCAAGTGGCGCTGTTGCCGGCCGTCGGGGCCTCGATGAACATCTTGCCCGGCGCTGCCATGCGCATCTTGTGCAGGATGCCGTTGTCGGTCGCCACGATGAATTCGTTGGCGTCGAGCTGCTGCGCGGCTGCGATCAGCTGGCTCGTGGAACCCACCACGTCAGCCTGCTCCACAACGTTGGCCGGCGATTCCGGATGCACCAGAATCTTGGCCTTCGGATGCTCGCGGCGCAGGAGGTCCAGCTCGATCCCCTTGAACTCGTCGTGCACCAGGCACGAGCCCTGCCACAACAGCATGTCCGCGCCCGTTTGCTTCTGGATGTAGCTGCCCAGATGCTTGTCGGGCGCCCAGAGAATTTTCTCGCCGCGAGCGTGCAGGTGCTCGACGATCTTCAGGCCGATGCTGGAAGTCACCATCCAGTCCGCGCGCGCCTTCACGGCGGCACTGGTATTGGCATAGACCACCACGGTGCGGTCCGGATGGGCATCGCAAAACGCGGTGAATTCGTCGGCCGGGCAACCGAGGTCGAGCGAACATGTCGCATCGAGATCCGGCATCAGGATGGTCTTTTCCGGGCTCAAGATCTTGGCCGTCTCACCCATGAAGCGCACGCCGGCCACCACCAGCGTCTGGGCTTCGTGATCGCGGCCGAAGCGCGCCATCTCCAGGGAATCGGACACGCAGCCGCCGGTTTCCTCGGCCAGGTCCTGCAGATCCGCGTCAACGTAATAGTGCGCCACGAGTACCGCGTTGCGCTCCTTGAGCAACCTGCGGATACGGTCTTTCAACGCGCTGCGTTCGTCGGGGGTCAGCGCCGGAGGCACCTTGGCCCAGGCGTGGGCCACGCAGCTACCGCCGGTGGCATTGTCGGCGTCCGCGAGGTTCGGTTTTTCGAACTCGACGGTCTTGATCGATTGTGGGGTCATCTCTGCAGTACTCCTCGGGGCACCCGTTGGCCGCCGCGCTCGGACGCGCGATCTGTGCCGGAAACATGGGGGAGTGTAGCCAAAAGAAAAGCCCCGCCTTGGGGCGGGGCTTTGTAGCCATGACGGGCGCGTCGGCGATTGTATCAGGCGTACCGGCGCAGGCGCAGCGAAAACTCCTGCAGTGCCTGGATGCCGCTGGCTTCGGCGCGATGGCACCAGGCCTGCAGCTGGGCCAGCAGTTGCTCGCGCGTCATATTCGAGCGGCCCCAGATCACGGCCAGCTCGCGGCGCATTTCCACGTACGTGTGCAGCATCTTGTTCTGCTCGGTGATGCTGGCCAGTTGCTGGCGCTGCGGCGCGGCCAGCTTCACTTCTTCACGGTGGAACCACTTGCGTGCCGGCTTGTAGCTCCGGTACTCGGGCGAGTTGCCTTCCTTGTGCTTGCGCAGCTCGGCCTTGTACGCACTCTTCAGCGCCTTGGCATAGCGGGCCATCACGTCGTAGCGGTTGGCGATGATCGCTTCCAATGTGTTGTGGTCCACCGGACGTGCCTCAACCAGTCGCGCCTTGGGCGGGGTCTTCTTGACCTTGGCCAGGCCGACCGACTGCATGGCACGGATGTACCACCAGCCCACGTCGATCTCGTACCACTTGATCGAGAACTTGGCCGACGTCGGGTACGTATGGTGGTTGTTGTGCAGTTCCTCACCACCGATGATGAAGCCCCACGGCGACACGTTGGTCGACGCATCTTCGCAGTCGTAGTTGCGGTAGCCCCAGAAGTGGCCCAGGCCGTTGATGATGCCGGCGGCATGGATCGGAATCCACAGCATCTGAACCGCCCACACGCTCATGCCGACCAGGCCGAACAGCGCCAGGTCGATGATCAGCATCAGGCCCACGCCCTGCCAGCCAAAGCGCGAATACACATTGCGCTCGACCCAGTCGTCAGGAGTGCCGTGGCCGAACTTGGCGATGGTTTCCTTGTTCTTGGCCTCGGCGCGATACAGTTCGGCCCCTTCCAGCAGCACCTTGCGGATGCCGCGCGTCTGCGGGCTGTGCGGATCGTCCTCGGTCTCGCACTTGGCGTGGTGCTTGCGGTGAATGGCGGTCCATTCCTTGGTCACCATGCCCGTGGTCAGCCAAAGCCAGAAGCGGAAGAAATGCTGGGCAATCGGGTGCAGGTCCAGCGACCGGTGCGCCATGCAGCGGTGCAGGAAGATGGTGACGCCGGCGATCGTGATGTGCGTCACCACGAGCGTGTAGATCACGATCTCCCACCAGGACCAGT
>DAIOET010000554.1:0-2999 GCA_036746135.1 Cupriavidus sp.
GCCGGCTCGCAGAAACGCGGGAGACTTACTCGTCGTCCTTGGCGCGCGTCGAATTTGCTTGCGTGATCAGCTTCGACATTTCGATGGCATGTTCCACCGACGTGTCGTGATGGAAATGCAGCGTCGGCACGGTATGGATATGCAGGCGCTTGAACAGCAGCGAATGCAGATAGCCGGCCTTTTCCTTGAGGATTCCGGCCGCCACTTCGGGCTCGGCGCCGAGCACCGTGAAGTACACCTTGGCGTGCGCGTAGTCCGGCGTCAGCGACACCGACTGCAGCGTCACCAGCCCCAGGCGGGGATCACGGATCTCGCGCTGGATCATCTCGGCCAGTTCCTTCTGGATCTGGTCGGAGAGGCGCAAATTGCGGGAAGAGATATTGCCTTTCTTGGCCATGCAAAACTTTTTGCTTTACCGATGTAGATGGAAAAACGGCAGGCCGGAGCCTGCCGTTTTTGCGTATCGCCTTACAGCGTACGCGCCACCTCGGTGATTTCGTACACCTCGAGCTGGTCGCCTTCCTGAACGTCGTTGAAGTTCTTGATCGACAAACCGCACTCGAAGCCCTGCTTGACTTCCTTGACGTCGTCCTTGAATCGCTTGAGCGAGTCCAGTTCGCCGTCGTGGATCACCACGTTGTTGCGCAGCACGCGTACCAGCGAGGTACGCTTGACCATGCCGTCGGTAACCATACAGCCGGCCACCGCACCCACCTTCGGCACGCGGAAGACCTGACGGACTTCCACCTGACCGATCGTGGTCTCGCGCTTTTCCGGCGCCAGCATGCCCGACATCGCCGCCTTGATCTCGTCCACAGCATCGTAAATGATGTTGTAGTAGCGGATGTCGATACCGTTGTGCTCGGCCAGCTTGCGCGCGCCTGCGTCGGCACGCACGTTGAAGCCGATGATCACAGCCTTCGAAGCGGTTGCCAGGTTGACGTCCGATTCCGAGATGCCACCCACGCCACCGTGCACGATCTGCACGCGCACTTCGGCGGTCGACAGCTTCTGCAGCGACTGCACCAGTGCTTCCTGCGAACCCTGCACGTCGGCCTTCACGATCAGCGGCAGCGTCTGGACTTCGCCTTCGGTCATCTGCTCCAGCATCGTTTCCAGCTTGGCCGCCTGCTGCTTGGCCAGCTTCACGTCGCGGAACTTGCCCTGACGGAACAGCGCGATTTCACGTGCCTTGCGCTCATCCGGCAGCACCAGCACTTCTTCACCGGCGGCGGGCACTTCCGACAGACCCTGGATTTCCACCGGGATCGACGGGCCAGCTTCCTTCGACGGCTTGCCGTTTTCGTCCAGCATGGCGCGCACGCGGCCATAGGCACTGCCGGCCAGCACGACGTCGCCGCGCTTCAGCGTACCGCTGCTCACCAGGATCGTAGCGATCGGACCCTTGCCCTTGTCGAGCTGGGCTTCCACCACCAGACCCTTGGCAGGAGCATCGACCGGCGCACGCAGCTCCAGCACTTCGGCCTGCAGCAGCACGTTCTCCAGCAGGTCGTCGATACCCTGTCCGCTCTTGGCCGACACAGGCACGAAAGGCGAATCGCCGCCGTACTCTTCCGGCAAGACCTGTTCGGCCACCAGTTCCTGCTTGACGCGGTCCGGGTTGGCTTCAGGCTTGTCGACCTTGGTGATCGCCACCACGATGGGCACGCCGGCAGCCTTGGCGTGCGCAATCGCTTCCTTGGTCTGCGGCATCACGCCGTCGTCTGCAGCCACCACCAGGATGACGATGTCGGTCGCCTTGGCACCACGGGCACGCATGGCCGTAAAGGCCTCGTGACCCGGGGTATCCAGGAACGTGATCACGCCACGGTCGGTTTCCACGTGGTACGCGCCAATGTGCTGCGTAATGCCACCGGCTTCGCCCGCTGCAACCTTGGTGCGGCGGATGTAATCCAGCAGCGAGGTCTTGCCGTGGTCGACGTGACCCATCACGGTCACCACCGGCGGACGCGGCAGCAGCTCTGCGTCCGAGTGGTCTTCACCATCGGTCACCAGCAGCGCTTCCGGATCGTCCAGCTTGGCGGCAAACGCCTTGTGGCCCATTTCTTCCACCACGATCATGGCGGTTTCCTGGTCCAGCACCTGGTTGATCGTCACCATCTGGCCGAGCTTCATCATCTGCTTGATGACCTCGGAAGCCTTGACGGCCATCTTGTGCGCCAGATCGGCCACCGAGACGGTCTCGGGGACGTGCACTTCGCGCACCACCGGCTCGGTCGGCGCCTGGAAGTTGCTGCGGCCGTCATCGGCATGCTGCCTGCCACCGCGGCCACGCGGGCCACTGCGCCAGCCACCAGTACCGCCCGACGAATCGCCGCGCGTCTTCAGACCGCCACCCTTCTTGCCGCCACGGCTGTCGTCCTGCCAGTTGCCACCGCCCTTGGCACCCTTGCCGCCCTTCTTGTCGGCAGTGGTGGTGGTCGTGGCGGCAGGTGCCGTTGTGCTCTTCTTTTCGTCCTTCTTCGCCTCAGGCGTCGCACCGGCCGGCTTCACCGGCTTGTGCAGCGTGCCGGTCTGCTCGGCCTTCTTTTCCTCGGCCTTGCGTTCCGACGGCGCCTTCAGCACACGCGGCGGCGCGTTCAGCATCTGCTGGATCGCGCGGGCTTCGGCTTCGGCAGCCTCACGGCGACGACGGGCGGCAGCGTCCTGCTCGGCACGGGCCTTGTCGGCCGCGGCCTTGGCGCTGTCCTGCTCGGCGCGTGCCTTGTCGGCGGCGGCCTTGGCGTCATCCGCGTTCTTCTGCGCCTGTACGCGCTCGGCGGCCAGACGTGCCTTGTCCTCTTCAGCCTTCTGGCGTGCGGTTTCCTCGGCAGCCTCGGTGGCGGCGCGCGCGGCGGCATCCTCTTCCGCCGCCTTCAGGGCCAGCAGTTCGGCCTGACGGCGCTGTTCGGCCTCCAGGGCTTCCTGCTTGGCGCGGCGCTCCGCTTCCTCGCGCTCGGCGGCCTCGCGGGCAGCCTGGGCTTCGGCTTCCTGGCGTG
>DAIOET010000555.1:0-2997 GCA_036746135.1 Cupriavidus sp.
CACGGAATAATCCTTCATGAATGCTCGCGTTTCCACCCTGCTGTGGCTGGCCGCTGTATCTGGCGGCCTGTTGGCAGCCAGTTCCGCCCACGCCGGCGTCTTTGACGACGACGAGGCGCGCAAGGCGGTGATCCAACTGCGGGACCAGTTCAACGGTTTCCAGGCCACGGCATCGCAGCGTATCGATCAGAACAGCCGTCAACAACTTGACATGCAGAACCAGCTGGAAGGCCTGCGTCAGGAAGTGGCACGACTGCGCGGTCAGAACGAGGTGTTGCAGAACACGGTGGACACGCTGCAGAAACAGCAGAAGGATTACTACGCCGACCTCGACGCGCGCCTGAAGAAGTTCGAGCCGCAACAGGTGACCGTCGATGGCAAGGAAGGGCTCGCACAGCCGACCGAAAAGCCTGAGTACGACGCGGCGCTGAAGCAGTTCCAGTCGGGCGATTTCAAGGGCGCGGGCAATGCCTTCTCGGCGTTTGCGAAGAAGTATCCGCAAAGCCCGTATCTGCCGCTGGCGCAGTTCTGGCTCGGCAATTCGCTCTACGCGCAGCGTGACTACAAGGGTTCGACCTACGTGCTGCAGAACATGGTGCAACAGTTCCCGCAGCATGCGAAGGTTCCTGACGCCATGATCGCCATCGCGAACAACCAGATGGAGTCGGGCCAGAAGGCACAGGCCAAGAAGACGCTGGAAACCGTGGTGTCGAAGTATCCGGGTACGGAAGGCGCCCAGGCCGCGAGCAACCGGCTGAAGACGCTGAAGTAACCGGCTGAAGTACGGCAGTCAGGAGAGAGCCCGCGTTTCGCGGGCTTTTTCTTTTTGGGCCGACGGACGCCTGCTCCCCCGATTCTCGCGCGGGTGAGGGAGCAAACCCGTGAGCCGAGTGCGCGGCGCGCTAAAATATGCGATTCGCCCACTGAGGCGTGACTACAGCGCGCTTGTTCCGCGCGCAACCGAATCATGACCAAACGCGCAATCGTCCTGTTATCCGGCGGCCTGGACTCCGCCACCGTGCTTGCCCTGGCCAACGCGGCCGGCTTTGAAACCTATGCGCTGTCGATGCGCTACGGCCAGCGTCACTCGTCCGAACTGGACGCGGCCAAGAAGGTGGCGGCCGCGCTCGGCGCGAAGCGCCACGAGATCATCGACCTGGACCTGCGCCGCTTTGGCGGATCGGCACTGACCGACGACACGCTGGATGTGCCGACCGACGGTGCCACCGGCGGTATCCCGATTACCTACGTGCCGGCGCGCAATACGATCATGTTGTCGCTGGCGCTCGGCTGGGCCGAGGCCATCGGTGGCCGCGACCTGTTCTTTGGTGCCAATGCCGTCGACTATTCGGGCTATCCCGATTGCCGCCCCGAGTATGTCGCCGCCTATGAAGCGCTGGCCAATCTGGCGACCAAGGCCGGCGTCGAGGGTGACCGCTTCCGCGTGCACGCGCCGATCATCGACATGACCAAGGCCGAGATCATCCGCGCGGGCGTGAAGCTGGGCGTGGACTATGGGCTGACAGTGTCGTGCTACAAGGCGGACGACGAGGGTCGCGCCTGCGGGGTTTGTGATTCCTGCCGCATTCGCAAGGCTGGTTTCGAACAGGCCGGCGTTGCCGATCCGACTCGCTACCAGATGTCCGTCTGAACCATCGCCCCAACAATAGCGGGACGCCAACGAGCGCCCCCGTTCAAGCGCACTACCGAGAAGAAATAGAAATTTCACGAGCCACGCCGAGACATGCCTGATATTGATATCCCCGCGCTCACGCACAGCGTACTGCTGAGTACCTTCGTTCTGACCTTCCTGTTTGGTGCCGTCCTTCAGCGCACTCACTTTTGCACGATGGGCGCCATTTCGGACATCGTCAATATCGGCGACTGGAGCCGCATGCGGATGTGGATCATGGCCATCGGCGTGGCGATGATCGGTACTGGAGTGCTGGCGTGGGCGGGGTTGATCGACCCGACCAAGACCATCTACACGGCGGCGAAGCTGGGCTGGCTGTCGGCGGCCGTCGGCGGGCTGATGTTTGGGTTCGGTATGGTGCTGGCGTCGGGCTGCGGCAGCAAGACGCTGGTGCGTATCGGTGCTGGCAACCTGAAATCTCTGGTGGTGTTTGTGTTCCTCGGTCTGTCTGCGTACATGACGCTACGTGGACTGTTCGGCGTGGTGCGCGTGAACACCGTGGATGCGGTGTCGGTGACGCTGCCGTCGACGCAGGACCTTCCGTCGCTAGTCGCGCAGGCGACCGGAATGGCGCGCGGCACGTTGCAGTTGGTGCTGGGCGTGGCGATCGGTGCGGTGCTCGTGATCTGGTCGCTGATCGGCAACGGCTTCCGTACGTTCGACAATCTGCTGGGTGGCCTGGCCGTCGGGCTGATCATCGTCGGCATGTGGTACGTATCCGGCCATCTCGGCTTTGTTTCCGAGGACCCGAACACGCTGGAAGAACTGTTTGTCGGCACCAACAGCGGCCGCATGGAAAGCCTGAGCTTCGTGGCGCCGTATGCGTACACGCTGGATTGGCTGATGATGTTCAGCGACAAGAGCAAGGTGCTGACCATCGGCATCGTCAGCGTGATCGGCGTGATCGCCGGCGCCGCTGCCTACGCGCTGACGTCGCGCACCTTCCGTTGGGAGGGTTTCGGAAATGCAGAGGACGTGGCCAACCACATGGTCGGCGGCATGCTGATGGGCGCCGGTGGCGTGACGGCGCTGGGCTGCACGATCGGCCAGGGGCTGTCCGGCGTGTCGACGCTGGCCGTCGGTTCGTTCATCGTTTTTGCAACGATCGTCGTCGGTGCGATGCTGGCGTTCAAGTATCAGATGTGGCGTCTGGAGCGTATGGTGTGACCGGGTGGGATGCTTGACACCCTGTAGGGTGCTCCCTATAATCGCGGATTCAGTTTTTTCGGGTCGTTAGCTCAGTCGGTAGAGCAGCGGACTTTTAATCCGTTGGTCGCGTGTTCGAGTCACGCACGACCCACCAG
>DAIOET010000556.1:0-2996 GCA_036746135.1 Cupriavidus sp.
GGATTATGTCTGTAATCGCCGCCAACTTGCAAGCCGTGAAAAATGACATCGCGGCGGCCACACAACAAGCCGGCAGGGCCCCTTCCGGCGTCACGCTGCTGGCGGTTTCCAAGACGGTTTCGCCGGACCGCGTGCGCGAGGCATTCGACGCCGGCCAGCGGGCATTTGGCGAGAATTACGTCCAGGAGGGGGTGGACAAGATCGCCGCGCTGGACGACCTGCGCAGCCAGATCCAGTGGCATTTCATCGGCCCCCTGCAAAGTAACAAGACGCGGCCGGTGGCTGAGCAATTCGACTGGGTTCATGCGATCGACCGCCTGAAGATCGCGGAACGGCTGTCCGCCCAGCGGCCTGCCGGACTGCCGCCGCTGCAGGTCTGCATCCAGGTCAATATCAGCGATGAAGACACCAAGAGCGGCGTGGCGCCGGCGGAGGTGCCGGCGCTGGCCCAGGCCATCGCCCGCCTGCCCAACCTGCAGTTGCGCGGCCTGATGGCGATTCCGGCGCCCGCATCGGACCCCGCCGCGCAGCGTCAACCGTTTGCCGCCCTTCGTGCGTTGCTTGATCAACTGCGCCAATCCGGGCTAAAGGTGGACACGCTCTCGATGGGGATGTCCGCCGACATGGACGCGGCCATTGCCGAGGGCGCCACGCTGGTGCGCATCGGCACCGCGATATTCGGCGCGCGGCACTGATCGCTGCCGCCAGGGTCCGCGCAGTCCCCGCAAGGACCATGACATGAAAACGCCAGCCG
Source organism: Cupriavidus sp. (assembly GCA_036746135.1). GTDB lineage: Bacteria > Pseudomonadota > Gammaproteobacteria > Burkholderiales > Burkholderiaceae > Cupriavidus. The sequence goes on from DAIOET010000556.1 coordinate 755, forward strand.
ACACGTATCGCGCTGGCAGACCAGGAAACTTGATGCTCGATTCCCTCACCTTCGGCTTCCTCGGCGGCGGCAACATGGCCTCCGCCCTGATTGGCGGCCTGATGGCCCGCGGCGTGCCGGGTGGCGCGATCCGCGTGGTCGACCCCTTTGAAGATGCGCGCCAACGGCTGGCGCAAAGCGGCGTGCAGGCGCTGGCCGCGCCGGATGCCGCCTTCGGCGCCAGCGACGTGATCGTGCTGGCCGTCAAGCCACAGCAATACCGCGACGCAATCGCCCCGCTGGTGCCGCTGCTGGCCGACAACCTGATCATCAGCGTGGCGGCCGGCATCCGGCTGCAGGACATGGCCCGCTGGCTGGGACGCAGCCGGCTGGTGCGCGCCATGCCGAATACCCCGGCGCTGGCCGGCATGGGCATGACGGGGCTGGCCGCGGCGCCGGGCGTGTCCGACAAGGACCGAAGCATTGCCACCGCCGTGGCCGAGGCCGTGGGCCAGTGCGTCTGGGTGGACAACGACGATCAAATCGATGCCGTTACGGCGATTTCGGGCAGCGGCCCCGCCTACGTGTTCTATTTCATCGAAGCAATGGAGCGCGCAGCCACGGAAATGGGACTGTCCGCCGAGCAAGGCCGCGAGCTGGCCGTGGAAACGTTCCGTGGCGCGGCAGCGCTGGCCGCACAGTCGGCCGAGCCCGTTTCGCTGCTGCGCGAACGTGTGACGTCCAAGGGCGGCACGACCTACGCCGCGCTGACGTCGATGGAAGCCAGCGGCATGAAGGATGCCTTCGTCAAGGCGATGCACGCGGCCGCCGCGCGTGGCCGGGAGATGGGCGCGGAATTCGGCAAGGACTGAGGTGGGAATGCCCCCTCTTCCATGAATGGGAGAGGGGAAAAAAGAACCGCCGGTCTTCTATTTCAGTAGATACGCCGCGAACGTCCCCGCGAACACACAGGCCCCAAGCCAGTTGTTATGCCGGAACGCGGCAAAGCATTTCATCCGGTCGCGATCCTTGATCAGCGTGTAGTGGTAGCCCGCCAGGACCGCAGCGGCCGCCAGACCGGCGTAGAACGGCCAGCCCAGGTCGAGCAGTACACCCGTCCAGGCCATCAACCCCAGGAAGGCCGCATAGCAGATCATGATTGCGGCCACGTCAAAGCGCCCGAACGTGATGGCCGACGTCTTCATGCCGAGCAGCAGGTCGTCGTCACGGTCGACCATCGCATAGGCCGTGTCGTACGCCACGGCCCAGAACACGTTCCCCAGCAGCATCAGCCAGGCAACGAACGGCACCTGCCCCTGGATGGCGGCGAACGACATCGGAATGCCAAACCCGAAGGCGATACCCAGGTACGCCTGCGGAATCGCAAAGAAACGCTTGAAGAACGGGTAGGTACCGGCCAGCACCGCCGCCACCACGGCCAGCCACTTGGTCAGCCCGTTCAGCGGCAGGATCAGCGCGAACGCGATCAGCGCCAGCACGGCGGCCACGGCCAGCGCTTCCCAGCTGGCGATCAGCCCGGCGGTCAGCGGCCGCTCCTTGGTGCGCTTCACATGCTTGTCGAAATCGCGATCGGCCCAGTCGTTGATGGCGCAGCCCGCCGAACGCATCAGGAACGTGCCGGCAAAGAAGATCCAGAAAATCTGCCAGGACGGCGTCCCGCCGGCGGCCATCCACATCGCCCAGAGCGTGGGCCACAGCAGCAGCAGCGTGCCGATTGGCTTGTCGATGCGGACCAGTCGCGCGTACAGCGCCAGTCGGCTCGGATGATGGGGGGCGGTGGAGGGATGGGACATGGCGGAGGCGGACTTCAGGTAATACCAAGCAAAAACGCGCCTCGGCGCGGGACCGAGGCGCGTTGAACCGGTTCAACCGGTAACGGGCATGATGCGGATCAGGCCAGCAGCGAGCGCAGCATCCACGCAGTCTTCTCGTGCGTCTGCATGCGCTGGGTCAGCAGGTCGGCCGACGGCTCGTCACCCGCGGCGTCGATGACCGGGAACAGCGAGCGCGCGGTGCGCACCACGGCCTCCTGGCCTTCCACGAGCTTGCGGATCATCTCGGTGGCTTCGGGCACGCCCTCTTCCTCGGCGATCGACGACAGCTTCGCGTATTCCTTGTACGTGCCCGGTGCCGGGTAGCCCAGCGCACGGATACGCTCGGCGATGGCATCAACGGCCAGTGCCAGTTCGGTGTACTGCGTCTCGAACATGGTATGCAGCGTGTTGAACATCGGGCCCGTCAC
>DAIOET010000557.1:0-2995 GCA_036746135.1 Cupriavidus sp.
CGCGTGCGCGACGCGCTGCTGCAGATTGCCGATGCCACGCGCGCGCTGCAGGCCGGCAACCGCGAGAAACGGCTGACCATCAGCACCATGCCGTCGTTCGCCGCGCGCTGGCTCACGCCGCGCATCGGCAGCTTTATCGAACAGCATCCGGAATTCGATGTGGAATTGCTGTCATCGAACTCCCTCGTCGACTTTGCCAACGAGGAAGTGGACGTGGCGCTGCGCATGGGCGGCGGCCAGTATCCGGGCCTCTATGTCGAAAGACTGCTCGACGATGTGTTCTTCCCCGTCTGCAGTCCGCATTTCAATGGCGGCCGGCTGCCCGAGCAGCCCGCGCACATGGCCGGCATGCCGCTGCTGCGCGGCGAGGGCGATCCGTGGAAGCCGTGGTTCGAAGCGGCCGGGCTGGCCTGGCCGGAGCCGACCAAGGGCCTGATGATGCAGGACTCGTCGTTGCTGCTGCAGGCAGCCGCCGAGGGCCAGGGCATTGCGCTGATCCGGTCGTCGCTGGCCTATAACGACCTGTTGTCGGGCCGCGTGGTGCGGCTGTTCGACGTCAGCATTCCGTGCCCCTGGCTGCTGCATTTCGTGTGCACGCACGCCAGCCTGGAAACGCCGAAGGTGCAGGCCTTCCGGCATTGGCTCCTGCCGGAGATGGAGCGCTTTCGCAATATCCTGTCGCAGTGGACCTAGTCTTCGCTGTCCGGCGCGCTGGCCGCGTCGGGGCGCGCGGGCGCTGAATCGGGTGCGGTCTTGCGCGCGCGTCCGGCCCTTGGATGGGCCTGGTCGTAGACCTTGGCCAGATGCTGGAAGTCGAGCGACGTATAGACCTGCGTGGTGGCAATGCTCGCGTGGCCGAGCATTTCCTGCACCGCGCGCAGGTCGCCCGATGACTGCAGCATGTGCGTGGCAAACGAATGCCGCAGCATATGGGGATGAACATTGGTCGGCACGCCGGCGGCCAGCGCTTGTTGCTTGATGCGCGTCTGCACGGTGCTGCCCGACAGCCGCCGGCCCCGCGTACCCAGGAACAGCGCGTGGGCATCCTCGGGCAGCACTTCGGGACGCAGCAGCGTTTCGCGGACGTCCAGCCACGCCTTCAATGCCTCGATAGCCTTGCTGCCCACCGGCACGGTGCGGCGGCGCGAGCCCTTGCCGATCACCGTGACCTCGGCCCCCTTCAGATCGAGCCAGCCGACAGACCGGTAGTCACCGTCCTCGGTATAGCGCACGTCGAGCTGGGTCAGCTCGGACAGCCGCAGGCCGCTCGAATAGAACAGTTCGAAAACAGCCCGGTCCCGCGCGGCTTCGGTCGTGTCCCCGCGCCGGTGCGCCACCAGCGCAACCGCGTGCTCCACCGACAGCGCCTTCGGCAGCGGCTGGCCGCGCTTGGGCGCGCGCACGCCGTCGACCGGATTGGCCGTCACGCCGTGCCCATGCCGGGCCGCCCACAGATAGAAGCCGCGCCACGCCGACAGCGTGCGGGCGATGGTCCGCGCGGACAGCCCGCCACCATGCATGCGCGCGGCGAAGGATCGGATATGGCGGGTTTCCAGCGACAGAAGCGGCACGCCCGCCGCAAGGCGCATGGCGGATTCCTGCAGCCCCGACAGGTCGTGCGCGTAGCTGGTCAGCGTGTGTTCCGCCAGCTTGCGATTGGTGGCCAGCCAGTCCAGATAGCGCAGCACCAGCGGATCGGGGGCAGGCTTTGCGGCCTCCGTTGCCTCGGCGGGCGCTGTTTCATCCTTGCCCGGCTGGCGCTTGCGCATGGCGGTTGCTGGCGACTATGCGGGACGGATCAGTCGCGCAGGCGATTCAGCGCGGCGCCAGCCACTTCGCCGATCTGCGACAGATAGGCCGTGCCCATGCCCTCGTGGAACCGGCGAGGTTCGGGCGAACCCAGCACCATCAGGCCGAATGCGGCGCCGGGGCCTTCCTCGGGCAGCCGCGCCGGCACGCGCAGCGTCACCATTGCCAGCGATTCGATGTCGGCGCGCTCCAGAAGATTCGCGGCTTCGAAGCCGCTGTTGGCACCGCAGTACGGTGCGCGCAGCCCTTCGGCAAACAGGCGCAGGTCGTCGCTGGCACCCTGGGCCACTTCCATATGGCTGAATGCCTCGCCCACATTCCACAGGCGCAGGGCCACGGCCGGCACGTCGAATACTTGCTGCAGGCCGTCCTGCACCGCGTACGGCAGCGCGTGCGAATCGGCTTCGGCCAGCAGGCGCAGCAGCCAGGCGTGCATGCGCTGCTGCGTGCGGTCGTTCTCGTGGCCGTGGCGCACCAGGTCGGCCAGCTTCAGTTCCAGTCCCTTGTTCTTTTCGCGCAGGATTTCCATCTGGCGCTCCTGCAACGACACCGCGCGGTGACTGTGGGGGCTGGTCAGTTGCACCGTGGCCAGCAGCTCGGCGTGGTCCTCAAAGAACTGCGGGTTGTTCTGCAGATAAGCGGCGACTTCTTGGGCGTTCATAAGCTTCTACCGGTACGAGGACAGTATTTTCGGCTGGCAGTGTAGCAAAGTGATGCGAGCGCCGGCGCTAGGTCTGAATCAGTCGCTTCTGCCGCGAGATACTCATCAGAATGCCGATACCCATGCCGAGCGTCACCAGTGCCGTACCGCCATAACTCAACAGCGGCAGCGGCACGCCCACCACGGGCAGGATCCCGCTCACCATGCCCATGTTCACGAAGGCGTAGGTGAAGAAGATCAGCGTGATGGAACCGGCCAGCAGCCGCGAGAACAATGTCGGCGCATTGGCCGCAATATAAAGCCCGCGGAAGATCAGCAGCAGGTAGAGCACCAGCAGCACGGCATTGCCGATCAGGCCGAATTCCTCGGAAAACACCGCAAAAATGAAGTCGGTATGCTTTTCCGGGATGAATTCCAGGTGAGTCTGCGTGCCCTTGAGCCAGCCCTTGCCCGTGACGCCGCCCGAGCCAATCGCGATGATCGACTGGATCGTGTGGAATCCCTTGCCCAGCGGATCGGTGGTCG
>DAIOET010000558.1:0-2995 GCA_036746135.1 Cupriavidus sp.
GTCTCGGGCATTGTGGAGGTCTGCAACCGGATGCTGATTCATGCACGTTGGCCGCGTCTGGCGGCAGGGCAGTGCTTCCGTCGACGCGCGGTGGTGCAATGGGCGCTGGCACTGTCGTTCGTGCTGGCTTCGGGTTTTCCCTCATTGGGGTTCTGCGCGCACGGGTTTGCGCTGCATGGCGATCTCAAGTATCCGGCGAATTTCTCGAATTTCGACTATGTCAATGCGAACGCCCCGATGGGCGGCACTTTGACACTGGCCAACCCCGATCGCCGCACCAGCTTTGACAAATTCAACCCGTTCACGCTGAAGGGCACGTCCGCGCCGGGCCTGACCTCGCTGATGTTCGAAACGCTGCTGATCAGCAGCGCCGACGAGAGCGCCAGCGCCTACGGCCTGCTGGCCGACGACGTGACCGTGGCGCCCGACCAGCTTTCGGTCACGTTCCATATCCGCCCCGAGGCCCGCTTTGTCAACGGTGATCCCGTGCTGGCCGCGGACGTCAAGTATTCCTATGACATGCTGATGAGCAAGGCCGCGAGCCCCGGCTATCGCAGCATGTGCACGGACGTGAAAGCCGTGATGGTGACCGGCGAACGGTCCATCCGGTTCGATTTCAAGCAGCGCAACGCCGAATTGCCGCTGATCGTGGGCCAGTTGCCGGTGTTCTCGAAGAAATGGACGGCCAAGGTGCCGTTCGAGAAACTGACCTTCGAAGAACCCATCACCAGCGGTCCGTACAAGATCGAGCGCTACGACGCAGGCCGGGGCATCGTGTTCCAGCGTGACCCCAACTACTGGGGCAAGAACCTGAACGTGCGGCGCGGCACCTTCAATTTCGGGCGCGTCGTTTATCGGTTGTATAAGGACGAGACCGCCAAGCTGGAAGCGTACAAGGCGGGCGAGTTCGATGCGATCGTCGAATACCGTTCGAAGAACTGGGCGAAAAGCTATGTCGGCACGAAGTTCCACGACGGTGACCTGATCAAGACCGAGTTTCCGCACCGCAACGGCGCCGGCATGCAAGGGTTCGTGATGAACATGCGCAAGCCAATGTTCCAGGACGTGCGCGTGCGCCAGGCCCTGATCCTTGCGCTGGACTTCGAGTGGCTGAATCGCCAGTTGTTCTATGGCGCGTACAAGCGCCTGGACAGTTGGTTCTCGAACAGCGAGCTTGCCGCCAGTACCACGTTCGACGGCAAGCCCGGCGTGGCCGAGCTGAAGCTGCTGGAGCCGCTGCGTGGCGAACTGCCAGCTGAAGTGTTCGGCGCCGATGTGGTGCAGCCGAGCACGAATCCGCCGCGTTCGCTGCGAGACAATCTCCGCGAGGCGCGCCGCCTGTTGGCGCAGGCTGGCTGGACCTACGATGACGGCGCCTTGCGCAACGCCAAGGGCGAACCGATGGTGTTCGAGTTCCTGGACGATGGCGGCGCCATGAGCCGTGTCATTACGGCCTACGTGCGCAACCTGGAAAAACTCGGTATTTCGGTGCACCAGCGCACCACCGACTTTGCCCTGTACCAGAAGCGCCTGGAAGATTTCGACTTCGACATGGTGTCGATACGTTTTCCGGATTCGCAGAGTCCGGGCAACGAGCTGCGCGACCGTTTTTCCGCTGAAGCCGCCGCCATGCCGGGGTCGGACAACCTGTTCGGCCTGAAGTCGCCGGCCGTGGACAAGCTGGTCGACGCCGTGCTGCATGCGGATTCCCGCGAGGAACTGATAACGGCCGGCCGCGCGCTGGACCGCGTGCTGATGCACGGCTACTACATCGTGCCAAACTGGTACAGTGCTTTTCACCGTGTGTCGTACCGCAGGGAGTTGGGGTATCCAACGCGCCTGCCGTACTACTACACCGCGGAAGGCTGGATTCTTTCTAGCTGGTGGCGCCGCGATCTGGCGCCAAAAACCCAGTAATCCAGTCATCCCCCAATCGGACGGCCAATGCTTGCCTATCTGCTGAAGCGCATCCTGCTGATGATCCCGACGCTGGTCGGGGTGGTGACGCTTACTTTCGTTGTGATCCAGTTTGTGCCGGGCGGCCCGGTCGAGCAGATGATGCTTGAGATGAAGGGCCGTGGCGGCGCAACCGAAGCCAGCGGCGGCGGCGCGGAATACCGCGGCCGGCGCGGCGTGGACCCCGAGAAGATCAAGGAAATCCAGGCGCTTTACGGGTTCGACAAGCCGCCGCTCGAACGCTACTTCATGATGCTCAAGCGCTTTGCCCAGTTCGACCTGGGGCAGAGCTACTTCCAGCACCGCAGCGTCTGGGAACTGGTCAAGTCGAAGATGCCTGTGTCGATCAGCCTTGGGCTCTGGACGTTTTTCCTGACTTATCTGATATCGGTGCCGCTCGGCATCTCCAAGGCGATCCGGGCGGGCAGTCGATTCGATGTGATCAGTAGCATGATCGTGCTGGTGGGATATGCCATTCCGGGCTTCGTGCTGGGCGTGCTGCTGCTGGTGCTGTTTGGCGGCGGAACGTTCGTGCAATGGTTTCCGCTGCGCGGCCTGACCTCCGACGACTGGGACCAGCTCTCGCTGATGGGCAAGGTGATGGATTACCTGTGGCACCTGGTGCTGCCGATCACCGCGTCGGTGGTGGGCAGCTTTGCCGTGGTGACGATGCTGACCAAGAACGCCTTCCTGGAGGAAATCCGGAAGCAGTACGTGCTGACCGCGCGCGCCAAGGGGTTGTCGGAGCGCCGCGTGCTGTGGAAGCACGTGTTCCGCAACGCCCTGATCCCGCTGGTCACGGGTTTTCCGGCCGCTTTCATCGGCGCCTTCTTCACTGGGTCCCTGCTGATCGAGACGCTGTTTTCGCTCGATGGCCTGGGCCTGCTGTCCTATGAAGCCGTGCTGCGCCGCGACTATCCCGTGGTGCTCGGTACGCTTTACCTGTTCACGCTGATCGGGCTGGTGACGCGCCTGATTTCGGACGTCTGCTACGTCATGGTGGATCCGCGCATTCATTTCGAGGGGATGCACCGATGAA
>DAIOET010000559.1:0-2991 GCA_036746135.1 Cupriavidus sp.
CACCGAGCCACGCTTCCCGCGACGGCGATTGTCGTTGCCTTTACCCTTCCGTTCCTGGTCTCGCGGCATACGTTGCCGCTGGCAACATTCTTTGGCGAATGGACTGCCGCCGCCCTTGGTGTCGCGCTAGTTGTCGTGCTGGCTTTCGTCCGCGTCGATACGCCGGGACGGCGACCGGCCCGGGCTTTTCCGTGGGTGGCGGCATTTCCGGTCTGGCTGCTCGTCACGACGATCCTTCAGTCGGTTTCCGGCATGGCGGACGTTACCGGGAGTCGCCTGACCACACAGCTGGTGCTGGTGCTGGGCACGGCGCTGATGCTCGGTGCCTGGCGTATTGGCCAAGCGTCCGCCGATCGCCGTGCCACGATTGTCGACGCGCTGGCCATCGCGTTTCTGATTGCCGGCCTGCTGGGCACCCTGGCGCAGTGGATTCAGGTCCTTCATATGGAGGACCAGACGTTCGGGCTGGTGTCGGAGTACTTCTATGACGCGAACCGGCGTCTCTGGGGCAACCTGAATCAGCCGAACCACCAGGCGACGCTCAATGGCCTGGCCTTGGCATCGGCGATCTGGCTCGCCACGCGCAGCTGGCTGCAATTTCCGGCGTGGCTGACGGCAACGATGCTGCTGGAAAGCGGCATCGTGCTTTCCGGGTCGCGCACCGGTCTGGTCCACGTGGGCCTGTCCGCCCTGTATGCGTTGCTGGCGGCGTTCATGGCACGCGGCACGCCGCGCGGTGCCAGTCCGATGCACCGGGTGCCTGGCCTGATTGCTGCCGCTGTCATCCTGGTGGTCGGCATCGTGGTACTCCAGCCGGCGATCAAAATGGCCGGGCAAGCGTTTGACTGGCGCCTGTTCGACACCGTGTCGCAGCTGCAGTCGGGCAACCAGATTTCATACCGTAGTGCCTTGTGGTCCCAGGCATTGACGATGTTCCGCGCGCATCCGTGGCTGGGTGTGGGATATGGTGAATTCGGCTGGGGGCAGTTCCAGGTGGCTTCCCAGGTGCAGGTCGTGGCCGAGATGTCACTGCATGCGCACAATGCGCTGCTCGATCTGATGGCGAAGAGCGGGACGGTCGGTGCGGCCGGTGTCGTACTGGTACTGGCAGCTTGGCTCTGGCGTGTGGTTCGGGACAGGATCTGGCGTGGCACGGCCGTCGAGCGAGGACTGACGGCGCTGGTGCTGATCTGGCTGGCGATGCTCGGCGCGCATTCGATGCTCGAATACCCGCTGCACTATCTGTATTTTTTCCTGCCGTTCTGCTTCCTGCTGGCCTGGCTCGAACCCACAGGTATCGGCGGGCGCTGGCCACGCAGTGCCACCACGCTCGTTTGCGTGGTTTTCGTTGCGGCATCGGCGGTTGTACTGACCACGTTGTGGCAAGACTACAAGCGCGTGGAAGCGCGCGAGTATGCGAGCGAGGAACGTCGGGACGCGCTGCCGTTGCCCCGTTACTGGTTCCGTCAGCAGGCGGCATCGGATATCGCCGAGCATATGACGATCACGCCCGGCAGCGCTGCCAGTCTGCTGCCGGCGCATGTCGACGCCTTGCATCTGCTGCCGACGCCAAACCTGATCCGCCGCACTGCGTGGCTGCTTGCGCTGACTGGCGAACAGGCGCGCGCACGGCTCTGGATGGAGCGCCTGCGCTACTACTACCAGGGCGACGAGGCAGCCCAGATCGCCGCGCTATCGCGTGATTGCGATGCGGTGGCCGCGGACCACCGGCCACGCGAGTTCTGTGCATGGGTCCGCATGCGCGACCAGCGCGGCCATAGCCAGGCAGCTACAGGCGGTTAGCGCATGTAGCCCGGCGGGGGCGGAGGCGGATAGTAAGGCTGGTAGTTGGCCGGCGGCATTGCTGCACGCGCGGGCGGCTGTGCTGTCGTCATCTGGCCATAGACCGGCACGCGATTGCCGCTGGCGTACATGCATTGGACATAGGCGGCGTCATACGCACGCTGCGAGCCGTAGCCCGCGTTGTACGAGTTGCCCGCCCCGACGGCGGACCCGGTCAGCAGGCCCACACCCGCGCCCACCGCGGCACCCTCGCCGCCACCGAAGGCGGCACCGGCCGCTGCGCCGAGCGCGGTTCCGATTGCGGCGCTTCCTACCGCCGCCGCATTGGCGTTCTGTTGCGGAGTCGTGCCACCAATCTGTCCAAAGGCGAACTGGCGGCAGTTGTAGTCGTCCCCCCGGAACTGGTCGAACGTTTTGTTGGTGCCCGGCAGCGCCATCACGCTCGGACCCGAAGGCATCACGGCGCAGGCTCCCAGCCCCAGCGAAACCGTGGCCAGCAGGCAAAGCGAACGCAATCTCATGATGTCACTCCAGGCGTGGCCGGCACGGGGGCCGACGAAGACGGTGCACGCGGCTGCTCGCGTTGCCAGCCGCCGGGGCATTCCTTCACATACGGGTAGTAGCCTTCCGGTTGCGAGCAGTGGTACCACCAGGCGTTGGGCGACGACCCGTCGGTGACGGTCGGATTCCCATCGTTGCCCTGTTCTATGTACTGCGGGGGATTCTGCTGAGGCATGACAACCGCGGCAGGTGCCGGATAGTAGCCAGGGTAATAATACGGGCCATATGGATACCAGCCCGGACCCCAGCCGGGGCCCCACCCAGGGCCATAACCCCATCCGGGGCCGACATAAACGCCGACGCCCACACGGGCACGCCCGCCGTGGTAATACCCGTGTGCCAGCGATGTCGTGCTGTACCCGGCCGCGCACATCGCGGCCAATGCCAGAGCGATCTGGCAGAGCTTGCGCCCGTTCATGATCTGCATCCCAAGTTGCTGCTTGTTTCTAAACGCCTGACGCGCGCTTCCGGCTTACCGGACTGTTGTCACGTGTTGTATTGAATATCAATTTGCGGCAGGCAGGGGCAGTTTGGGCCATGTCGAAATGCGGCGTTACCTTTATTACGGGCGGAATGAACAAGGTGAGCGTGCCGGCACGCAGGTGCAACAAGAGCGCTACAGGTGGG
>DAIOET010000560.1:0-2987 GCA_036746135.1 Cupriavidus sp.
CCTCCAGAGAACATTGGTTGGGAATGACAAATTTTTGACAAGGCGAACTTTATGCCGCTTGTATGACAGTTCCATGACATCCCGAAATCTTCTTCAAACGGTCAGCCAAATGGCCGATATTCCCCGTCCGTCACGAAACTGTCGCATCGCCGTGCCCTACTCGCCACTCCACCGAACGCGGCCTGCGTATCACATACCTTCGGATTGCTTGGCGGTTAATTGCTAATTTCTTCGACAAAAAAGCCACGACGCAGTGTCGTGGCTTTTTTGTTGGCCTAGCCGGGGATGCCCCGGCGGCCCCTGGTGACTCCGCTCAGGCGGCCCGCAACGCGTTGGCCAGCGTCTGCGCGGCGCGCTCGGCGGTTTCCACCTGCTCGGCTTCCACCATCACACGTACCACGGGTTCAGTGCCAGAAGCACGGATCAGCACGCGGCCGCGGCCTTCCAGCTCCGGCTCCACCTGCTCACGCGCAGCCTTCAGACCCGCATGGCTTTGCCAGTCGAAGCCCTTTTCCACGCGAACGTTGATCAGCGTTTGCGGGAACAGGTTCACGCCGTCCAGCAGTTGCGCCAGCGTCTTGCCGCTGCGGCGCAGCGCTGCCAGCACCTGCAGGGCCGAGACAATGCCGTCACCGGTGGTGTGGCGGTCCAGGCAAAGCAGGTGGCCCGAGCCCTCGCCGCCCAGTTGCCAGCCGCGCTTGTTCAGCTCTTCCAGCACATAGCGGTCGCCCACCTTGGCGCGAACAAACTCCACGCCCTGACGCTTCAGCGCCAGCTCCACGGCCATGTTCGTCATCAGCGTGCCAACGGCGCCATCCACTTGCTGGCCGGCCGCCTGGCGGTCGCGGACGATCAGGTACAGCAGTTCGTCGCCGTTGTAGAGACGGCCATTCGCGTCCACCACCTGCAGGCGGTCTGCGTCGCCATCGAACGCCAGGCCCAGGTCGGCACGATGGGTGCGCACGGCCTCCACGAGCTTTTCCGGTTCGGTGGCGCCGTAGCCGGCGTTGATGTTGCGGCCGTCGGGCTGGTTGCCGATCGGAATCACTTCCGCGCCGAGTTCATGGAACACATGCGGAGCGATGTGGTACGCGGCGCCATGCGCGCAGTCGACCACGATGCGCAGGCCGTGCAGGTCCTGTTCGTACGGGAAGGTGCTCTTGCAGAACTCGATATACCGGCCAGCGGCATCGTCTATACGCTTGGCGCGGCCGAGGTCTTCGGAGCGCACGCACAGCATCGGTTCTTCCAGCAGCGCTTCGATCTTCGCTTCGGTTTCATCGGGCAGCTTGTCGCCCGATGCCGAGAAGAACTTGATGCCGTTGTCGTAGTACGGATTGTGGCTGGCCGAAATCACCACGCCCGCCGCCAGGCGCAGGGCTCGCGTCAGGTAGGCAATCGCGGGGGTAGGCAGCGGGCCGGTCAGCCGCACGTTGACACCTGCCGCCGTGAAGCCGGCTACCAGAGCCGCCTCAAGCATGTACCCGGAAATCCGCGTGTCCTTGCCGATCAGCACCGTGGGCTTGCCCTGCGACGTCTTCTGTCCCAGCGCCAGCACCTTGCCCGCGGCATATCCGAGCCGCATCACAAAGTCGGGCGTGATTGGTACCTCGCCTACCCTGCCCCGTACACCGTCCGTCCCGAAATACTTGCGTGTCATCTGATCATTCTCCTTGCTGCCCTTGCGGGGCAACTGACTCATGGCGAATCGCCCACCAGACCTTGAGGGCGTCCACTGATTGTTCTACGTCGTGCACGCGCACGATAAAAGCACCTTTCTCGGCCGCACAAACCGCCGCCGCAATGCTGGCGGCCACCCGTGCCTGCGGCGGCTTGCCGCCGATGATGGCGCCAAGCGTGGATTTGCGCGACAAGCCCGCCAGAATCGGCAGCCCGTCCACCGCCAGGCGCGGCATCTGCCCGAGCAGGCGCAGATTATGATCCGGCGTCTTGCCAAAACCAAAGCCCGGATCGAGCGAAATCCGCGCGTCGTCCACGCCCGCCGCGCGTAGGGTTGACACCCTTTCGCGCAGAAAACCCTCGACCTCCGCCACCACATCCGCGTAGTGCGGGTCTTCCTGCATCGTCTGGGGGTCGCGCTGCATATGCATGACGCACAGGCCTGCCTGCCCCGCCGCCACGGCTTCCACGGCGCCAGGCATCCGGAAACCCCAGATATCGTTGATCAAATCGGCTCCGCCCGCCAGTGCCTCACGCATCACTTCAGGCTTATATGTGTCGATTGACAACGGTTTGCCGCAGGCTGCCAGTGCTTCGACGATCGGCATTACGCGGTCCAGCTCCTGGTCCAGCGGTAGCGCGGCAGATCCAGGCCGGCTGGATTCGCCGCCGATATCGATGATGTCGACGCCTTCGGCAATCATCTGCTCCGCATGGCGCAGCGCGGCGTCACGGCTGGCGTGCTGGCCACCGTCCGAAAAGGAGTCCGGCGTTACGTTGAGAATGCCCATTACCAGTGGGCGACGGTTACGGGCAAAGCGATAACGCCCGCACTGAAAAGACTCGGTCGACACGTTGTGCGTCCTGAAAACAAAAAGCCGGCGCACTGGGCACCGGCTTTGGAGGCTATCAGAATCCGCCGCGTTTGAAACCGTACCAAACGGTCTGTTACGCGGCGTACCCCACGCCAAGAAGCGACTGGCTTACACCGTGTCGTCGACTCGCGCCGTGGCAGGCGCGTTGGTCGGCGCCACCGGCGATCCGCCCGAAGGCGTGCTGCCACCACCGCTCGGACCCTGCAGGCCACGCGGCGGGCGCGGCGGCTTGCCGGCCATGATGTCGTTCACCTGGTCGGCGTCGATCGTTTCCCACTCCATCAGCGCGTTGGTCATCGCTTCGACCTTGTCGCGGTTCTCTTCGAGCAGGCGCTTGGCCAGCGCGTACTGCTCGTCGATGATGTTGCGGATCTCCGCGTCGACCTTTTGCTGCGTGGCTTCCGATACGGTCTTCGACGACAGCTTGCCGAA
>DAIOET010000561.1:0-2978 GCA_036746135.1 Cupriavidus sp.
TCGGGCTGCGGATACAGGCGCACCGTGACTTCGGTGATGATGCCCAGCGTACCTTCGCTGCCGACGAACAGTCGCGTCAGATCGTAGCCGGCCGACGACTTGCGCGCATTCGTGCCGGTGCGGATTACGCGGCCATCGGCCGTGACCACGGTGAGTGCCAGCACGTTTTCGCGCATCGTGCCGTAGCGCACGGCGTTGGTGCCCGACGCGCGCGTGGCGCACATCCCGCCCAGCGAGGCATCCGCGCCGGGATCGATCGGAAAGAACAGCCCCGAATCCTTGATTTCCTGGTTCAGCTGCTTGCGCGTGACACCAGGCTGCACGGTCACGGTCAGGTCCTCGGGGTGCACGGCCAGCACGCGGTTCATTTGCGAGAGATCAAGGCTGACGCCGCCGGCTACGGCCAGCAGGTGACCTTCCAGCGACGAACCGGCGCCATAGGCAATCAGCGGCACGCCATGCGTATTGCAGAGCCTGGCCACTTCGGCCACTTCCTCCGTGCTGTGGGCAAAGACCACCGCATCGGGCAGGGCAGGCGGGAAGGGCGATTCGTCGCGGCCGTGGTGATCGCGCACGCCCGGCGAGGTGGAAAACCGCTCGGCAAAGCGCGCGGCGAGGGCATCGGCCAGCTCGGAGGGGAACGGACGGCGCGCCAGCGCGGCGGCAGGGGTGGGGTGGTTCATGCGGGTCTCCGGGCGGGGCCGTATGGCTCTGTATGCAGTGGAATGCCGCTATTCTACGACTCGCTTACGCCGTGCGCGCCACCTGAAGGGCGGGCTTTTGCCGCCCATCGGCCGATAAACGGCCAATCGAAGTCCGAAGCAGGCCATAATTGCGCCACTTCGAAGGTACCGGCACGGTACGAATCCAAACCATTAGGAGACCGGCATGGGCAACCGCCTGTCCAAGATTGCCACGCGCACCGGCGACGCCGGCACCACCGGCCTGGGCGATGGCAGCCGCGTGGGCAAGAACAGCCTGCGCATTGCCGCGATCGGCGACGTGGACGAACTGAATTCGCAGATCGGGCTGCTGCTGACCGAGCCGGACCTGCCGGCCGACGTGCGCGATGCGTTGCTCCATATCCAGCACGACCTGTTCGACCTGGGCGGCGAGCTGTCGATTCCGGGGTACACGCTGCTCAAGGCACCCCAGGTGGCGCAGCTCGACGAATGGCTGGATCACTACAATGCCAGCCTGCCGCGGCTGGCCGAATTCATCCTGCCGGGGGGCAGCCGCGCCGCCGCCCAGGCCCATGTCTGCCGGACCGTGGCCCGCCGCGCCGAACGTTCGCTCGTGGAGCTGGGCGCCGCGGAGGCGCTCAACGAGGCGCCGCGCCAGTACCTGAACCGGCTGTCGGACCTGCTGTTCGTGCTGGCGCGCGTGCTGAACCGCGCCGCCGGCGGCACCGACGTGCTGTGGCAGCGCGAACGGCAGTCCTGATCCGCTTCAGATTGTGATGTAAAGATAACGTTTGGCGGAGCCGGCCCGATCCTGGGGATAAACCGAGAAAATTACTCGGAATTGCATATTTCGCCCTTGAAATGGCCCGGGACGGCCACATTTCGCCTTCAGTCAAGTTTGCAAGCCCCTGATGAGAGACAGGGCGATAGGAGAGAACACTATGGGTAAGATCATCGGTATCGACCTGGGTACCACCAACAGCTGCGTGTCGGTCCTGGAAGGCAACACGCCGAAAGTCATCGAGAATTCGGAAGGCACGCGCACCACGCCGTCGATCATCGCCTACATGGAAGATGGCGAGATCCTGGTTGGCGCCCCGGCCAAGCGCCAGGCCGTCACCAATCCGCGTAACACGCTGTACGCGGTGAAGCGCCTGATCGGCCGCAAGTTCGAAGAGAAGGAAGTCCAGAAGGACATCGGCCTGATGCCGTACGCGATCGTCAAGGCCGACAACGGCGACGCCTGGGTTGGCGTGCGCGACCAGAAGCTGGCCCCGCCGCAGGTTTCCGCCGAAGTGCTGCGCAAGATGAAGAAGACCGCCGAGGACTACCTGGGCGAGCCCGTGACCGAAGCCGTGATCACGGTGCCGGCGTACTTCAACGATTCGCAGCGCCAGGCCACCAAGGATGCCGGCCGCATCGCCGGTCTGGACGTCAAGCGCATCATCAACGAACCGACCGCCGCCGCGCTGGCGTTCGGCATGGACAAGAACGAGAAGGGCGACCGCAAGATTGCCGTGTATGACCTCGGCGGCGGTACGTTCGACATCTCGATCATCGAGATCGCCGACGTGGACGGCGAGAAGCAGTTCGAAGTGCTGTCGACCAACGGCGACACCTTCCTGGGCGGCGAAGACTTCGACCAGCGCATCATCGACTACATCATCGGCGAGTTCAAGAAGGAACAGGGCGTCGATCTGTCGAAGGACGTTCTGGCCCTGCAGCGCCTGAAGGAAGCCGCTGAAAAGGCCAAGATCGAACTGTCGAGCTCGCAGCAGACCGAGATCAACCTGCCGTACATCACGGCCGACGCCTCGGGTCCGAAGCACTTGAACCTGAAGATCACGCGCGCCAAGCTCGAAGCGCTGGTGGAAGACCTGATCTCGCGCACGATCGAACCGTGCCGTACCGCGATCAAGGACGCCGGCGTCAAGGTCAGCGACATCGACGACGTGATCCTGGTGGGCGGCATGACCCGCATGCCCAAGGTGCAGGAGCAGGTGCGCGAGTTCTTCGGCAAGGAAGCCCGCAAGGACGTGAATCCGGACGAAGCCGTGGCCGTGGGTGCCGCCATCCAGGGTTCGGTGCTGTCTGGTGACCGTACCGACGTGCTGCTGCTGGACGTGACGCCGCTGTCGCTGGGTATCGAGACGCTTGGTGGCGTGATGACCAAGATGATCACGAAGAACACGACCATCCCGACCAAGCACGCCCAGGTCTTCTCGACCGCGGACGACAATCAGCCGGCCGTGACGATCAAGGTGTTCCAGGGCGAGCGCGAGATGGCCAGCGGCA
>DAIOET010000562.1:0-2976 GCA_036746135.1 Cupriavidus sp.
TCCTGCTGCTGGCACGTTACCTGGAGTTGCGCGTGCGCCAGGCATCGCGCAGCGGGGCGGAAATGCTGGCGCGCCAGCTGCCGGCCACATGCGAAAGGCTGGCGCAAGCGGGTGGCGCGGGCGAACGGATTCCCGTTGCCAGGCTTCAGTCGGGCGACCGCATCCGGGTAAAGGCCGGAGAGATTGTGCCCGCCGACGGCGTGGTCCTGGCCGGTGCCAGCGAGCTGGACGAATCGATGCTCACCGGCGAAGCACGGCCGGTGAAGCGTGTGCTCGGCGACACCGTGCTGGCCGGCTGTTTCAACACCGCCAGTCCACTGGAGGTGCGGATCGACCGTGTCGGCGCACAAACGCGGCTTGCGGAGATCGTAGCCGTGCTTGATCGCGCCCTGGCGGACAAGCCCAGGCTTGCCCAGCTTGCCGATCGCGTGGCCGGCTGGTTTGTCGGGACGCTGCTGGTCATGGCCGCCGTAACCGGCGCGGTCTGGGCGGTATTGATCGATCCTTCGCGCGCGCTGCTGGTGACGGTGGCGGTGCTGGTGGTGAGTTGCCCATGCGCATTGTCGCTGGCCACGCCGGCCGCGCTGGCGGCGGCCGGGGCGGCGTTGTCGCGGCGCGGCGTGCTGCTGACTCGGGCGCACGCACTGGAGACGCTGTCGCGTGTCACCGACGTCGTTCTCGACAAGACCGGCACGCTGACCGAGGGCCGTTTTGCACTGGTGGCCACGCGTACCTTCGGAGCGTCTGACGCGGACACCTGCCGCCGCATGGCGGCGGCGATGGAGCGCGGTGGCGAGCATCCGATCGCGCGCGCCTTCTCGGAAGCCAGCGGCGATGCCGTGGCAGAGACGATTCCGGTGGATGACCTGCGCAATGTGCCCGGGCAGGGCCTCGAAGCGTTCCTGGACGGCCGTCGGGTGCGGCTGGGCCGCCGCGAGTTCGTGGCCGCGCTGTCACCGCATCCGGATTCGACAGGTCATGAGCCGGAAAGCCAGCCCGGCGCGACCGAGGTGTGGCTCGGCGATGCCGCCGGCTACCTGGCCTGTTTCCAGTTGGCGGACGTCGCGCGTGCGCAGACACCTGCCTTGTTGCGAAATCTCGCGTCCCTTGGCGTCCGCTGCCACCTGGTTTCCGGCGATGGAGCGGCGGCCGTGCGCTGGTGGGCTGACCGCTTTGGCATGCCAACGGCCGCTGGCGCGGTCACGCCCGAGGGCAAGCGTGAGTACGTGGCGGCATTGCAGCGGAGCGGGGCGGTCGTGCTTGCGGTTGGCGACGGGATCAATGACGCGCCCGTGCTGGCACAGGCACAGGTATCGATTGCCATCGGAAGCGGGGCACCGCTTGCGCAAGCCGGCGCGGACGCCGTGCTGACGCATGGAGGCGTTGCCGAGATTGCGACGGCGATCATCGCGGCACGCCGCGCGCGCCGCGTGGTGCGGCAAAACCTGGCCTGGGCCTTTGCGTACAACGTCGTGGCCATCCCGCTGGCGGCAACGGGCCACGTCACGGCGTGGATGGCGGGCATTGGCATGTCCGTCTCATCGCTTCTGGTGGTGGCCAATGCATGGCGGCTGCTGCGCGTCAAGCCAACGGCGCAAGAAGAGGAGGTGTGAATGGAAACACTGTATCTGCTGGTGCCGATGAGCCTGGTGCTGGTGGCGCTGATCGCGGGTGCACTCTGGTGGGCCTTGCATGCCGGCCAGTACGACGACCTGGATCGCCCTGGCGAGGCCATTCTGCTCGACAACGACAAGCCACACGGGTCGGAGCGCGCGCGCTGAAGAGGGTGGCAACCGATGCACTTCGGTGTCGGGACATATTTCGACGAAGACAGTTCGAGCGCGGTGCGTAAGGATTGATTGAAATCAACGCGGCGACCGTCCTGTTTTTCTAAAGTCACACAGTCAATAGGTTTATTCTTACTTAGCTTGGGGGTCTGAATGG
This sequence comes from Cupriavidus sp., assembly GCA_036746135.1. Lineage (GTDB taxonomy): Bacteria > Pseudomonadota > Gammaproteobacteria > Burkholderiales > Burkholderiaceae > Cupriavidus. The sequence goes on from DAIOET010000562.1 coordinate 1,945, forward strand.
CTGTCACCACCGCGTCTCCACGCGTCGACACCTTCAATTACGGTGTTGTGCGGCAATTTGCCGTCATGACCGTAGTCTGGGGAATCGTCGGCATGGCCGTAGGCGTTCTGCTTGCGGCACAACTGATCTGGCCGGATCTGAATTTCAACACGCCGTGGCTGTCGTTCGGCCGACTGCGCCCGTTGCACACCAATGCGGTGATCTTCGCATTTGGCGGCAGCGCGCTGTTTGCCACGTCGTACTACGTGGTGCAGCGTACCTGCCAGGCGCGCCTGTTCTGCGGGCCGCTCGCGGCCTTCACGTTCTGGGGCTGGCAGATCGTCATCGTGGCCGCCGCTATCACGCTGCCGCTAGGCATTACGAGTTCGAAGGAGTATGCCGAGCTTGAATGGCCGATCGACATCCTGATCACGCTGGTCTGGGTGGCCTACGCCATCGTCTTTTTTGGCACGATTGTCAAGCGCAAGACACGGCACATCTATGTCGCCAACTGGTTTTTCGGCGCTTACATCCTGACCATCGCGATCCTGCATATCGTCAACAACATCGAAATGCCGGCGTCGCTCTGGAAGTCCTACTCGGCTTATGCCGGTGTGCAGGACGCCATGATTCAGTGGTGGTACGGCCATAACGCGGTGGGCTTTTTCCTGACCACGAGCTTCCTGGGGATGATGTACTACTTCATTCCGAAGCAGGCCGAGCGTCCGATCTATTCCTACCGCCTGTCGATCGTCCACTTCTGGGCGCTCAACTTCACGTACATGTGGGCCGGCCCTCACCACCTGCAATACACCGCACTGCCTGATTGGGCGCAGTCGCTTGGCATGGTGTTCTCGCTGATCCTGCTCGCGCCGTCGTGGGGCGGCATGATCAACGGCATCATGACCATGTCCGGTGCCTGGCACAAGCTGCGCACGGATCCGATCCTCAAGTTCCTGGTAGTGGCACTGTCGTTCTACGGCATGGCTACGTTCGAAGGCTCGATGATGTCGATCAAGACCGTGAATGCGCTGTCGCACTACACGGACTGGA
>DAIOET010000563.1:0-2974 GCA_036746135.1 Cupriavidus sp.
CCATCAAACCGCGCACGTCCTGAATCCGATGAACGACACATCGTCCTCGGGCAGCAGTGCCGTGCGCGCTCGCACATGGCGCAGCCGCGAAGGGCTGGCGAACGACACGCCCCGCACGGCCTGATGAGTGCCGAAGCGGCCGATGATCTCGCCGTCGGTGGGTTCGGCGGCGAAGCCAATGTACGGCTCGTACGGAGTGGCCGTCCATTCGCGCAGCGCGCCCCATTGCAACCCTCGATTCTGCGTGGCCGCCAGTTCCCACTCCACTTCCTGCGGCAGGCGGCGCCCGGCCCAGACGCACCACGCCTGCGCCTCGAACAGCGTGATATGGCGCACCGGCTCATCGGGATTGAGCGTGCGCTCGGTACCAAAACGCGATGCCACCCAGCTGCGGCTGACCAGGTGGCGCGCCCAGTAGCGTGGCGCCGAGCGCTCCTGCGTCATCAGCCATTGGCGTCCGGCCGAGGACCAGTACGACGGATGCTCATAACCGCGGTCTTCGACAAACTCCAGGAACTGGGCGTTGGTGACCAGCGCCGCGTCCATTTCGAAGGCCGGCACGTAGATTTTCTGCGCCGGCAATTCATCGGGCCACGCAAAGCCGTCCGGCTCCGGCCATCCCTGCGTGAAGTTGCCGCCGGGGAAATGCAGCGTACCGGCGGACGACGTCAACGCCGCCGGCACGATCGCGGCTGGCTCCACGGGCGCCAGCTCCAGCGCCTGCAGCAGCGTGGCCACCGTTTCGCCCTGCACGTCTTCGTAATAGAGCGCGCGACGGAACGAATACAGCGTGGTGTCATCGTCGTCGGGCAGCAGCGCAATGCGGCGCAACAGGCCGTCCAGCACCTGCGTGGCGTATTGCTTGACGACCGTGACGTCGGGCAGCGCAATCTCCCAGCGCTCGTCGGGACCGATTCGCTCCGGATCGAACCACTCGTCGGCGCCATCCAGCAGCGACGGCTCGCTGGCAACGGGCAGGCGGATGCCGCCCTGCTCCAGGTGACGCACGCCGCGCAGGCACCACCATTCGGCGTGCCAGGCAATATTGCCGAGCGTCCACAACGGCGGGTTGCAATCGTACTGGCGCGGCACGGTCCAGCCCTTGCGGGTCTGGCCGAAGGCACCGAGCCAGGCCAGCGTGCGATTGCGCGATTCCACCAGTGCCTGTGCCAATCCCTCGCGCGGCAGCCGGCGTGCGTCGGGCCACGCCGCGGAGCCGCCGGTGAAGTGGAGATCGGGAAGCATGGAGAAGCCGCTCATCGAGGAATCCGTGTCTGAGGGGTGAAAGATGATGCCGGCCAGGGCCGGCTGCGCGCATTATGACACCGCGCGCCGTCCCGTTCCGGCCGGCGCCAATTCACCCTGCCGGCGGCGCGGCTTCCCCCCGCCGGTGTCGTCCGTCCTGCCCGCGCTACCCGCGCGCGTGGAAGACCGCAAACCAGCCGCGCGGGTCCGTCCAGCTGACCGGATCCGTGAAGCCTGCCGCTTCGAGCAGGATCGCAAAGTCCTCCTGCCGGTACTTGTGCGAGTCTTCGGTATGAATACGGTCGCCTGCCATGAATTGCCGCGTACCGCCGGGCCAGCGCACGGTCACGTCGCGCTCGGCCTGCAAATGCATCTGGATGCGCGATGCCTGTGTGTCGAACGTGGCCGCGTGGCGCCAGTCGTCCAGCACAAAGTCGCTACCTACGATGCGATTCACGTTGCGCAGCACGTTGCGGTTGAACGCGGCCGTCACGCCCAGCGCATCGTCATAGGCCGCCACCAGCGTATCGGCGTCCTTGTACAGGTCCACGCCAATCAGCACGCCATCGCCGGGGCCAGCCGCGGCACGCAGCCGCTGCAACAGCGCCAGGGCATCGATCGGCGTGAAGTTGCCGATGCTGGACCCTGGATAGAAGAACAACCTCCGGCCGCGCCTGACGCTGGTGGGCAGGTCGAGCGGCCCGCAGAGATCGGCGCCCAGCCCGAGCATCGGGATCTGGGGATTCTGCTGCTGCAGGCCCGTCAACGTGCCGCGCAAGAAATCGACGGAGATATCCACGGCCACGTACTGCGCCGGATGCAGGCTCGGAAACAGGCGCGCCGCCTTCTGGCAATTACCGGCGCCCAGATCAATCAGTACGCAGCCGTTGCCGGCGCGCGCGGCAATGGCCGGCGCGGCCGTGGCAAAGATCGATGCCTCGGTACGTGTGGGGTAGTACTCGGGCAGGTCCGTGATGGCTTCGAACAGCCTGGAACCCAGCACGTCGTAAAAGAACTTTGGACTGATACGCGCCTGCCTGCCGCGCAATCCCTCCACGATCTCGGCCCGCAGCGCACCACTGTCTTCGCGGTACTGCTGCACGAATTCAGGCTGCGGCGCGGCGCCAACGCGGGCGTGACCGTTGCCGACGACGATGCGCGACTCGGGCGCGATCTCCGGCGTGGCGTGGCCATTCTGCTGGTGGGAGGTGTTGTTGCGGGGCTTGGGGCGGGTCGAGTGATTGTCGGGCGTCTGAAGCGTAGTGGGGGCCGGCATGACGTTTCCTTGTTGTCGATGGGCACTACGGTGAATCCCTCTCAAAACATCCGCAATGACACATAGGGTGAATGCGGTGGGCACGGGATGCACGCCTGTCCAGTCTGGTGCACATCGTCCGAACCAATTTTCATAGCATAGGTGCATATGCTTATGCGTGCGTGACAGGTTGCATCACTTTACAAACTGGTCCGCACGGCATTTATGTCTCAACCTTAATACATACAAACCCCACCTAAGTGGCGCAACATTTTTCCTCGGAGTTCCCTTATAATCGCCTCCAACGTGATCGCCGGTGTTTCCGACGATCACGATTCCCTTCCAAAGAGGGAAGTTAAAGGGGAGTAGCTTGGGGGCATCTATGCCCTTAGCACAATCGTCATTCCGAGACGCTCGCACGTCTCCGGTTGTGCTGACCCTGGCGCGCATTCCGCGCCAGTCAGTCGAGCAAGA